>NZ_JBMDKH010000014.1:0-169423 GCF_057809615.1 Hydrogenophaga sp. FG152 | reverse complement strand
GCCGGCAGCGGGGCGCTGGCGGGCGGGCAGGACGGTGGGGGTACGGCGGGGTTCACACCGGGATTTCGCAGCTTTCATGCCACGCCAGGCCTGGGGCACGGGAATTGCTGATTCCAGGGCAACTTGTATGCTCAGGCTCCCTTGACGATCGCGCACCACCATGGAACTCACGCCCCGAGAGAAAGACAAGCTGCTGATCTTCACCGCCGCCTTGCTGGCCGAGCGGCGCAAGGCGCGCGGCCTCAAGCTCAACTACCCCGAGTCGGTGGCGCTGATCAGCGCGGCCGTGATGGAGGGCGCGCGCGACGGCAAGACCGTGGCGCAGCTGATGAGCGAAGGCCGCAGCGTGCTCACCCGCGCCGACGTGATGGACGGCATCGCCGAGATGATCCCGGACATCCAGGTGGAAGCCACTTTCCCGGACGGCACGAAACTCGTCACGGTGCATCAGCCGATCACATGAAACACCCCCGCCGCGCTGCGCGCGTCCCCCTCAAGGGGGCGGCGCCTGCGGCCCGGCAAAGCCGGTTCCGCGGCACTCCAGGACAAGGCACTTCACACCGGACACTTTTCAAAGAAATGAACATGAAGCTCAAACACCTGCTCACGCTTTCGCTCGCCGCCCTGTCGTTCTCCGCCTTCGCGCATGTGGGCGATGCGCACGACCACGGTGGTCTGCTCACCGGCTTCCTGCACCCCATCACCGGGCTGGACCACCTTGCGGCCATGCTGGCCGTGGGGGTGTGGAGCGCCATGACCACGAAGCGCCTGTGGCTCGCGCCGCTGTCGTTCGCGACCCTGCTGCTGGCCGGCGCGCTGATGGCGCAGGCGGGCGTGGCCTTCCCAGCCATCGAGCCCATGATCGCGGCCTCCATGCTGGTGGTGGGCCTGCTGCTGGCCGCGCAGGTGAAGCTGCCCGAGGCGGCGGGCGCGGTGCTGGTGGGGACCTTTGCGCTGTTCCACGGCGCGGCGCACGGGCAGGAGCTGGCCGATGGCGCGGCCCTGGCCGGCATGGTGCTGGGCACGGCCGTGCTGCACGCGGTGGGCATCGGCATGGGCCTGGGCCTGAAGCGCGCCAACCACTGGCTGCCGCGCGTGGCCGGCGGCCTGGTGGCGCTGATGGGCCTGAACATGGGCTGGTCCCTGCTGGCGGGCTGAAGCCATGGTCCCCGGCGAACTCTTCACCGACGCGGGCGACCACCCGCTCAACCCCGGCCGGCGCACGATCACCCTGGTGGTGAAGAACGGCGCCGACCGCCCGATCCAGGTCGGCTCGCACTACCACTTCGCCGAAACCAACGGCGCGCTCGACTTCGACCGGGCCGCCGCGCGCGGCATGCGGCTGAACATCGCCAGTGGCACCGCCGTGCGGTTCGAGCCCGGCCAGCAGCGCACCGTCGAGCTGGTGGACTACGCGGGCGACCGCATCGTGTACGGCTTTCGTGGCCTGACCCAAAGCGCCCTCTGAAAGACAGCCCATGGCAAGCATCCCCCGCAGCGCCTATGCCAACATGTTCGGCCCCACCGTCGGCGACCGCCTGCGCCTGGCCGACACCGGCCTGGTGATCGAGATCGAGAAGGACCACACCCTGGCCGCCGGCGGCTATGGTGAAGAAGTGAAATTCGGCGGCGGCAAGACCATCCGCGACGGCATGGCGCAAAGCCAGCGCACGCGCGCCGAAGGCGCCGTGGACACGGTGATGACCAACGCGGTGATCATCGACCACTGGGGCATCGTCAAGGCCGACATCGGTCTGAAAGGCGGGCGCATCGTCGCCATCGGGAAATCCGGCAACCCCGACACCCAGCCCGGCGTGGACATCGTGATCGGCCCGGGTACCGAGGTCATCAGCTGCGAAGGCCACATCGTCACGGCCGGCGGCATCGACAGCCACATCCACTTCATCTGCCCGCAGCAGGTGGACGAGGCACTGACCTCGGGCGTGACCACCATGCTCGGCGGCGGCACCGGCCCGGCCACGGGCACCCTGGCCACCACCAGCACGCCCGGCCCCTGGCACATCGAGCGCATGCTCCAGGCCGCCGACGGCCTGCCGATGAACCTGGGCTTCCTGGGCAAGGGCAACGCCAGCCTGCCCGCCGCGCTGCACGAGCAGGTGGACGCGGGCGTGATCGGCCTGAAGCTGCACGAGGACTGGGGCACCACCCCCGCGGCCATCGACACCTGCCTGGGCGTGGCCGAAGAGGCCGACGTGCAGGTCGCCATCCACAGCGACACGCTCAACGAATCGGGCTTCGTGGAGAACACCATCGCGGCCACCAAGGGCCGCAGCCTCTGCGCCTTCCACACCGAGGGCGCCGGTGGCGGCCACGCGCCCGACATCCTGCGCGTGGTCGGCGAGGCCAACTTCCTGCCCTCGTCCACCAACCCGACCATGCCCTACACCGTCAACACGCTGGACGAGCACGTGGACATGCTCATGGTCTGCCACCACCTGGACGCGGGCATCGCCGAAGACCTGGCCTTCGCCGAGAGCCGCATCCGCCGCGAGACCATCGCGGCCGAGGACATCCTGCACGACCTGGGCGCCATCAGCATGATGAGCAGCGACAGCCAGGCCATGGGCCGCGTGGGCGAGGTCATCATCCGCACCTGGCAGACGGCCGACAAGATGAAGAGCCAGCGCGGCACCCTGCCCGAGGACAGCTCGCGCCACGACAACTTCCGCGTCAAGCGCTACATCGCCAAGTACACGATCAACCCGGCCATCGCGCACGGCATTTCGCACATCGTCGGCTCGCTGGAAGTGGGCAAGTGGGCCGACCTGGTGGTGTGGAAGCCCGCCTTCTTCGGCGTGAAGCCGGCGCTGGTGCTCAAGGGCGGCAGCATCGCGCTGGCCGCCATGGGCGACCCCAACGCATCCATCCCCACGCCGCAGCCGGTGCACTACCGGCCCATGTTCGGCAGCTTCGGTGGTGCCACCGCGAAGAGCAGCCTGACCTTCGTCTCGCAGGCCGGCCTCAAGGCCGGCGTGGGCGAACGCTACGGCCTGCAGAAGACCTTGTCGGCCGTGCAGGGCGTGCGGGGCGTGACCAAGGCCCACATGGTGCACAACGCCCTGCTGCCGAAGATGGAGATCGACCCGCAGACTTACGCGGTGCGCGCCGACGGCGTGCTGCTCACCTGCGAACCCGCCACGCGCCTGCCGATGGCGCAGCGCTATTTCCTGTTCTGAGCGCCGCGATGCTGCAAGTCTCCAAGCTCATCCCCCAAGGCCAGGGCCTCGCCAGGCCGCTGGTGCAGCGCGCGGCACAGCTGGTGCTGGACTGGGACATCCGCCAGAAAAGCCGTTTCGACGCCACGACGACCGACGAGCGGCATGTGGGGGTGTTCCTGCCGCGCGGCACCGTGGTGCGCGGCGGCGACGTGCTGCTCACGCAGGACGGTTCGCTGCTGCGCGTGGTTGCCGCGCCGCAGCCGGTGCTGCGCATCACCGCCTGCCCCGACCACCCCGCGCAAGACCAGGCTTTCGATCTGATGCGCGCGGCCTACCACCTCGGCAACCGGCACGTGCCGATCGAGCTGCGGCCCGACCACCTCAAGATCGAACCCGACCACGTGCTGGCCGACATGCTGCGCGCCATGCACCTCACCGTGGTGGAGGTCCGCGAGCCCTTCGAGCCCGAGGGCGGTGCCTATGGCGCCCAGGGCGCGGGCCACGCCAACCATGCGCACGGGCACGGCCACCACCACAGCCACGGCCACGATCACCACCACGGACATGACCACGGCTGACGCGGGCCACTCGGTGCCCGAGCGCTCTGCCGCCAGCCTGCTGCAGATCCTGTGGCTGGCCTCGCCCGCGCTGCCCGTGGGCGGCTTCTCCTATTCCGAGGGCCTGGAGGCCGCCGTGGACGCGGGCCTGGTGCACGACGAAGCCAGCGCGGCCGCCTGGCTCACCGACCAGCTGCACCTGGGCCTGGCGCGCAGCGACCTCGCGGTGGCGGCCCAGGCCATCCCTGCCTGGCGCCACCACGACCTGCCCCGCGTGCGCGAGCTGAATCACTGGGTGCTGCAGACCCGCGAAACGCTGGAGTTCCGCCTGCAGACCGAGCAGATGGGGCGCTCGCTGCTCGAGTGGGCGCGACAGCTCGGCGAGCTGGGCGCGGGCGTGTTCGAGCAGTTGCAGGCCGCCGACCTGAACCCGCCCACCTACCCGGTGGCCTGCGCCTGTGCCGCCGCGAGCGCGCAGGCCAGCGTGCGCGACAGCCTGGTGGGCTATGCCTTCGGCTGGGCCGAGAACCTCGTGCAGGCCGCCATCAAATCGGTGCCGCTCGGCCAGAGCTCGGGCCAGCGCATGCTCGCGCGGCTGGCGCAGCAGATCCCCGATGCGGTGGACCACGCCATGGCCCTGAGCGACGACGCCCGGCAGGCCTTCAGCCCCATGCTCGCGATTCTTTCCGCGCGCCACGAAACGCAATACTCTCGCCTTTTCCGCTCCTGAGCGCCCCCACCACAAGAGACAGCCATGACCACCGCCCTGCACCACATCCCCCGCCGCACCAAGACCCTGCCCCCCTTGCGCGTGGGCATTGGTGGCCCGGTCGGCTCGGGCAAGACCACGCTGCTGGAAATGCTCTGCAAGGCCATGCGGGAGCGCTACGACCTCGTGGCCATCACCAACGACATCTACACCAAGGAAGACCAGCGCCTGCTCACCGTGAGCGGCGCGCTGCCGGCCGAACGCATCATGGGCGTGGAGACCGGGGGCTGCCCGCACACCGCGATCCGCGAAGACGCCTCGATCAACCTCGAAGCCATCGACCGCATGCTGGACCAGTTTCCGAACGCCGACGTGGTGTTCATCGAAAGCGGCGGCGACAACCTGGCCGCCACCTTCAGCCCCGAACTCAGCGACCTCACGATCTACGTGATCGACGTCGCCGCAGGCGAGAAGATCCCGCGCAAGGGCGGCCCCGGCATCACCAAGAGCGACCTCTTCGTCATCAACAAGACCGACCTGGCGCCCCACGTGGGCGCCGACCTGGAGGTGATGAAGGCGGACACCGCGCGCATGCGCCCCGATGCCGCGCGCCGCCCCTGGGTGATGACCAACCTCAAGACCCTGGCGGGCGTGGACGAGGTGGTGCGATTCATCGAAACCCGGGGCATGCTGCGCAGCGAAGCCCGGGAGCCCGTGCCGGCCTGAGGCGGCGGGCAGGCTAAAATCCCGCCTTGCTCTCGCTTGCGCAGGCGTGGTCGAGCGGTTTCAGCCGACCTGAAAACCGCCGGCCTGGGGCGCCAGGGAGCGAGACAGGTCGACAAAATCAAAACCGGCAGATCCGGGAAGCGTGGCAGAGTGGTCGATTGCACCGGTCTTGAAAACCGGCAACGGGCAACCGTTCGTGAGTTCGAATCTCACCGCTTCCGCCAGTCAGGATGACTGGGATTTTCTGAATGGACAGACATTGCCCTGCTCGCCAGGGCCATGTTTTTTCTGGCTGACCGCGCCCGGGCCTGGCGCGATGCCTGAAACCAGCACCCGTTGAAGCGGCGGCCCCCTTCAGCCAGCGCGATCGACAGCCGCCACCGCGTGCCCAAGGCCGACCCCTCTTCGGCCAGGGGCTCTTCCCGATCGCTTTCCCTCACTATTCAACGAATCAAACTCTCGGTATCGTCTGGCCCACAGGAGTGTGAAATTGTCTTCCGCCATCAAGATTTTCCAGGGCCGATTCGGACGTGTGGCCCTGCTTGACATGGACGCACCCCTGGTGGCCCATGCCCATCACCATTGCCACATTCTCATCAAGGCCGGTGGAGCAGACAGCGCATTTGTCGTGAGGGGTGAACGGGCACCGATCACCGACGACCTGGCCGTGCTCGTGAATGCCTGGGAGCCCCATGCCTACGAGCACGACGCCCCCCCTGACTCGCGCACCATGATCCTGGCGCTCTACATCGAGCCCGGCTGGCTGGCTGAGCTTCAGCGCTCTCTCGCGCTGTCGGCCCATCCCCGGTTTTTCCCCCAGCGCTGCGTCCGCCTGAGCCCCGTGACCCGCAAGATGGCAGAGGAGTTTGTCCTCGAACTCTGGTGGGACGATGAAGTCTCGCCCGGCCGACTCGAGAACCTGCTTTTCAATCTCGTCATCTCGGTGGTTGAAAGCTACACAGGCTGGCGCGACCTCTCGAGCCTTCTTCGAAGCAAACCCCCGGTGGCCATCGACCCGCGCATCCGTCAGGCGATTGCGCTCATGCGGCAGGATATCGCCCACGAGTTCGACGTGGACAAGCTCGCGGCCGCCACAGGCCTGTCGAGAGCCCATTTCTTCACCCTCTTTCAGCGCGACACGCAGGTCACGCCTCTTGTCTACGCCAACGTGCTTCGCTTTGAAGAAGCCGTTCAACGGCTGACTCAGACGCAAGACGCCGTGGGCGACGTCTCCCACGATCTGGGCTTCTCCGCGCCCAGCCACTTCTCCCGGTTCTTTCGATCCCACCTGGGCATCACCCCCAGCGACTACCGCCGCAAAGTGAACCTCTTCGAGCCCCCGTCGAACCCGCGTGTCGAAGAAATCTAGCGTCGAACAGAAAGTCATCAGACTTCTGGGATAGTTTCCCGACCTTGAGATCAATGATCAGATTCGTTCGGTAACACCGAACCACCTTCTCTCCTGACACTGGCGCTGCATCACATGAAACAGCAGCCAGACGGCGCAGGAGACAAGATTGCACGCAGATCCTTCACGGACGGGGGACGCCCGACAGGCGTGGGTTGGCCAGCGCATGGAGCGCCTGGAAGACGACGCCCTGCTCAACGGCCGAGGCTCGTTTGCCGACGACCTGGGCACACGCCCCGGCACGCTCGAAGCCGCCGTTCTGCGCTCGCCCCACCCACACGCCCGCATCCTCGGCATCGACACCGAGAAGGCACTCCTGTTGCCTGGCGTGCGGGCTGTTCTGACGGGTGAAGACGTCAAAGCATGGGCTCAACCCTTCGTGGTGGGGGTCAAGCAGCCCATGCAGCACTGGGTCGTTGCCGTCGACCGCGTCCGCCATGTCGGCGAGCCCGTGGCGGTCGTGGTCGCCGAGGATCGCTACATCGCCGAAGACGCACTTGATCTGGTGCGCGTGGCGTACGAGCCACTCCCCGTCGTGGTGGACATCGAAAAGGCGCTGGCGCCGGCATCTGCCGTGTTGCACGAAGCGGTGGGCACGAACATCGTCTCGGAAAGGGCGTTTCGCTACGGCGACCCGGAATCCGCCTTCAACGACCCGGCCGCTCGCACGGTGCGCACCACCGTGCACTACCCGCGCAGCAGCTGCTCACCCATGGAGTGTGGCGTCGTGATCGCAGCGCACCTGCCCGGCGATGAAGGCTATGACGTGCTCTCCAACTTCATGGGGCCGTTCTCGCTTCATGCCGTGATGGCCATGGCATTGAAGGTCCCGGGCAACAAGTTGCGCCATCGCGTCCCCAGGGACTCCGGTGGCAGCTTCGGCGTGAAGCAAGCTGTTTTTCCCTACGTCGTCATGATGTGCCTGGCCTCACGCAAGGCGGGCGCGCCGGTGAAGTGGGTGGAGGACCGGCTTGAGCACCTGAGCGCGGCCACCTCCGCCACCGCCCGCCTGACGCACATCGAGGCCGCCGTCAGCCCGCAAGGCCGCGTGCTGGCCCTTCGCTACGACCAGACCGACGAGGTGGGCGCGTACCTCCGCGCCCCCGAGCCGGCCACCTTCTATCGCATGCACGGCGCACTCACCGGGCCCTACGCGATTGACCATCTCGCGGTTCGAAACCGCGTCGTCGTGACCAACAAGACGCCCACGGGTCTGGTTAGAGGCTTCGGTGGACCTCAGGTGTTCTTCGCGTTGGAGCGCTTGATGGACCGCATCGCGGTGGAACTCGCCATCGACCCCGTTGAACTTCGGCTGCGCAACTACGTTCCCGCCGATGCGTTTCCCTACACCGCCGCCGCCGGGGCGGTGCTCGACTCAGGCGACTACGCTCGCCTGACGAAGATGGCGATGGACGAGGCGCGGGCACAGGGACTCGTCGAGCGACAGGCATCTGCCCGGGCTGCGGGGCGCCTGTACGGGATCGGCGTGGCGGCTGTCGTCGAGCCGTCCGTGTCCAACATGGGCTACATCAGCACCGTTCTCACGGCCGACCAGCGGGCCAAAGCCGGGCCCAAGAATGGCGCCATCGCCAGCGCGACCGTCTCTGTGGATCTGCTGGGCGGTGTCAACGTCACCATCGCCTCGGCGCCCGCTGGCCAAGGCCACATGACGGTGTGCGCCCAGGTGGTGGCCGACGTCCTGGGGCTCCACCCGTCACAGGTCGTGGTCAACGTCGAGTTCGACACCGCCAAGGACGCCTGGAGTGTGGCCGCCGGAAACTACAGCAGCCGATTCGCGGGCGCGGTCGCTGGCACCGTGCACCTTGCCGCGCAGCGCATGCGCGACAAGCTGGCCCGCATCGCCGCCGCCAACTGGGGTTGCTCCAGCACGGACATCGCCTTCGAAGGCGGCCACATCCTCAACCGTCGGCAACCGGCTCAGACCCAGCCCTTCACCCGTCTCGCCGCCAGCCCGCATTGGGCGCCTGCGCTGCTGCCCGAAGACGAACCATTGGGGCTTCGCGAGACCGCATTCTGGTCTCCCGAGACGCTGCGCGCGCCGGATCCCCAGGACCGGGTCAACACGTCCGCGGCCTACGGATTCGTCTTTGACGTCTGTGGACTTGAGATTGACCCGGACACCGGTGCCGTGCGCGTGGACCGCTACATCACCGCTCACGATGCCGGGCGAATCCTCAACCCGGCACTGGCCGATGGCCAGATCCGCGGCGCCTTCACCCAAGGCCTGGGGGCGGCATTGCTGGAGGAGTTTCGCTACGGCGCCGATGGCAGCTTCCAAAGCGGGACACTGGCCGACTACCTGATGCCGACGGCTTGCGAGACGCCAGACCCCACCATCATTCACCTGGAGACCCCCAGTCCGTTCACGCCGCTGGGAGCCAAAGGGTTGGGGGAAGGCAACAACATGAGCACACCGCCGTGCATTGCCAACGCCTTCAGCGACGCCTTTCGCCCCTTGAGAGACGTGCAAGACGTCCGCCTCCCGCTCACACCCGGGCGCGTCCTCGACCACCTGCAGACACCCGACCCCGCCTCCTCCCATCCTGCCGCGCCGGGTTCTGCGGCCGCATCCGCGGGCGATGGGCTGTCGCTTTCCGCGCAAGGGAGCGTGGAGATTGCCGCCCCTGCGGAGCGCGTGTTCGCCGTCCTCATGGATCCGGTTGCATTGGCCCGCATCATCCCGGGTTGCCACGAACTGAAGACCGATGGTGAGCACCAATACCGCGCCGATGTCACCGTGGGCATTGGCCTCATCAAAGCCCGCTACGAAGCGCGGATCAGGCTGTCCGACATCCAGGCCCCTCACGGTCTGCGATTGTCAGGCAGCGGCAGTTCCAGCCTGGGCACCGGCGCCGGCGATGGCCTGGTGCGCCTTGAAACCACCCCCACCGGCACCAGGCTCCACTACGACTACCGCGCACAAGTCGGCGGCAAGGTGGCCATGGTGGGCAGTCGCATGCTGGAGAGCGCTGCCAGGGTGATCGTGGGTCAGTTGTTCGAGTCGCTGGGCCGCCAGGCGTCAGGGGCTGACACGGCACCCAGCTCCTGGTGGCGTCGGCTGCTGCAGCGTCTGGGAGTCCAGGCATGAAGCCACCCGCATTCGACTACGTTCGCGCCGACAGCGCAGAAGCGGCCGCGGAGCTCCTGGAGCGATTCGGCGAAGGGGCTCGCATCCTCGCGGGAGGCCAATCGCTGATGGCCATCCTCAACATGCGACTCGCACAGCCGTCGCTGCTGATCGACATCTCGCGCAGCACCTCCCTTGGAGCCATCGAACATGGGCCCAAAGTCGTTCGCGTGGGAGCGGCGGTCACGCAGGCGCAGTTGCAGGCCCACCCCCACGTGCCTCCGCTTCTGAAGCTGGCGTTTCCGCACATCTCGCATGTCCAGATCCGCAACCGAGGGACGGTCTGCGGATCGGTCGCTCACGCCGACCCCTCGGCCGAGCTTCCCCTGTGCCTGCTGGCGCTGAAGGGCACGGTGCATCTTCGCAGCGCCCGTGCGCGGCGCGACGTCGCGGCGGCCGAATTCTTCACGGGACTTCTGAGCACCGCACGCAAAAACAACGAACTGATCGAGGCGATCAGCTTCCCGCGGCCGCAGGCAGGACAGGGGTTCGGATTCGCCGAGCACTCGCGCCGCCACGGGGACTTCGCCCTGTGCGCCGTCGCCGTCGTGGTGGATGCCAAAGAACTTCGGGTCGCCGTTGGAGGCCTGGGTGATCGGCCACACGCAGCGGTGCTCCCTCCTCTGGAAGGACAGTCTCTGGACCAGGCGTTGAACGAACTTGCCTGGTCCCTCGACGTCCGCGACGACCCTCACACCCCCGCGTCGACACGTCGACACCTGCTGCGTCGATTGGCGCTGCAGGCCATTCAGCAAGCCAGGAGACCAGCATGAGCACCCCCCTTCTTGAGCGAGATGTGCTGCACGCAGTGCAACTCACCCTCAACGGTCGAGAACGCAAGGGCCGAGCGCAGCCGCGCACCCTGCTCAGCGACTTCTTGCGCCACGAACTCGGCGCCACCGGGACACACGTGGGCTGTGAGCACGGGGTTTGTGGCGCCTGCACCGTTCGCATCGACGGTGTGGCCAGCCGTTCCTGTCTCACGCTCGCCGTTCAGGTCGACGGCCGCTGTGTGGACACGGTGGAAGACACTGAAAACGCAGACGAATGCCTCGTTCAGCTCAAGGCCGCATTCAAACGCCATCACGCCTTGCAATGCGGCTTCTGCACCGCGGGCATCTTGATGTCCAGCGCCGACTGGCTGCAGCGGCAACGTGCAGCCGGTCACCAGCCGGACGAGTCCGACGTGAGAGACATGTTGAGCGGCCACCTCTGCCGCTGCACAGGCTACACCCCCATCGTCAACGCAGTGCTCGAGGTGTCCCGTGCTTGATCTCGGAAGAACCTTTCTGCAGAGTGTGGACCGCTCCGCAGGCAGCACCGCCTTGGTCGACGGCCCACTTCGCCTCAGGTGGGGCGATTGGGCCATGGTCATCGGGGGCGTTCAGCGAGGCCTGATGGCCATGGGGCTGCGCAAGGGGGACCACGTTCTGAGCGTGCTTCAGAACCGCAACGAAGCAGCCACCTTGCATTGGGCCTGCCAGTTCGCAGGTCTTGTGATGACCCCCATCAACTGGCGCGCCAAGCCAGAGGAGATTGACCACGCGCTGCATGACTCCGGTGCACGCCTTCTGATTTACGAGGCGGTGTCTCAGGAGGCCGTGGCTCAGTCGGTGCTTGCCCGCACGGTGCCGCGCCTGGCCGTCGGCAAAGTCGACGGAGTTGACGCCAGCTTCGACCAGGCTTTCACCGAATGGGCCGAGCCCACGCCAAGTGCACGAGCAGAAGACCTTTCTCTGATGCTCTACACCTCCGGAACCACAGGCGCCCCCAAAGGGGTGCCGCGTCGCCAGCGAGCCGAACGCGTTGCCGCGCTCGCCCACGTCGCCCAGAACCGGTATGCCTACGGCGAACGCACGCTGGGCGTGATGCCGCTGTACCACACCATGGGTGTGCGGTCTCTGCTCACGATGGCCCTCGTGGATGGCCGCTTCGTCTGCATGCCGCGCTTTGACGCCGCGGCCGCCTTGAGTTTGATCGAAGCCGAGCGCGTGAGCCACCTTTACCTGGTTCCAACGCTGTACCACGACCTGCTCGCCCACCCCGATTTCAAGCGCACCGACACGCACTCGGTTCGCAAGCTCGGTTTTGCCGGGGCGCCGATGCACGACGCGCTGCTTCTGAAACTGCAACAGGCATTCCAGCCTGAACTGTTCGTCAATCACTACGGCAGCAGTGAGATCTACACGTTCGCCATCAATCAGAACGCCGTGGGCAAGCCCGGCTCTGCCGGCCGTGCCGGCATGAACACCCGCCTGCGCGTGATCAAGCTGGACGCCAAGCATCCCAGCGAGGTTGCAGGGCCGATGGAAGAAGGCCAGATCGTGGCCGACCTGCTCAGCGACGAAGCCTTCGAGGGCTATCACAACCGCGAAGAAGCCAATGCACGCAGCTTGCGCGACGGCTGGTACTTCACGGGCGACACGGGCTATGTCGACGCCGAGGGCGACCTCTTCGTCACCGGTCGCGTCGACGACATGATCATCAGCGGTGGCGAGAACATCTCGCCGGTGGACATCGAGTCGGTTCTCTCCCTGCACCCCTCTGTGGACGAGGTGGCTGTGGCAGGCCTGAAGGACGAGCGCTGGGGGCAACGCGTGGTGGCCTTCGTGAAAGCACGCGGAACCGTGGCCGCCGAAACCCTGGACGCGCATTGCCGTGCCTCGGACCTCGTGAATTTCAAGCGTCCGCGCGAATACGTCTTCGTGCGCGAGATCCCCAAGTCTCCCGTGGGCAAGGTACTGCGCCGCAAGCTGGTCGCCGGTGACTTCGATTCAGATCCTCCCCCACTTCCGGTGATTCCTCCTGCTTAGGCAACGGGTCTCAAGCGGACTTCCTTCCACCCCCTCTCCGGATTTCTCACAAAGGCAATCATGCAACTCCATGACCTCAACCACCCCGCGCTCACCCTGAGCGCCGATCTCGACGGCTATCGCGTCGAGATCGACCCCGCGCGCGAGCGGGCGGACATCATCCTCTGCCGCCCTCCTTTCAACGTCATTTCGATGGCGCAGCGAGAGCAATTGCGCATCACCTTCGAGGCGTTGGACGCCAATGAAAGTGTGCGGGTGATCGTTCTTCGCTCCGAGGGAGAACACTTCTCCAGTGGCGGCAACATCAAGGGTTTTCTGGAGGCGTCGCCAGAGCACGTCAGCAAACTGGCCTGGAATGTGGCGGCTCCCGCGCGCTGCAGCAAACCGGTGGTCACCGCGGCCCGCGGCTACTGCTTCGGTGTCGGATTCGAGCTCTCGCTCGCCTGCGACTTCCGCCTGGTTACCCCGACCACGCTCTGCGCGCTGCCGGAACAGAAGCTCGGCCAGATTCCAGGTTCGGGCGGCTCCGCGCGCCTGCAGAAGATGGTTGGCATCACGCGCACCAAAGACATCGTGATGCGCAGTCGGCGCATCACGGGCCCTCAGGCCTACGACTGGGGCGTCGCCACCGAATGCGTGCCCGACGCCGAGCTTGAAGCCACAACCGACGCATTGGTCGATGAGTTGCGTGGCTTCTCGCCACTGGCGCAACGCACCGCCAAGAAGCTGCTCAACGACACCGAGGACTCGCCGCTGTCGATCGCCATCGAACTCGAAGGCCACTGCTACTCGCGCCTGCGCAGCTCCGACGACTTCCGTGAAGGCGTCGAGGCCTTTCACGACAAGCGCCGCGCCCGCTTCATCGGCACCTGATTCCCCCGCAACCACCACCCAACGAGGAGACAGACATGAACACGACCATCCGCAACACCGCCGCCACCATGGCCCTGGCCTGCATGGCCTGCAGCGCCATCGCCCAGAACCAGCCCATCCGCATCGGCGTCGTCACGCCGCTGTCGGGTACCTACGCCGGCATCGGCCAGCAAGTGAAATGGGGCCTGGACCTGGCGGCTCGCCAGATCAACGCCACCGGCGGCGTGGCCGGCCGCCCGCTTGAACTCATCTACGAAGATGAGGAAGCCAACCCGGCCGTTGCCGTGCAAAAGGCCGAGAAACTGTTCCAGGTCAACAAAGTGGACTTTCTGACCGGCACGGTCAACAGCGGCGCCACGCTGGCTGTGGGTCAACTGGCCGAGCGCAACAACCGCCTCATCGCGACGACCGTCTCGTTTGCCGATTCGATCACCGGTGACAAGTGTTCGCCGAACGTCTTCCGCGTGAACGCACGCGCTGGCATGCAATCGGCTGCGCTGGCGGACTGGATGGCTAACACGCGCCCGAACGCCAACGTCTTCTACCTGGGCCCGGACTATGAAATGGGCCGCAGCACCGTGGCGGCCTTCAAAGCCGCCGCCGAAGCCAAGGGCGCGAAATCCGTGGGTGAAGTGTTTGCGCCCCTGGACAACAAGGATTACTCGCCTTTCTTCGGCCAGATGCGTTCGTCGCGTCCCGCGGTGATCTACACCTCTGTCGCCGGCAACGACACCGTGCGCCTGTTCTCACAGATGGCCGAATTCGGCATCAACCGCAACGTGCAAGTCGTGGGCGCCTCGGGCACCGTCACCTCGCAGAACCTGCCAGCTATCGGCAAGACCGCTGACGGTTTCGTGACCGGCGTGGGCTACGCCACGAGCATCGACAGCCCCGAGAACCGAAAATTCGTGGCCGACTTCGAGGCGGCCAACAAGTCGGCACCCGACCTCTATGGCGCAGACAGCTACGGCGTGCTCTTCTTCTACAAGGCCGCCGTCGAGAAGGCGGGCAGCACCGAAACGGACAAGGTTCGCAATGCCATGCGCGGTCTTCAGTGGGCCACCCCTCAAGGCACCAAGACCATGAGGGCGGGCGACCACCAGGCCATGCAGGACATGTACGCCATGCGCGTGAACGGCGGCAAGTTCGAGCTGGTCGGTCAGGTCAAGGCCGACGCTGCCATCGGCGCTGACGTCTGCACCCGTTTCTGAACACGTCGGGAAGAAACACACCATGAGCAACGCTTTGGACTGGCTGCAGTTCGTGCTGGCTCCCCAGATGATCAACGGCCTGTCCATCGGCGTGGCCGTGGTGTTGATGGCCCTGGGCCTGACCATCATCTTCGGTCTTCTGGACGTCATCAACATGGCGCACGGCGAGTTCTACGCCATCGGCGCCTACCTCGCCGTCGCACTTCTCGGCCTGGGCGTCTCGTTCTGGTGGGCGCTGGTCCTGACACCGCTGTTGATGGCGGTGATGGGCTACGCCACAGAGCGCGGCCTCATACAGCGGGTCTTCCACAGCAAGGACAGACACACGCTGACTTTGCTCCTCACCTTTGGCGTGGCCGTGGTGCTGGAAGACGCTCTCAAGATCGTCTTCGGTGCCAACCCGCTGCGCCTGGAGGCACCCATCAGCGGTGCCACTGAAATGGTCGGTCTGTTCTTCCCGAACTACCGTCTTTTCGTGATGCTGTTCGGTGGCGCACTGATCGCCGCGGTCTGGCTGCTGGTGTTCCGCACTTCGTTGGGCGCCATTGTCCGAGCTGCTGCATTTGACCGCCATATGAGCGCCTCGCTCGGCGTTCCGGTGCATCGCGTGTATGCGGCCACCTTCGCCTTCGGGGTGGCACTCGCCGGTATCGCAGGCGTGTTGCTGGCGCCCATCTATTCGGTGTTCCCCACCATGGGACGCGACTTCGTGCTCATCGCATTCAGCGTGGTCATCATCGGTGGCATGGGCTCCATCAAAGGCGCACTGCTGGCGGGTTTGTTGCTCACGCAGGTGCAGTCGATCTCCAGCCTCTATATATCGCCGGTCTGGAGCGATCCGCTGCTGTTCGGGATCATGGTGTTGGTGCTGATGTGGCGTCCGCAAGGATTGTTCGGGAAACTGGGGAGCGCATGACATGAGCACACCTTCATCCTCTTCCACGCTGCCGCCGGGCGCTGAAGCGCTTGGCTTGACGAGGAGCGTCAAGCGGCGCCGGTCTGCAGCCACCTGGCTCACCGGCCTGTTCTTCGCAGGCGCCCTGCTGTTCGCAGCAGCAGCCTTGGCGCTGGGCGATGTGTTCTACCTGCGCCTGGCCACCGAGGCCCTGATTTTCGGTGGGCTTGCGCTTTCGGTCGATCTTCTGCTGGGCCGGGTCGGGCTGCTGCCTTTGGGCCAGGCACTGTTCTTTGGTCTTGGCGCGTACGTGTCTTCCCTCGTTCTGATGAACGGGGGTGGGTCGTTCTGGCTTGCATTGGGCGGGGCCCTGGCGTTCAGCGCAATGGCAGGCCTCATCGGTGGCCTGATTGCCATCCGTGCAAAAGGTGTGTACTTCGCGCTCATCAGCTTCGGCCTGGCGCAAGTGATCTCGAAGGTCGTCTACAACACCCGAGAACTGGGGGCCTCCGACGGCCTCATCGGCGTGCCGTCCGCCACCATCGCGGCTGGCTTCGACTCGTCTGCCCCTGCGGGGTTCTTCCTGGTGGTGTTGGCCTTCATCGGTGCCGTTTACCTCGGCCTGCGCTACCTGATGGACACACCGGCGGGGCGGCGGTTGGACGCCATTCGAACGAACGAGAGTCGCGTCCCCTTCCTGGGGGTGGACCCGTGGCGCTACAAGCTGGGGGCGTTCGTGGCGGCAGCCTGCATTGCCGGTGGCAGTGGTGCGCTCTATCCCATGCTGCGCGGCTTCGTCTCCCCCGAGCTGATGTTCTTTCAGGTGTCTGGCAACGCAGTCATCAACGTCATCGTGGGCGGAACGGGGACGCTGATCGGTCCGTTGTATGGCTCGGCCATTCTCACCGGGCTGCGTTCGGTTGTTGGCTCGTTCACCACGCACCACCACATCGTCATCGGCGTGCTTTTTGTGTTGGTGGTCATCGTCATGCCGCGCGGACTGATTGGCTACGCGACGCCCGCGTTGCAGCGATGGCTCGATGCCCGCAGTTCGCGCCAGGAGGGTCGAAAATGAGCGCCATTCTTTCCGTTCAAGGACTCAGCATTCAGTTCGGTGCGCTCAAGGCGGTCCAAAACGTGAGCTTCGAGGCTCAAACGGGCCGCATCACTGCCGTCATCGGTCCCAACGGGGCAGGAAAGAGCAGCCTGTTCAACCTGATCAGTGGCGCCATTCGACCCACGGCCGGCTCGGTCCGTTTCGACGGTCGGGACGTCACGGGCCAGCCGCCGCACCAGTTGCTGGGCAGCGGCCTGTCTCGCTCTTTTCAGATCACCCATCTTTTCTTCGAACTCTCGGTTCGAGAGAACTTGCGTCTGGCCGCACAGTTCCTGGAAGGCGGTCGCGGTCTCTTCAGACCACTCGCCTGCAGCACCACGGCATCGCAGCGCGTGGACGAACTGCTCGGGCAGTTCGATCTGCGGGCAAAGGCGGAGGAGCTCGCCGGCTACCTCTCTCATGGCGAGCAACGGCGGCTGGAGATAGCGGTGTCGCTGGCGTCCCGACCTCGAATGCTTCTGCTTGATGAGCCGACGCAAGGCATGAGCCACAGCGACACGCGCGAAACGGAAGCCTTGATCCGCGGCTTGTCGCGCGACCATGGTCTGTCCATCCTTCTGGTGGAGCACGACGTCGATCTGGTGATGCAGTTGTCGGACCACGTGGTGGTCATGCACCAGGGACAGAAACTCGCCGAGGGCACGCCGGCCGAAGTGCGCGCCAACCCGGCGGTGCAAACCGCCTACTTCGGGGAGAAACACTGATGCTGGAGCTCAAAGGCGTCCACACCCACTACGGTTTGAGCCACGTATTGCAGGGCATCGACTTGAAGGTGGGCAGGGGAGAGGTGGTGGGGCTGTTCGGTCGAAATGGCGTGGGCAAGACCACGGTCATCAAGACCATCGCCGGATGGGTGTCGCCCTCGGAAGGTCAGGTGCTGTTTGAAAACAAACCCCTCAATGGGGTCAGTGCCGACCAGATCTGCCGCCGAGGCATTGGACTTGTACCCGAAGATCGACGCATCTTTCCCGGTCTCACCGTAGAGGAGAACCTGCGCCTTGGTCAGATGCAATGTCCCTCACGCGGTCGGCCAGAGTCTCGCCGCCGCATGGAGGACATCTACCAGCGCTTTCCCCGGCTGGCTGAGCGCAGACGTCAGATGGGCACCACCCTGTCGGGTGGCGAACAGCAAATGCTGGCCATCGCGCGGGTGCTGGTCGGAGAACCCAAGCTGCTGCTCATCGACGAACCCACCGAAGGACTGGCGCCCATGATTGTCGATGAGCTGTTCACCCTCATTGGCGATCTGGCCAGGGAGGGAACGCCCATCGTGCTGGTCGAGCAAAACGTCCACCGCGCGGTCGCCCTCGTTCAGCGCTTCTACGTGTTGGAGCGCGGAACCGTCGTGCTCGAGGGGAAAAACTCCTACGCCGACAAATCTGCATTGATGGAACGGCTGGCAGTTTGACGTTCACCCAGCCCATCAGACCCCCACGCTCGCGACATGGAATACCGTGACCGGCCTGTCCCGCGCAAGTTGCCCGGCGGGCAGCGGGCGGGGAAGGCCACATCGCTGGCCACCATCAGCCGCACCCAGGTGCATTGCCAAACTCAGAAACAGCAACGGGCCCATGGGGCCCGTTGCTGTTTCTGGTGCGGACAACGCGGTTCGCATCGGCATCACTCCTGTTGCATGGTGAAAGACAACCCTGGCAAGGTGCTCCGGCAGGTCAGTTGGGGGCAGCCGGATCACCTCGCCACTCGGGCTGCCTTCACTGGCCCAGGCTGACGGTGGTGCCGGCGACGGCGCGCAGACCGGCCTGGCGCACTTGCTCGGCCTGTTGCGCGGTGGCGATCACGGGGTACGCGGCGTCATTCTCATTCACCAGGCCCAGGCGCTGGGCTTCTTTCAGCTCGGCCACCACTTGGGCGCGGGTCTTCTCGAAACCGGCGGGCACCTCGAACTTCACGATGTCGGTGTCGGCCAGGCGGCCGGCATCGCGGGCGGCGATGGCTTGGGCACGAACTTCATTGCGGCTCAGGCTGGAGCCCGTGGCGACTTCGAATTTGACGATGTCGGTGTCGGGCAGTTGGCCGGCATCGCGGGCGGCGATGGCTTGGGCTTGCACTTCAGCGCGGGTCAGCGGCGCGCTCTGGGCCATGGCGGCGCCGGCAACAGCCGTCAGCATGAGGGGGATGAGGACACGGGTCGAGAGTTTCATGATGCTTCCTTGAACGGTAGGTTGGATGGATGGATGGAGGTTTGGATGGAGGTTTGTGCCGCCTTGGTTTCGGCACAGGAGAGACTGTAAAAACCGGGTCTGTCATTTTCAGAACGCGAGAATGACGAATTCGTAATGCAGCAAAACGGGCAATTCCGTGACAATTCGGTGTCGTGCAAGGCCTTTTGCCGCCTTGTTGCCCCTCCACCCGGTCACTGAGCCCCACTCCCATGCGCGTGCTGGTCATTGAAGACGAATCCAAGCTGGCGGACTACGTCAAGCGGGGTCTCTCCGAGGCCGGTTACACCGTGGACGTCGCCCGAGACGGCATCGAGGGCCGCTACCTCGCGCTCGAAGGCGACTACCAGTTGCTGGTGCTGGACATCATGCTGCCCGGCATCGATGGTTTCGGCGTGCTCGCGGCGCTGCGCGAGAAACGCAACACCCCGGTGTTGATGCTCACCGCGCGCGACCGCGTGGAAGACCGGGTGCAAGGCCTGCAGGCCGGCGCGGACGACTACCTCGTCAAGCCCTTCGCCTTTTCCGAACTGCTGGCCCGCGTGGCGGCGCTGCTGCGCCGGGGCCCCGCCGCCGTTGCCGAGGCCGCCAACACCCGAATGGCGGTGTGCGACCTGGAGATGGACCTGATCAGCCGCAAGGCCTGGCGCGCCGGCCAGCGGCTGGACCTCACGGCCAAGGAGTTCTCGCTGCTGGCGCTGCTGGCGCGCCGCAAGGGGCAGATCCTCTCGCGCACCACCATCGCCGAGCAGGTGTGGGACATGAATTTCGACTCCGACACCAACGTGGTGGAAGTGGCGGTGCGCCGCCTGCGCTCCAAGATGGACGACCCCTTCAAACCCAAGCTGCTGCACAACGTGCGCGGCATGGGCTACGTGCTGGAGGAACGCACATGAACACCTCGACGACCGCGCTGGACGCAGCCCCGGCCCTGGGTGGCGACAAGCCCGCCGAGGCGCCCTGCACCTATTCCATCGGCCGGCGCCTCTCGCTGCTGCTGGCCGTGCAGACGGTGATCGGCCTGGGCGTGCTGCTGGCCTTCATCTATGGCGCCACCTCCATGCTCTTCATCGCCAAGCACGAGGAAGAACTGCGCAACACCAGCGCGGTGCTGGTGGACGTGTCGCGCGAGGCCTATGCCAAAGGGGGCGAGGCCGAGGTCAAGGCCAAAATGGCCTGGCTGGCCGAGCGCCGGCCCGGCACCTTCGTGCAGATGAACCGCGCCGACGGCAGCGAGTTCTACCGCGACGTGGCGCCCACCTTCGACGTGAACCAGCCCACCGCCAGAGGCATGGATTTCGTGGTGCCGACGGCGACCGGCGGCCTGCTGCAGGGCAAGGTGGTGCTGGATTGTTCGCAGGACGCGAAGACCGCCCGCCGCATGGCCCTGTTGCTGGTCGGTGCCGTGCTGGCCGGGGGCGCCCTGGTCGGCTGGGGCACCTTCTGGCGCGTGCGCTGCAGCCTGCGCCCCCTGCTCGACCTGGCCGCCCAGACCAAGGCCATCGACGCGCGGCGCCTGGGCCAGCGCATCTCGCTGGCCGAACCGGCCGAAGAACTGCAACCGGTGATCGACCAGTTCAACGGGCTGATGCACCGCGTGGAGCGCACCTATGTGCAGCTCGAGGGCTTCAACGCCGACGTAGCGCACGAGTTGCGCACCCCCCTGGCCAACCTGATAGGCCAGACCGAGGTGGCCCTCAGCCGCGAGCGCAGCGTGGCCGAGCTGGAGGAAACGCTGCACTCCAACCTGGAAGAACTTCAGCGCATGGCGGCCATCGTCAACGACATGCTGTTCCTCGCCCAGGCCGATCGGGGCGTGAAGGCACGGCGCAGCGCGCCGGTGAGCCTGGCCGAGCTGGTGCAGCAGGTGGTGGAGTTCCACGAAGCCCCCATGGACGAGCGTGGGCTGCGCGTGACCATCGAGGGCGATGCCCACCTGTCGGTGGATGCGCCTTTGATCAAGCGCGCGATCTCCAACCTGCTGGGCAATGCGATCCGCTACGCCGACCAGGGCTCCGCGCTGTGCGTGCGCATCGCGCCCGAGTCTGAAAGTGGCGCGCGCCTGTGGGTGGAAAACACCGGGCCGTCGATCGAAGCCTCGCACCTGCCGCGCCTCTTCGACCGCTTCTTCCGCGCCGACGCCGCGCGCTGCGAGATGGAAAAACCGCACCATGGTCTGGGCCTGTCCATCGTGGCGGCCATCGCGCGCATGCACGACGGTTTTCCGGCGGCCGAATCCAGCGGCGGCACCACGCGCGTGGGCTTCAGCCTGCAGACCACCGCGGCCAGCGCCTGAGCGCCGCGCCCGGCGGTTCAGTCCGCCAGGAACAGTTCCTGCAGGTCGCTCAGGAAATCGAAGCCGCGTTCGGTCGGCCACACCCGGGTGGCATCGCGCGCGATCAGCCCCTTCTGCTCTGCCTGCGCCAGGGCCGGCGCGATGCTGGAGAGCGGCAGGCCCGTGCGCTCCATGAACTGCAGCAGCGTGAACCCGTTCTTGAGCCGCAAGGCGTTGAGCATGAACTCGAAGGGCAAGGCCTTGCGCGAGACTTCGTCGGCGCTCACCACGGCGTTGCCCGCCAGCGCGCGCTCCATGTACAGGCGCGGCTCGCGCACACGCACCGGCCGTGCCACACGGTGCGCAAAGCTGAGCTTGCTGTGCGCGCCGGCGCCGATGCCCAGGTAGTCGCCGAACTGCCAGTAGTTGAGGTTGTGCCAGCACTGGTGCCCCTCGCGCGCATAGGCCGAGACCTCGTAGCGCTGCATGCCCGCTTCGTCGGTGAGCTCGGTGATGCGGTCCAGCATGTCCCAGGCCTCGTCCTCCGGCGGCAGCGCGGGCGGGTACTTGGCGAAGTAGGTGTTGGGTTCGAGCGTGAGGTGGTAGATCGAGATGTGCGGCGGCGCGAACGACAGCGCGGTGCGCACGTCGGCCTCGCAATCGGCCAGCGTCTGCCCTGGCAGCGCGTACATGAGGTCGAGGTTGAAGGTGTCGAAGGCCTGCGCGGCCTCTTCCACCGCGGCCAGGGCCTGATCGCGGTCGTGCACCCGGCCCAGCGCCTTGAGGTGGGCGTCGTTGAAACTCTGCACGCCGATCGACAGGCGCGTCACGCCCGCGTCGCGGAAGGCGCGGAAGCGGTCTTTCTCGAAGGTGCCGGGGTTGGCCTCCAGCGTGATCTCCGCGTCGGCCTCCAGCCGCAGCATCGCTCGCACGTCGCCCAACAGGCGGTCGATGGCGGCGGGCGAGAACAGGCTGGGGGTGCCGCCGCCGATGAACACGCTGTGCACCGTGCGGCCCCAGATCAGCGGCAGCGAGGCCGCGAGATCGGCGCGCAGGGCCTCGAGGTACGCAGCTTCGGGCAGGGCTTCACCGGGCGCGGCGGTGGCGGTCCATTCGTGCGAGTTGAAATCGCAATAAGGGCACTTCTTCAGGCACCAGGGCAGGTGGATGTAGAGCGACAGCGGGGGCAGGCTCTGCAACTGCAGCGTGCCTGGGCGCATCCAGTGGCGCACGTCGTTCCAGGCGGGGTCGGCCTGGCCCGCGGCGGCCGGCTGGCCGCCGGGCCAGGACATCGGCACACCGGTGGGCTCGCTCATGGCGTTTCGCGGGACGCCGGCGAGAACCAGCGCTCACGCATCAGTTCGAGCATCTGCCGTGCCGCACGGCCCCTGTGGCTGTTCGCGTTCTTCACCTCGGTGGGCAGCTGCGCGAAGGTCTGGCCGAATTCGGGCAGGTACATCACAGGATCGAAACCGAAACCCTTGTCGCCAATCGGTTGCTGCGTGATCAGCCCGGGCGCGCGGCCGGTGGCCACGAGCGGCTCGGGATCGTCGGCGCCGCCCCCCCCCACCAGCGTGCTGACGAGGGCCGCGCGGCGGTCGGTCACGTTCGCCATCTGCTCGAGCAGCGCGCGCACATTGTTGCCGTCGCCCTTGGCGTAGCCGAATTGCGTGGCGTAGTACGCCGTGTCCACGCCAGGCAGACCGCCGAAGGCCTCCACACACAGGCCGGCGTCGTCGGCCAGTGCGGGCAGGCCGCTCTCGCGCGCGGCATGGCGCGCCTTCGCCAGCGCGTTCTCGATGAAGGTGCGGTGCGGCTCGGGCGCTTCCGGGATGTTGAGGTCGGCCTGGCGCACCAGTTCCACGCCCAGCGGCGCGAACAGCGCCTGCAACTCGGCGAGCTTGCCGTTGTTGTTGGACGCCAGCACCAGCTTCATGCCAGCCCCAGCGCCTCGCGCTGCGCCGCCACCAGGTCGGCGATGCCTTTTTCGGCCAGGGCCAGCAGCGTGTTCATCTCGTCGCGCGTGAAGGCCGCGCCCTCGGCCGTGCCCTGCACTTCCACGAAGTGCCCGGCGCCGGTCATGACGACGTTCATGTCGGTGTCGCAGGCCGCGTCTTCCACGTACTCCAGGTCGAGCAACGGTTTGCCGCGCAGGATGCCGACCGAGATCGCGGCCACCTGGTCGCGGATCGGCGATACGGGCAGCTTGCCTTGCGCCATCAGCTTGGCCACGGCGTCGTGCGCGGCCACGTAGGCGCCGGTGATGCTCGCGGTGCGCGTGCCGCCGTCGGCCTGGATCACGTCGCAGTCCAGCGAGATGGTGCGCTCGCCCAGGGCCTTCAGGTCGAACACGGCGCGCAGCGAACGGCCGATCAGGCGCTGGATCTCCTGGGTGCGCCCGCTCTGCTTGCCCTTGGCGGCTTCGCGGTCGCTGCGGGTGTGGGTGGCGCGCGGCAACATGCCGTACTCGGCCGTCAACCAGCCTTCACCGCTGCCGCGCTTGTGCGACGGCACTTTTTCTTCCACCGAGGCGGTGCACAGCACCTTGGTGTTGCCGAACTCGATCAGCACCGAGCCCTCTGCGTGGATGGTGTAGTGGCGGGTGATGCGCACCGGGCGCAACGCATCGGCGGCCCGTTGGCCGGGTCGGGTCATATCGCTCATGGGAAACCTCGGGAGTTCAGGAATTGCGTTCGGCCGTGCGGCGGATCGCGGCATTGATCTCGGCGATCGAGCGTTCGATCGCCGCGTCGTCCATGTCTTCGATGGAAGGGTCGGGAATGCCCGACTGGATGGTGGACGCAAACACGCCGTCGTCGATGTCTTCGGTGGAGACGCGGGTGGACTGGAATTCGTCCGCCGTCTCCCACTCCATTGCCAGCACGGTCACATTGTCGCAGCGCGGGCCGCCGCGCTTGAGCGCCATCTCCACCAGCTCGGGCACGGCCTGCTCCAGCGGCCGCTTGGACAGCTCGGACGTGATTTCCTCGTCGCTGACCGTGCCCCACAGGCCGTCCGAGCACAGCAGCACGCGGTCGCCCTGCATCAGGTGGACCGGGCCGGAGAGGTCGAACACCGGCTTGGCAGGTGAACCCAGGCAGGTGAAGAGGATGTTGCGGTTGATGTGGTCGGTGGCGCGGCCCAGGTGCTGCTGCTGCTCCATGTAGGAGTGATCGCGCGTGCGCGTGAGCATCTCGCCGTGGCGCACGACGTACAGGCGCGAATCGCCGCAGTGCACCCAGTGCACGTGGTTGCGCTCCATCACGGCCGCCACCAGCGTGGTGCGCGGGGTGTCAAGCATGCCTTTTTCAGCGGCGTAACGGATGATCTGGTGGTGCGCCGCCATCAGGGCGCTGGAGAGGAACTCCGGCACTTCCCGCACCGTGGGGTTGGCGGCCTTCTGGAAATACGCCGAGAAAGTCTGCAGCGCGAGTTGCGCCGCCATCGCGCCTTCGGGGTGGCCGCCCATGCCGTCGGCCAGCACGAACAGGCCCGACTCCCGGGTGTAGGCATAGCCCATTCGGTCCTCGTTGCGCTCCCGGCCCCCTTGGCGGCTGATCTGGTAGACCGAAAACTTCATCGAAACTTGGTCGCGGCGTTGGTGGACTTGCGCAGAGACTTCTTGTTGTCCGACACGATGTTGTCGAACTGCAGCCGCATCTTCTCGGCCACGGTGAGCTTGGTGTAGCTGCGCTCGGTTTCGCGGCTCAGCTCCTTTTGCAGCGCGAACACCGATTGCGGGCGCGACAGCGGATCCAGCGACATGCACCACTCGACCACCTCGATGAGGTTGTCGGAGTACACGCCGCGCAGGCGCGAAAGCGCCAGCGAGAGGCGGTCTTTCTCCAGCCGCTGGGGCGCGTCGTTGGGCGGGTAGCCCTGCATGCTGGCGTAGATGCAGGCGCCGATCGCGTAGATGTCGGTCCACGGGCCCATGGAGGAGTCGCGCCGGTACATCTCGGGCGCGGCGAAGCCAGGCGTGTACATCGGGCGGATGAAGTTGCCTTCCTTGCTCAGCACCTCGCGGGCAGCGCCGAAGTCGATCAGCACAGAGCGGTTGTCGTCGGTCACGAAGATGTTGGCCGGCTTGATGTCCAGGTGCAGCATCTTGTGCTGGTGCACGATGCGCAGGCCGCGCAACACCTCGTCGTACAGCGAGCGGATGGTCGATTCGCGGAACACCTTCTGCTTCTTGAGCTCACGCGCCGTGATGATGAACTCCTGCAGGGACGCGCCCTCCAGGAAATTCATGACCATGTAGACGGTCTCGTTCTCGCGAAAGAAATTGAGCACGCTCACCACCGACTGGTGGGAGATCTGGGCCAGGGCCCGGCCTTCTTCGAAGAAGCTCTTGAGGCCCAGCCGGTACAGCGACAGCTTCTCCGGCTGCACCTGGGGCAGCAGCTCGCCAGGGCCGCGCGAGGCCAGCGACGAGGGCAGGTATTCCTTGACGGCGACCTGCTGGCCCTCCGTGTCCACGGCCAGGTACACCACGCCAAAACCGCCGGCCGCCAGCTTGCGGACAATGCGGTAACCACCGATCACGGTGTCCGGCGGCAGCGGTGCGGGTTTGACCTTTGACATAATTCGGATGGTTTCCGGAACGCCTCGTTTTGGACCACTCACCCTGATGGGCAAAGTTCAATGGCAGTTTACAGCATGACCGGCTACGCCTCGGCCCACTCGGGCGGGTCCGCGGCCCCGGCCAGCGCCGAGTCCAGCCGCGAGTCCCAGGCCGGTGTGGGCGTCGAAATCCGCTCCGTCAACAGCCGCTTTCTCGACCTCACTTTCAAGCTGCCGGACGACCTGCGCGCCACCGAACCCGCGCTGCGCGAACTGCTGGGCGCGCGCCTCAAACGCGGCAAGGTGGAGGTGCGGGCCTGGATCGAAGGCCGGTCCGACACCGTGCCGCGCACGCCCAGCGCGCTCGACCTGCAGAAACTCGTGGGTCTGCAGGACAACGTGCGCGCCTGGCTGCCCACGGCCTCGCCCCTGTCGGTGGCCGAGGTGCTGCAGCTCACCTCGCGGCAACAGAGCAACCCGGGCGACTTGAACGAGACCTTCGTAACCCTGGCTCAAACTGCGCTGGACGGGCTCGTGGATGCCCGGGAGCGCGAAGGCAAGCGCCTGGCCGCCATGCTGCTCGACCGCCTGAGCCAGCTGCGCCGGCTCGCCAAGGACGCACAGCCGCTGATTCCCCAGCTCGTCGCGCAGCAACGCCAGCGTTTCATCGACCGCTGGAACGAGGCTCTGGGCGCCGGCGCCTCGGCCACGGCACCGGGCAGCACCATCACTTCCGAGATGGCACAGGACCGCGCCCTGACCGAAGCCACTGCCTTCGCCATCCGAATCGACGTGGCCGAGGAGCTCACCCGGCTCGATTCCCACTTGACCGAAATCGAGCGCCTGTTGAAAAAGGGCGCCGAAATCGGCAAACGGCTGGACTTCCTCATTCAGGAGCTGCACCGCGAGGCCAACACGCTGGGATCGAAGTCGTCCAACCTCGAACTGACCCGCATCTCGGTGGACATGAAGGTGCTCATCGAACAGATGCGCGAGCAGGTCCAGAACATCGAATGACATACGGCCCCCACGCTCCACCGCTGCGCGGGTCGCTGCCCCCCGAGGGGGCGCGTTTCGCCTTGGGGCGGCCCGGCGGCGAAACCCAACTTCTTGCCTCGTAATGGAATACCCCGGAAACCTATTTGTCGTCGCAGCCCCCAGCGGGGCCGGCAAGTCCAGCCTGGTCAAGGCCTTGATGGAGCTCGATTCGCGCGTCGTGCCCTCGGTCTCGCACACCACCCGCCCGCCCAGGGGCCAGGAACTGCATGGCCGCGAGTACTACTTTGTGAGCAAGGAGACCTTCGACCAGATGGTCATCCAGGGGGCCTTCCTGGAGTGGGCCATGGTGCATGGCAACCGCTACGGCACCTCGAAAATGGCCATCGAGCAGCGCATCAACCAGGGCGCCGACGTGGTGCTGGAGATCGATTTCCAGGGCGCCATCCAGGTCAAGCGCATCTTCCCCAACGCCGTGCTGATCTTCATCCTGCCGCCGAGCTGGGAGGAATTGCGTTCGCGGCTGGAGCGCCGGGCGGAAGACACCGCCGAGGTGATCGAATTGCGCCTGCAGAACGCCGCCACGGAGATGGCCCATGCCAAGGAATTCGACTTCGTTATAATCAACGAGTTGTTCGAGCGGGCTTTGTTTGACCTCAAGGCCATCGTCCATGCCCAGCGGCTCAAGTTTTCCGCTCAGCGTATCGCCCGCGGCGATACCTTCCAAGCGCTCAACATCCTCTGATTCACCGCCCATTTCCCGGAGCCCGCACATGGCACGCATCACCGTCGAAGACTGTCTGGAAAAGATCCCCAACCGCTTTCAGCTCGTGCTGGCCGCGACCTACCGCGCTCGCATGCTGAGCCAGGGCCATGCGCCCAAGATCGAGAGCAAGAACAAGCCCGGCGTGACCGCCCTGCGTGAAATCGCCGACGGCAAGGTCGGCCTGGAAATGCTCAAGAAAGTGCCGCTCTGAGGCCTTTCAGGTCTTCGAAAGAAAACACCGCGCTGCGGTGTTTTTTTTCGCCTCTGCGCCGGGCGTATTCATGCTCCTTGCACAGACTCTGTGCATGGACTCAGCGGGATCCATCGTCTCGCGCTAAAGTATGCAGATGATCACCGAGGCCGACAACGGCACCCTTCAGTCCCCAGCCGAGCAGGCGCATCCGGCCGCGAGCGCCGCTGCGGCCAGCTTTGCCGCGCTGCTGGGCAAGTTGGATTACCTCGGTCCGACCGACATTGAAAGCATCCGCCAGGCCTACCGGTTCGCCGACGAGGCCCACCTGGGCCAGTTGCGCAAGAACGGTGACCCGTACATCACCCACCCGATCGCAGTGGCTGCCCAGTGCGCCGAATGGAAACTGGACGCCCAGGCGCTGATGGCGGCGCTGATGCACGACGCCATTGAAGACTGTGGCGTGACCAAGGAAGAACTGGTGGAGCGCTTCGGTGCGCCCGTGGCCGAACTGGTGGACGGTCTCACCAAGCTGGAGAAGCTGGAATTCGACACGCGCGAGCAGAACCAGGCGGAGTCGTTCCGCAAGATGCTGCTGGCCATGGCCAAGGACGTGCGGGTCATCCTCATCAAGCTGGCCGACCGCACCCACAACATGCGCACCATGGGCGACATGCCGCGCTCGAAGTGGCAGCGCATCAGCAGCGAAACCCTGGAAATCTACGCGCCCATCGCTCACCGGCTGGGCCTGAACTTCACCTACCGCGAACTGCAGGACCTGGCGTTCCGTTTCCTGCACCCCTGGCGCTACGAGGTGCTTTCCAAGGCCCTCAACAAATCGCGCAACCGCCGCCGCGACCTGATCGCCCGCGTCCAGCGCGAGGTGGAGGCAGATTTCGTGCGGCACGGCATGAGCGTGCGCATCATGGGTCGGGAGAAGACGCTGTATTCGGTCTACCGCAAGATGGACAGCAAGCACCTGTCGTTCTCGCAGGTGACCGACATCTATGGCTTTCGCATCATCGTCCCCGAGCTGACCGACTGTTACACCGGGCTGGGCGTGCTGCACCAGCTCTACAAGCCGCTGCCCGGCAAGTTCCGCGACTACGTGGCCATTCCCAAGGTCAACGGCTACCAGTCGCTGCATACCACGCTGATCGGCCCCTTCGGCACCAACATCGAGTTCCAGCTGCGCACCCACGCCATGGACGTGGTGGCCGAATCGGGGGTGGCCGCGCATTGGCTCTACAAGGCCAGCGAACCCAACAGCGACACTTCGCAACGGCTGGGCACGCAATGGCTGCAGTCCTTGCTGGACATCCAGCAGGAAACGCGCGACGCGGCGGAGTTCTGGGACCACATCAAGATCGACCTCTTCCCCGATGCGGTCTATGTGTTCACGCCCAAGAGCAAGATCATGGCGTTGCCGCGCGGCGCCACCGTGATGGACTTCGCCTACGCCATCCACAGCGACGTGGGCAACCACACGGTGTCGGCGCGCATCAACGGCGAGCAGCGACCGCTGCGCACCGAGTTGGCGAATGGCGACGTCGTCGAGATCGTCACGGCCGAGAAGGCCGAGCCCAACCCGACCTGGCTGTCCTTCGTCAAGACCGGCCGGGCGCGCTCGAAAATCCGGCACCACCTCAAGACGGTGGCACAGGAGAAGTCACACGAGCTGGGCGAACGCATGCTCGGCCAGGCCTTGCGCTCCGAAGGCATCGCGAGCCTGCCATCCGAAGTGGGTCCACACCACGCGACCTGGGAAAAACTGCTGCGCTTCACCGGCAACAAATCGCGTGCGGAACTGCTGTCGGACATCGGCATGGGCAAGCGCATCGCCAGCATGGTGGGCAAGAAGCTGGCCGTGCTGCTGGCCGAAACCGGCCTCAAGCCCGACGCCCTGCTCATCAGCACCGAGCGCTACGCCAGCGGCCGGGACGAATCGGTCTCGCAAGGTGTGGTCACGCTCGACGGCAGCGAAGGCCTGTCGGTGCAGTACGCCCCCTGCTGCAAGCCGATCCCGGGCGACCGCATCGTCGGTTACCTGGGTCGTGGCGAAGGCCTAGTGGTGCACGCGGACGACTGTCCCACCGGCAAACGCCTGCTCTTGCGCGATGGAGAACGCTTCCTGGAAGTCGAGTGGGCCGACGAACCCGTGCGCTCGTTCGACACCACGGTGATCGTGACCGTCACGAATGGCAAGGGGGTGCTCGCGCGCGTGGCGTCCAGCATCGCAGCGGCCGAAGCCGACATCACCCATGTGGACATGGGCGATGAACCCGCCCAGACCGCGACGGACATCCGTTTCTCGGTGGCGGTGCGCGACCGCCAGCACCTGGCCGACGTGTTGCGCAGCCTCAAACGCACCCCCTCGGTCATCAAGGCACAGCGCTACAAGCCCTGACTTCAGGCGCCCTCGCCTGGCGCCGGATACCGCACGCTCAGCACTTCGAGCTCCTGCACGCCGCCAGGCACCACCAGCTTCACCACATCGCCCACCCGCGCCTTGAGCAGGGACCGCGCCACGGGAGAGATCCAGCTGACTTGGGCCTGGGCGCTGTCGGCTTCATCCACGCCCCGAATCGTCACGGTGGTCTCCTGCCCGCTGTCGTCGACGTAGGTCACGGTGGCACCGAAGAACACCTGATCGCCGCCAAAGTGCAGCGAAGGGTCGACGACTTCGGCGATCTCGAGCCGGCGGGTCAGAAAGCGGATGCGCCGGTCGATCTCGCGCAGGCGCTTCTTGCCGTAGAGGTAGTCGCCGTTCTCCGAGCGGTCGCCATTGCTGGCCGCCCAGTGAACGATGTCCACGATCTTGGGACGTTCGTCGTCGATCAGCGAGAACAGTTCGGCGCGCAGCCGGTCGTAGCCGGCGCGGGTGATGTAGTTCTTGCCACCGGGCACAGGCGCCGCGGCCGGCAGATCGTCTTCATCGTCCGAATCGGTTTCGCGGGTGAAGGCTTTGCTCATGGTGGGCGATTCCCAGGCAAAAAATGAAAAAGCCCGCAGCTTTTGGCTGCGGGCTTCCATATGGTGCGGCTGGCAGGAATTGAACCCACGACCCCTTGGTTCGTAGCCTGCTGAAAAACGAATGGGGTCATGTAAATCAACAGGTTACGGGCGTCCACCCTACCTTTGCAGCGCAACTGCGCACGAGTGAGCATTCTACAGTCGCGCAAAAGTCGCGCACTGCCTCCCGCCAAAACACTGTATATTGAACCAGTGTTTTACGAAGTGACCCCATTGCGCCGCAACAAGCAGCGGCTGCGCCCCGAAGAGTGGCCGGAGCCCGAGTTCGGCTACATCACCATGACCACCTGGCGGCCGGGGGAAACCTCGCTGCTGCGCACCGCGCGCGTCGCGACGCTCTACACGAACGTCGGCATGATGCGCCGGCCCGCACTGGTCTTGATCGAGCCCAAGATCGCCTACCTGCCCATGGATGGAGAAGTCTGGGAAGGCACCCAGCTAGAAAGCACGGAAGAAGGGACCAAGGAGGTCGAGCAGGCCTGGCTCGTGCGCCCGACCACCAAGGACAGCCCGCCACTCCCCCCGTTCGATGTGAAGCGCTGGATGGAGATGCGCCGCGCATCCGGTGACGGGCCACAGCCGCCAGTCGGCAAGGGGTGGCTGAGGCCTGAGCGGGGCCGCGACCGGCGCTAGCGCTGCCGAGGGCCGGCGTCGAACACCTCGACGGGCGTCAGCCTCAGTAGCTCCTGGGCGTCCTGCACCGTGCCGGCCAGCCACTGGTCGACGTCGGCCAGCTCGATGGCGATGACGCTGCGCTTGTCCTGCTGTTCGAACGGCAGCGGTTGCTTGGTGGCTGGGTCCAGGTCCGGACGGTGCATCCGGCTCATGAGCGGGTGGCTGTTGGCATGCAAGGTGAGCATGGTGTAGGTCTCCACCTCTTCACCGGTTGCTGGATCTTTCCAGGGATGAAACAGGCCAGCCAGGCCCCAGGGCTCCCCATCAGCGCGGCGGAAGGTCCACCACACGTTCTTGCCGCTCTCCCAGTTCGGTTCGTCGAACCAGTCAGCCGGGATGATGCAGCGATGGCCACGCGCCCAAGCGTCCTTGAAAGTTGGCTTGGCGGCCAGCTCTTCCGACCGAGCATTGTTGGTGGACAGCTTGAACTCGCTCAACGGCTTTTTGTGCCACCACGGTACGAGGCCCCAGCGGCCTACCACCATCTCACGCTCGTAGCCCGCCTCGTCGCGCGCGCGGCGGATGAAGGGCCCGGGCTTGCGCGGCGCCACGATGCTGCCGTCCCAGTCGAGATTGTTCACCGGCCGCCAATGCTTGCGGATGCCGGCGACCTTGGTGGAGCCGTAGAGGTTGCACATGGCGCCAGCATACCCCGGGCAGTACCATGATGGCATGCAACCTGAGCACCCCACCCTGCTGCGCCGGCCATCGTTCGGAGCGTGGAAGGCCCCCGCCGAAGAGATCCTGCAGGGCATGCCGGAGGACTATGAGGTGCACCAGGTGGGCGAGGTCTGGACCGTGACGGCGAAGAAACAGGGCGTGGTGGTCTATGCCGGCCCCGGCCCAGTTGAGGTGTTCAGGTCGCCAGCGCCTTTCTAGGATGTGCCATGAACACCGACGACGAAGATGATGTTGAAGACTTCAACGACCCAGACGCATGGCTCGACACCGATTGGCCTATCGACGACGAGGAAGAGGAAGCGAGGATCGAGAAGCTGCGCAGGCTGCGAAATCCCTGGCCCACGATCTTGCGCGTGCACCCTCCTGGGGGCGGCGAGCCGGTTGAAATCCAATTGCAGATCCTGCCGAAGGCCTTGGAGGTCGTGACGGTTGGAGAAGAGCACCTGGTGCGGTTCATCAAGCACCCGGACGAGGTGCGCTGGCGAGGACGCGGGCGGGTCGAGTTGATCGACAACTCCAATGCCCCCCGCCAGTTGATCCAACCGACGTTGATCCGATATCCGAACGAAGACCCTGCGCTGCCCCCTGTCGAGGTGGTTGTCCCCGGCTCGGTCGACGACTACACCCTTGATCGCTGGGGCGACCTGTGGATCGTCACCGCCAACCCCACCAAGCATCAGATCTACAGCGGGCCCGGGCCGGTGGAGATCGTCCAATCCCCTCCGCCCTTCTGAATCGGACAATACCCCTGACCCGAAGGCCAGGGGGTGCAACCAACGGTCCAATGGCAACTGTGATCGTTGGAGGGAGACACGGGCGAATCAGGCCGGCTCGAAGTCCACGTAGAACTCTTTTCCGGGCACGAACTGCTCGGCAGCTTTGGGGTTGATGGTCCCCAGCTGGATCTGGCCGCTGGGCGTCCACTTGAAGAACTCGGCGTTTTCGGGGCTGCCGCTGGTCACGGGGTGCAGAGTGGCTGTTTTCAAACCGCCCTCCTGCTCGGTGACGCTCTGGACTTTGAACTTGGCGCGAATGGTCATGATGTGCTTTCTGGAATGCCTTGGTTCTTGGACCCCGGACCAAGGCGAACGGGGATTCAGAAAAACTCGGCCCAGATGAGGGCCGCGATGGCCAGACCCCAGATCACTGCCAGGGTGACCACCATCTCGCTCATGGCGTCAGCGCCCGGTAGGAGCCTTCGCAGGCGAGGCCGGCGATGCGGGCTTGGTCAGCGTATCGCGCGACTCGTTCCTGAGCCTCGTCAAGCCTTCGCTGCACGTCGGCAAGCATTCGCTCGGTGGCTTCGGCTGCTTGGCTTCCCCCGGGAGCGGTGGAATCGGTGCGGCAGGCGCGGGCACGGGCGGCAGCGAGTTCGTCGCGCAGGCTGCGACCAGCAGCAGCGGCACCAGCAACAGCGCCCTCCAGGGCGTTTGATTTCTTCCGGGCATCTTCGACCTCCTTCTGTACGGCCGCAGTGCGGCGGATTCCTTCATCGAGCGCGGCGCGCACGGCGCGGCCTGACTCGCGCTCCCAGTCCACGCGCTGGCTCACGACTTCCAGCTCGGCCAAGCGCAGGCGGTTAGTCTGCAGCGCCGCGAAGGCGCCCACCACCAGCACGCACGCAATGGCGGCCTTGGTGATCACGCTTCGCCCCTCGTGGCCGGCGCCGACCCGATCTGCAGGGACACGTGTGGCAATGGCCAGGACAGCGGCCAGCGGTAGCCCGACACGCGGTCTTCGGGGAAGGCCCGGATGTTCACCTCGTCGCCCTGGTTGCCGCCCAGGATGAGCAGCCGACCGTCGATGGTCAGGCCCTCCAGGAAGCCCACATGCCCGCCGCCGTCGCGCGTTAACACCACGATGCAGCCAGGCGCCGGGCCGCCGAGCTTCTGCCCCCAGGTGAGGTAGGACTTGGCCGACTCGAATCGGCTGGAGACGATCCCGACGTTCTCCAGGCAGAAGCCCACGAAGGCCGCGCACCAGGGCGTTTCATCGTCCTTGATGCCGCCGCGCTTGATCGCCTTCCACATCTGCACGATCAGCGGATGGTGGTTGACGCCCTTGATCTCGCGCACACCGATGTGCCGGCGTGCTTCCTGAATCCATGCGGGGGTGCTCATTTCATGATCTCCTTTGCATCGCGTACCAGCTCGGCCAGGTCCATGGCCTTGCGCTTGTCGGCCCAGGCGAACCCGGCCCGGACGATCACCCAGCCCGGCAGGCCGCACGCGAAGATCAGCCCGCCAAGGGCCATCAGGCCCACCACGCCACCCACCGCCAGGTGCTGCAGCTGCAGGTACTCCACCGCCATGGCACCGCCGCCGACGCTGGACACCACCGTGCAGATCAAGGCCATGGCCCACTCGCGTTTGCTCTTCGGTTGTACCCAGAGCATCACCACGATGGCGGCCAGGCCGGCCGGAACGCCGAAGGCGATGGCCGCCTTGTAGAGCAGGTATCCGCCTGCGGCAGTCGATGAGGTGGGTTCGCTCATGGCTCAAGTTCCGTAGGGCTGGGCGGCGATGGCCGCCCCGATCGCGGTGTATCCCGAGACGTTCGGGTGGATGTTGTCGGGCTGAGTCAGGCCTGCAGCCATGAAGCCGCCGCTGAGAATGGGCTGCATGATGTCCAATGACCCATAGAGCGAAGACAGCCCTGGTCGGTAGTTGTCCCACCAGTCCAGCATGTAATTCCGCAGGCCAGGGTTTGACGCGTTTGAGCTGGTGCCGTACATGGCGTTGATCAGCACCACCTCGGCGCTGGCGGCCTTCACGGCATTGATCGTGCTCTGGACGTTGCTCGTGCGGGTGGCCAGGGAGACGCCCAGCAGCGAGTCGTTCGTGGAGCCGTGCAGAATGCAAGCCCGGGGCCCGTGATTCGTCACGTCGGTTGCGATGCGCGCGAGGAAGTCGCTGCTGGTTTGCGAACCAACGCCTTTGTTGACGATCAAGTTGTTGCGCAAAGCCGGGTAGATCGGCGAGTGGCGCATCCAGGTGCTCTCGTCGTTCGTGAGCGCGCTCGCGGGATTGGGGTTGTAGCCAGTTGCCCCAGCCGCGATGCTGTCGCCAATGACGATGATGTTCGGCCGAGCAACGATGAGGTGGTCAAACTCGATCCAGGCGCCGGACGCGGACGCCGAGCCGGCGGCCACCATGATCTGAGTCGGAAGGAACCACTGGTGTTGGACGCGGCCCTTGAATTTCCAGCGGCCATCAAGCTCTCGGAACCAGGCGTTGACGTAGCCGTACTTGCTGTCGAACTGCAGCGCGAAGTCCACGATGGTGGTGCTGTAGTCAACCCCTGTGGCGAGCTGTGAGTACACAAACGAGCCGCCAGAGTTGGTGCCTCGCATGACGATGGAACCAGCCAGAGGACCGGACTCGGTAGCGTTCGCTCCCATGATCAGCGCCAAGTAGCGGCTTCCGTCCGACAGCCAGATGTAGCCGACATTGCTACCGGTGTACTGGGCACGCACCTTGCCGTACAGAATGAAGTCTCGGTTGCTGGCTGGAAGAGTGACGCTTCGCGACATCAGGGAAGAGCTGCCGCCGGTGGTCTTGGTGAGCCGCACCCACCCGGCAGACGCAGCGTTTGTGCCGTTGGTGAGCGTCCAGCCCGTAGCGTCCCCGTTGTTCTCAAACGTGGCGTTTTCATCTGCGATGGGTGGCAATACCCCCACTGCAGAAAAGCCGCCCCCGCCGGCAACAATGCCCGGGATCATAGGAGCTCCGTTGAGCCGAACACATCGGCCACGCTGCTAGAGACGAACTTGACCGACACGGTGTCCCCGGGCTCCAATACCAAGGTCCCGCCCTTCGGCGGATTCAGGGTGACGCCGGTCACGGTAAGCGTCAGATTGCCCGAAGCGCCTCGGTTGGCCACGTGGTATTCCTCGGGCGCTGCAAAGCCTTCAGCAACATCGAACTCGCACGTCTTCGCTCCTGTCGAAGTGAATCTGATGTATGAACCAGCATCCGTCGGCGTAACGTCGCGGTTGCTGGTTGCCTCGGTGATGAGTGGTGCAGGACCGCCGCCTCCACCACCCCCGCCGCTGCCTTGACCGTGCACGCCCCCAGGGCCACCTCGATAGTCCCGGATCACCGTGGGTACGCCGCCCGCCGTGGTGATGTGGAACACCCTCGCGTAGTCCGTCAGGTTGTTCCAATTGGTGGTGCCGGTGGAGACGGAAATCACGCCTGAGGCGCGCGCCACCACAAGGTAGTTTTCGGCCGAGTTGGTCAACGTGAGCGTGCCATCGACGATGTTGAAACCACCCCAACGCGCACCACCGAGATAACCCCAAGTGAGCGCTGCAGTGGTGTCCGGATCGCGCCCGTACACCTGCTGATGCGCAAGGATGTCAAGCGCCTCGTTGACGATGGGAAATGGATCTGCGGGATTGCCGCCTGGTACGCGCGGAGCGCTCATGGTGCTGATGTCTCCAAAGTGGCGGCGAATCCTTCGCCAACGGTGTCCGATAGTTGCTGCGCGGTGATCGTGATGGGGTCGCCGCTGGTGAATCCGTCAGCGGCAATCTCGGCCGCCGAATATGTCCAGTCGAGACCGGTGTCGTTGTGCGTCCGCACCATGCTCAAGCCGTCGTAGACCTTGAAGCGGAAGGCCGCCAGGCTCTCACCCAGCGGCGCGAACGTCCCGGTGGTGGTGTAGCGGGCCACTAGGCGCGATCGACGATCCGCCGACACCTCCAGGTCGCCGCCAACGTTGGCGAGAGCTCGCAGGCGCCATGGGCTGTAAGGCATCAGCGAAATGCCGCTGTCGGTGAAATCCTCCTCGGTCGCAGAGGAAAGCAACAGGTTCAACGTCACCGCCTTGACCTGCTGCTCTACGCCGATGTCGGTGGTCTCGTTGACCATTCGGCGCAACATCGAGTCGAGCAGAACGAAGCGAGTGCCAGATGGGTGCTCCACGATCTCGTGCTCTTGGCCAAGCTGACCGCGCAGGAACTGGGAAAGGTCATAGATGCGGTACAGACCATCGTTGCCGATGAAGTCGGCATGCAAGAAACGCAACGGCTCATCACCGATGACAGCTGCGTTGATGGTGCGGTCGACCGCCATGTCGAGAAGTGTCGAGCTGCTCAACTCGCCGCGGACGCGCACGCGTACCTTGCCGACGTGCTGGAGAGACCAGCTACCTCCTGCGTGGCTGGCAAGCGCCGTGGTTGTCTCGCCGATCACTGCGGAGTCACCCGTGATGAACTCCTGTTCGAAGGCTTCGGGAAGCCGTGCGCGCACGAACACGGCCCCTGGCCATTCGTCCGCCGCGCTGGATCGGCCAGGGGTGACGGCGACGTAGGGCCCAGGGGCATCGGCGTCAGCGTCACGCAGCGCAGGGATGTTGACCGTCTGCCACTCTGTCGGGGCAATGAGCACCGGTTCCGCCGGCACGTAGCCCTCGTAGGTTGGGTCGGGCGGATTGAGCACGCTGGCGTCATCAAGCGCGCAATCCCATTCGATCACCACCAGCGAATCGCGCTTGGTGACAATTCGCAACCGATACGTGCGGCCCTGTGGGTTGGTGGTCGTGATGATCTGACCTGGCTGAACCTTGGCGTACTTGCGGCCGCCCACACGCAAGGTCACACGTCCGAGGCCGGCCATGAGATCGAGCAGCATCGAGGTGACGGTGTTCTTGGCCTGCGCGGGCGTCATGCCGAAGGCCATCTCCACCACCCGCGTGCTCACCATGCTGCTGTCGATACGATCGCTGAATTCCGTGCCAACTGCATAGTCCGCATGGGCGTTGCGATAGCGCAGCGCGATCTGCGCTGGCAACTCGCTCTCGTTCCCTTGCACCAACGGGAACGGCTCACCGGGGTCTGCATCTTCGTTCGCGCCCAAGTCACTCCAATCGACCGCCATGACTGGCACGGTTGCGCGCGGCGAGATGTAGACCTTGTCGGTACAGAATGCCTCGTACTTGGCGTAAGGGCGCAAAGTTTCCAGGTGTGCGCGCGTGCCACTTACTTCTCCTGTCGCGTAACCCTCCAGCGGCACGTCGTAGAGGTCCTCGTGCACCTCATATTCGTTGGGCATGTATCCAGCGCGCGCCAGCAACGCATCCACCGTTGCTTTAATGTTGGTCTCGATAGGTGGCTGATAAACCGGATCAAAACCTTGGCCGAAAAGCACGTTGGAGTAGCTGGTGCGACTGACGTGTTTACCGGATGGAGCAGACCCTGAGACCGTGATAAGCGCAAACCCCAGCGCGCCACGCAGGTTGCCCCCTACGGCCGATGCTTCCGTGACATACACGTTGTCGAGATAGATTTCGATGGTGTTTGTTTCGCCTTCGGGCCAAACGAAGCCGATGCGACCCTCGGTCGGGAAATTCGGGATGCTCCCACCAGGGCCTGGTAGCGCGTGGGTGTTGCTCACCACCAGCTTCAGTGATCCATCCGCTTGGAACTGGGTGAGCCACTCAACGTACTGCAAGACGCCCGTAGGCATGCCAATGAATCGCTGATTGCCGCCCGGAAGGCCGCCTCCCGCGGAGGCCTCAATGACGTAGTCGAACGCCAAGTAGAGTCGCGGCGTTCCTGGAATGGCGTTGACCGCCGACTTCCCTCCCGACCACGAGACCTGGTCGTTGGCTGGCCCAATCGTTACCTTGTCCTCGGTGAAGTCCACCGTCGATCCCACCACCGTAGCGTTCATCGGGCTAGGTGCCAGATCCGTGCCTGGGAAATCTTCGTTGAGCGGCGCGTTGATGATCACGCCGCTGAGATCACGAGCATTGAGGGTGTTGGCCTGGTGCTCCAGGTTCGGAATCTGCTTTCCGTTGGTCAACTGCAGGCCGGTGATGACGATGCTCGTGCGGCCTCGATAGGCCGGCGCGTTGCCCACGCCCACGGCGGCCTCGTAGGTCGGGTCCGGCAACTGATCGTCCGCTCCCGTGTAGACGACGTAGGAAGCCCAAAAGCCTTGCTTGGTCATCACATCGCTGCGCACGAGCTCGGCATTCAGCCAATCACGCGCCACATCTGAAGTCACGTTCTCGGACAGCAGGATCATGACGTCGCACTCGTAGGTGAAAGTCGTGTACTTGCTGCCACCGCCCTTCCCCACTTTCTTTCGCTGGGCGATTTCGCGCACAGGGCTGGCCCAGACTATCTGCCCCGTCAAGCGCGGCTTGCCGGCCAGCCAAGGCACTGCCTGGCCATACGCCGTGCCGATGATGTTGCGGTCCTCCAGGCGCGGGCCCTGCTGGTTGCTGCCGCCCATGGCCGACGAAAGGAGCGAGCCCGCCATGAAGCCCCAGGATGCGTAGGAAATGCCCCAGAGTCCGCCCGTGAAGAACGAGCCGACAGCCATGCCGATGTAGGGAAGCGCCTCAGACATGGGCCACCTCCGGGAATCGGAATGCCGCAACGAACTTCATGCCGGCGGCGAGGACCAGCCGCTGCTCGACCACCTCGCCACGGCGGTTGTCCGCATGAACGATCGACAGGCCACCCAAGTGGTCTCCCAGGATGCCGACGTGGTGGGGAAACCTGTCCCATGCGATCACAAGCAGGTCGCCCGGGGCCATCTCTGTCTGCGGCACTTCGTGGGCCATCAGTGGCCGAATCTGCCGCATGAGCGTCACGCCGTCCGGAAGCCGCCGGTAGCCCGTGACGTTCCATTCCCGAGCCTTGAGCCCGAGATCCCAGGCAACGCCCACAGGCAGACCCACGCAATCAATGCCGCCCTGAGGACCCTTGACGCGCCCCTGGTGCAGATAGGGCGTGCCGATGTAGGCACGTGCTGCGGCCACGACATCGGGCCGGCTCATCCGCCCACCCCGCTCAGAATTCGGTCCGCCGTCGGGCGGTGTTCCTCTCCCTGGAAGTTGGGCACATTGCCGAACTTGTCGCGGCAGTCAGGGCCAAGGCGCTTGCGGCACCCCGCTTCTGCGATGAGTGTGTCGCCGACCTGGATGGCAAGAACAGCCGGCGCCGTCAGTACGAATGCGCCTGAGGCGAACGAACTCACCTGCATCTCAATGCCTGCGTTGTTGCCGGTGAGCCATTTGACGTTGCCGGCACCGAAGTAGTCGACGCTCTGGCCCGCACCGCTGCAAATGAACCTGCCCTGATTCGTTACACCGGTGACCGTCAGGTTGTGCCGAAAGCCCGTGGGGTTCGCGTTGCACTGCCCTGAGCCTGTGGAGAACAGCCGCGCGCGGCATGTGGGCTGGGACACAATGCCGATGGGTTGTTGCAGCCGTTGCTTGAGGCAGCGCAACTCCATCGTGATCTTGGCGCTCTCCACCTTGGGCTGACCCATGGTGCCCACCTTGAGCGTCTCGATGTCGTCCGCAATCGTCGTCGTTGCCACATCCCATCGAAACAGGAACAGACGGAAGCGTGCAGCAAACCAGCGACCAGCCAGGAGGTCGGCTTCCAGAAACGTCTGGCCATTGTTGAGCGTGACGAAGCTCGTTTCGTCGACCTCGAACCCGGCCGTGCTCTCCAAGGTGCCGAAGGTGAGCCCATGCAGCGGGGAGAACTCGAAACTGGTGAGCCCTGCAAGGTTCCACGGGAGGCTGTTCCATGGCGTGATGTCGATCTTGCGAGGCACCGAGAGCGATGTCAGACCCATCGTCGTGCCGTCGGCACGCTGCAGCAGAAGCCCAACAGCCATGCAGGTTTGGCCGGTGTCGTAGTGCGCCTGGAGCGATGCAGGGATGTTCATGCTTCCTGCCGCGTTTCCCGGATGCTGATGTCCGACCAAGAGGTGAGCATTGCCGAGCCACCGAGGACTGCAAACGCGGCTTGCGGCGACGTGAAGGCCACCGGAACATGGAACTGGCCCATGAGGGCATACGTATCGCCGCCCGCATGGCCGGCGATCACCACCCGGCCATCAGTTGTCGTGATCGTGCTGGACCCAGTGATGTCGGTGGTCGTGCCCGACCTCGTTCGAAACACCTTGACACCCGGCGCGGGCTTGTAGATGGGCCGAACGGCTGTACGGCCTGGGGACTGGTAGAGCCGGTTGATCTGCCAGGTCGTGCCGCTGATCAACGTGAGATTCGAGTTTTGAAGGGTGAGCCGATAGTCGGACCAGTCCTTAAACCGAAATCCATCGATGCCGCGGACCACCCAAAAGAACGCGCGCAAGGCCTCGAACTCTTCGCCTGTTCGCGGTGGCTGTTCAAAGGAATACTCATGAAGTGGATACGGGTCCATCAGGTTCGTGAACCGCTGACCGCCAATCGTCCCTGCCTGCATTGCCGTGAAACGTGGACCTCCCACCATGTTGGCGCTGATCTCGGGCGGAAAGAGTTGCTCGTAGAACGACATCACATGTTCCTTTGAGCGGCCTGGAGACCACGTGCTGCAGCTTTCGAGAGCTGCGCTTCTGTGCGCCGGTCCACCGGGCCCTGCACCGAAAAGTAGTTGGTGACGGAGAAGGCACGCCCGGCTCCAGCGGCGTTCTCAGCAGCGGGAATGATCCTTTCGCCCTCGTGGACCATGGCGAGCATGTCACGCGGCACATAGTCAGTACCAACGTCAAAGGACGGGACTCCGCCGAATAGACTGCCCGCGATGCTTTTCAGCGCTCCGCCAACCACACCGTCACCGCTGCCGCCACCAACCATGTCCCCAAAAAGGTAGCGAGACAACTGCGCAGCAGCGGCCTCTGCCACCATTCGGCTCAGCATCTTGGTGAAGGCCTCGCCAACGTTGTCGAACTTTCCTTCCATGAGATCGACGAAGGTGTCACCCAGTGCGTCTTGGATGTTCTCGGCTGCACGCTGGGTGAAGTCGTCCAGTTCGCTGATCTTGTCCTTCTGTTCCTCGGCGATGCCGAGGAAGGCCTGAGCGGCTTCGGTGTACTTGCGCAGGGCATCTTCGCTGCCGACCAGGCCCAGCTCGCCCTTCTCGTAGGCGGCACTGAGTTCGAGCATGACGTCGCGCTGCTGCTCAAGCTGCCGGGTGGCACCGGCGTCTACCAGGTCCTTGATCCGCTGGACGCGATCCTCTTCTGCCTCTTTTGCTTTGCGAGCGCTCTCGGCACGCAACTCCTCGGCTTCCTTCGTGGCCGCAGTGAGTTCCCGATCGAGGTCGAGCTGCTGCGCAGTCGCAAGAATCTGCTTGCGCTGCTCGTCCGTAACCTTGCCCAGGCGGCCAAGCTGCAGATCTCGGAGCGCTTGCTCGGTCTCCGTCAGTTTTTCGGTGGCCTCCAGTTGCTTCTGCAGCGCCTCCAGGTAGCGCTTGGCTTCTGCGTAGGGATCTTTCGCAGCACCGCCCTTGGGCTTCTTGGGATCCTTGGCGTCTGGTGGCACCACCAACGACGGCCGGCGCGTGAGGCGTGCCAGCTCAGCGGCGCTCTGATCATCGGCGCTGAATGTGGGCTTAAACCTGCCCTTCTGCGCCGGGTCTTCCATGCCGTAGAAGCCGCGCACGTTTTCCCAGTACCGCTGAGTGGCGATTTCAAAGAATCCCTTGCCTTCTTTCTGGCCGACCCTGAATCGATCGATGACCTCATTGATTCCGGTCACAAGGTCAATGGTCAGGGACCGACTCGCGTCTTGTGCGTTCGCCTGCAGCTGAGCGAGCTGCTTGTTGAACTTGTCGACCTCCTCGGCCTGCTCCGTGGTCACGGTCGCTTGCAGCTTTCCAGCCTCAGCGAGATCCCGGAGGTACGGTCCAACTTCCTTCACCGATTTGCCGAACAACTCCTGAACGGCCCGGGCCTTGTCCCCATCATCGGCGAATCCCTGCAACGCTACAGCCGTCACGCGCAGTGCCTCGGCGGGGTCCAGGCGCTTCAACTCCGCAACATCGAGATTGAGCGCCTTCAAGACGGCGCCTGCGCCCTTGTCCGGGTCTGCGTCCTTTAGAACCTGGTTGAACTTGACCAGGGCGCCGCTGGCAATCTCGAAGGATCCACCCGTCTCCCGTGCAATCCGGTCGAGTGCGCTGATGTTCTCAACTGTTGATCCGCTGACTTCGGCCAGGTCCTTCAAGCCATCGATCGCATCCCGTGCGTCGGTGGTGAGACTGATCAGACCCGCAGCAGTAACGGGTATCGCCAGTGCGCCCAGGGCAGCAACTGCCGTGGTCTTGAGCGTGTTGAGATTGAAGCCCAAGCCGTCGACGCGTTTGCTCACGGCCGCAAAGGCTGCCGCCGTCTTGTCTTCAGCGGTAAGCGCGATCTTGGGTTGCGTCATAACTCAAAGCTGGCGTTGATGGATGCGACCTGCCGGGCGAGTTGCTCGGCAGTAGGCTGCAGTTCGGCTTCCTCGCCCTGGTCGTCGATCTGCCAGGGATCTGTGCCCAAGAACTGCGATGCCGCCCAGCGAGTCTTGTCGGCCTTGCGCAGTTCGCCGTTGTGGATGGCGGCCAGCAACTGCGCATGCCGCAGGCGATCCGCCGCCGGGTGCAACTGCTCTTTGGTGAACATGACCTGCCATTCCCCGAACTCCTCTGCGCTCATGCGCTCGCCCAGTTCTTCCACAGTGCAGCCCAGCCGAAGGGCAAGAACGAAGGCGAAGCGCCTGTCCGGCTGGTGCGCTAGTTTTTTGCGATTTCCTGCTTGTTGCGTCCGTTGAGCGACTCGGCGACCTTGAAGAGTTCCAGCACGTCACTGGGGTTTTCCGCACCAAACACGTCCCACTCGGCTTCGCTGTAGAGTGGCTTGCCGTCGGCGAGCGTGACGGTGCGCGCCAACGTGTAGGAAACCACGTGCCCGCCGGCGCGCGCGCGGGCGCGCCCCTCGGTCTCGCCGTCGCGAGGCTTTTTTGCCTCTTCATTGACATGCTTTTTTTCAAACATTTCGGAGAGCAGGAGGCCGCGCACGACGACATCGGCGCCCAGCGCAGGGACGGTGACGGTCTGCTTGCGCAGGACCGGAGACTTGACTTGATCGCGGTTGAGCAGTGCCATGGGTTCAGTTCATCCAGAAGGACATCGGGGCACGAAGATTCATGCTGAGCGGCGTGGTCACGGCAGCGCCCGCTTCACCCTGCGGTGAGAGGTTGCAGCTCATGTAGGCCGAAAAAGCCAGCTTGACGCCGGTGGCGAACGTCAGCAGAACGCAGCCAGGCATCTTGCGGTCGTCGAAACCCTTGGCGGCGAGCAGTGCGGCATCATTGGGCACCCAGAGCGATGTCGAAGCCACGACGATGGGCGAACGGTTACCGGGGATCTGGAAGTCCTGGTCGGTGTGAATGGTCGGGATCAGGATCTGCGCGGCTTCGCCACCGCTTGGCGTGAAGTTCTGCAACGTGCTGGCCTGAGAGCCGAAGGTGATCTCCTCCGCCGTGCCACTCACGAAGTCGTCGAACAGCGTGCTGTCGATACCCTCCAGGGTGAACTCATCCGTAGTCGATGCGGAGACACGCACCACGCGGTAGTTCAGCTGGGACATGCCCACGATCTTCAGCAGCAGGTAGTCCCCATTGCTGTAGCCGTGGGCGGTGCTGTCAGCCACGGCCGGGTTGGCCTTGCTGATGTCGGTGATGGTCTTGGGTGCGGCCAGCAGGGTCTGCACGGCCACTTTCACTTTGCTCCAGACGTTGATGTCCATGCGATGCTCCTGTGGGTGTCAAAGAATTTGGTCGGGGGCCTCGGCGGCCACCATGTAGGTCATGCGCCAGTCCTGCGCGCGCGATGCAATGAGCCGGTCTTTGTCCTCGCTGACCACCGGCCGACTACCTGTGATCTGCACGCCGAGTTTGCAGAGGGAGCGCAGCGTTGCGCTGGCCGCAAGCAGTTTTTCCACCTGCAGGCCGAGATCTCGCGAGCGCGCGACTGCCTCGGTCCCGTGAGCGGCCACGCAGTTGATGGATACGCCCAGCGCGCGCTCTTCGATGCTCGAGAACGTGTTCAAGGTCACCGTTTCGCCCTCCGCCGATTCGTCCACAAGGATGGCCGGCAGCAGGTTGGGCGGGACAGCGTCCACGCGATCGAGGTAAACGTTCGAGCCCGCGGCGGTTCCGCCGGTAGCCAGGATGCTGCGCACCGCTTCGAGGATCTGTTGCTGGGCATGGGCCACGACGGCTACCCTTTGCGCAAGCGCAGCAACGTCGTTCCGGTGCCATCCGGCTCCGTCTCCACCACCTGCCAGGCTTCCACGCCGATCAGGAGCGTCTGTCCGACGACGTCCACCGGGACCTCGCTGGAGGGCAACAGGAAGACGGGGCCAGTGGCGTACACACCGCTTGCGACCTCGAAGGCTTGATAACCGTTGTCGAAGATCCCGCGCACTGCCTCCCCGGCCAAGGTCGCGTCTGACGCGAACTCGGTGGACTGGAAGAAGAGCGCGAAATCCTCAACGAACGGCATGGGTCAGGCTTCCAGGTCGGCGAACGCGGCATTGGCTGCGTCGAGAGCCGCTTGAGCAGCGGGCCTCTCTTCATCAGATGCCTTGGCGAACGCTTCTTCCGCTGCCGCAATTGCGTTCTGCGCGTCGGAGAGCGCTTGCGCGTGCCGCTTGGCATCGGCCGCCGTACGCGCCTTCGCCTTCTCCGCCGGCTCAGCAGAGCCGCACGTGATCAGGGCAAGGGCCTGTTGTTTCGCCTTGTCCGCGATTTCCATCAGGTCGCCAACGGCATAGCGCTTGCCGTCATACCGTATCGGCTGGAGTGCAACGAGTTTCATGTTCGCCTTTCGTCAGCGGGCAGGAGGGGTGACCACTCAGGCCACGGCGTTGGTGATCAGGAACCCGGCGGAAGCGGCAGCGAGCACCGGCGCTTCGCTGCGGGTGACCGGGTACAGCCAGCTTTTGGCATTGCGGTCAAAGTAGGGGTCTTCGACCTGCGGATAGCCACTGAGCTGGTAGGTGTAGCCATAGCTGGGAAGGCCACCGCTCTGGGCGCTCGCCAGGTTGGTGTATGCCACCACCACGTCCTTGCCCCAGACATCGGTGAAAGCAGTGCCGGCATCGTTCGAGTAGATGGCTGCGCCTTCAACAACACGCTCGACTCCGAAGAGGCTTGCCAGAAGTTCAGCAGTGGCAACGTCACGGCCGGTGTACTTGATGCGGTCGACAATCTTGGGGTGGTTCTTCAGCTTGTCCATCACCACCGAGCCCAGCACCACGGTGTTGGGTCGTTTGCCAGTGGCAGCACGCACAGCGCTTTTGGCGGCTTCGATGTCATCGATGGGGTCACTGGTTGCGCCGTAGTCGCTCCACTGGTCGGTGCCAGCAAGCGTGACCTTGTTCGACGCCGCGTAGCTGGCGGCGTTCCGTGCGATGTCGGCCGAGGCCTTCTCGTGGCGCAAGGACATGATCGCCTGTACCTCGTTGATGGCGCGTGCGCCCAGATCGATGCCTGGGCTGTTCTGGGCTTCCTGTTCGATCTCGACCGGCACCATGCCTTCGAGGCTGTAGTCCACCAGCGCGTAGGGTGCACCCGCATAGCCGAAGCGAACGCGCTTGGTGTTCTCGCCCGGTGCGCGCTGGCTTTGGTAGAGCATGAAGCTCTCTTTGCCGAACGTGATGATGTTGCCGCCGCGCAGATTCACGGGGACGGTGGGGAACAGAAAGCCGGCCACCATTTCGCTGTTCTGGTAGCCCTGGGCCACCGTGGTGAGGACGGGATCGATGACGCGGGCCTGTGCGGCGTTCATTGCAGACATGAAGATTTCTCCAGTTGGGTGAAGGGGTTGGGCTTCGAATCAGTTCGGAATGAGCAGCACTTCAATCTCGTCGCCATCGGCGGCAGCGGCAGTCAACGCGCGCGCAACGGTGACGCCCGCGGTCCGGGTGATCAACTTGCCGGCCGTACCGACTTCGAGTGCTGCTCCGGCAGCCACGGCTGCACCAGCGGTGGCGATGCCCGTGCCGAGCGCGGTGACCGGTACACGCGTGCCAGAGGCTGCATCGAGTTCCGCCACGCCAACGGCGTTTCCCGCGGCGGTGGCGACAGCGCCGGTCGCGGTGATGGCCCGCGCGCGGGTGATGGTGGCGGCGGCGAGAACGCCGATGGTGTGTGCGGACTTGAAGAGTGCGGCCATGGTGTGCTGCTCCTAAGGGTGTGTTGAGGGAGAGGGGTTGCTCAGGCCTGGGCGGCTTGAACTGCTTTGACCGCGGCGAGATAGTCGGTACCGGGATGGTCGGCCTGGTACTTCTTGGCTTGAGCGTCCAACTCTTTGCTTGTCATTGCCGCACTGGCGGGCTTCTGAACCGAGGAACCGGGCACCAGCGCCAGCGGTGCGGGGGCCTCGCTGCGCAAGGCCTTGCCCGCAGATTCGATCCGCTCGCGTTCGGCCTTGAGAACCACGCTGGCGGCTTCGGGGCCGGTGGTCTTTCCATCGAATGCGAGCTGTTCGACCAGTGCTTCATGGCCGGGCAACGTCTGGGCGCGCACATCGGCGATGCGCTGCCGCTCTGCTGCAGCGCCTTCAGCGCGGGCAGCCGTGATGTCGGCTTGGGTGATGGCCGCAGTTGGTGCGGGAGGTGTGGCGGACGGTTGACCGCCTTCAGTGGGGGTGCCAGACATGGGTGCTCCTTGGTTGGCGGATGAGCGGGCGGTCGGCCCGGCGGGGAATGAACGGACACGCTTGGCGGCCAGCTCGGAAAGAAGTTGATCTGTGGTGGACACGCGATCAGCGAGGCCCAGGCTTACCGCGGCCTCACCCCGGTAGGCCGAGGCCTGGGTGTTCCGCACGGCTTGCGCCTTCAACCCCCGGTTTCGGACCACCGCGTCGACAAACATCGTGTAGATGCCGTCGACCTCTTCCTGCAGGTTGGCCTGAACATCCTTGGGCAGCGGCTCGTATGGGTTGCCGTCAACCTTGTGGTCGCCGGCAAAGATGTGCGTGACACGAATGCCGTCGTTGGCGAGTGCACGTGAGAAGTCGACGTGCCGCATCACCACACCGATGGAACCTGCGTAGCCGGTGGCAGAGACGGCGAGCGAGTCGAAGGCCGAACCGCCGAGGTAGGCGGCCGAAGCCGCGAGGGTGTCGGCGATCGCCCACATGGGTTTGCGGCCTCGCTGAGAGTGAATGCGGTCGCCGTATTCGAAAGCTCCCGCCACCTCGCCACCTGGAGAGTCGAACACCTGCAGGATCGCGTGCACCTCGGGGTCTTCCATCGCTGCTTCGAGCTGCATGGCAAGCTCGTTGTAGCCCAGCAAGTAGCTGGACTCGGCCATGAGGTAGCGGCTACGGTGCACCAGCGCGCCGCTGGCGTGGATGACGGCAACCCCATCAGTGACGATGTAGCCGTTGTCGCCACGTTGACCACGGCGGGTGCTGAACATTTCGGCCGGAAGCGACGCTACTTGCGCAAGCTCAACGGGGAGGTCTACGCCGGCACCCAACAGCCGATCACCCAGACCCGCGATGATCGCGTCCAACTTCTGCGGGTGAATGAGCAGCGGCGTGTTGAAGATGCGCGCTGCGATTTGGGGATGCTTCATCGGTTCATCACTGGATCGTTTCAGTGACGCCGATTCTGAAAATATAGGCCCATAAAAAATAGGCCAAATTGCGACAAGTCCTCAACGATGCGCAGGGCCGGCGTTGTCTTCTTCTGATTGACGCTGCGTTGCATCCCGGTCATCGTCGGGCGCACTCGCAGGAGCCGGAGCGCCCGCCTTTTGCACGTAAGTGCCATCGCGCTTCTGTGCGGCCACTTCTTTTGCGCGCTGCCGGTGCTTGACCTTCCACGGCACGCCGTCATAAGCCACACTCTCGGAATCGAGCGTGCTGATCTCCATGTCCACCCGTGCCTGAGCTGCAGTGACTTCCTTTTGGGGATCCAGCGAGCCAGGCCCGTCACCGGTCCACACGCCTGCGCACCACGCAGCACGTGTGATGTCATCGCTGAAGAACCCGGGGGCCCTGATGCGACCGGCCGTCACCTCTTCGGCAAGCCACAGCTCGTGGACCGGAGAACACGTGTTGGTGATCATCCGGTCCCGGCGACGCCGCCAGAATTTCGCCGCCATCAACATCGCTCCGCGGGCGGCGGTGTAGCTGCTCTGGAAATGGAGGATAAGGACCTCAACCGGGATCTCCAACGCCATGCCAATCTGTCGCACCATGGCCATCCAGAACGGATCGAATGCGGGATTGGGGCGGGTCGGTGCCACCGACACGGGCTCTTCACCAGGGAGGAGGTTGATCGCCTTGCCGCTCTCCATCTCGCCGGACCACTTGCCGGCCTGCTCGACGATTGCGCCCTTTGCGTCGTCTTCAAAAATGTCCTGGAACGCTTCCGGGTCCATCTTGAGGAAGACGCTGAAGATGCTGCTGGTGACGGCCGCGTTTAGCTCGGCTTCGGTCCAGCGCCCCAATTGCTTTAGAGGTTCAAGGATTGGGGCAATCCACGGGACACCGCGTACCTGTCCAGGGCGGAGCGGCTGGAAACTCTGGAGCACATTCCGACGCCCACTCTTTTCGCCCCTCACGGGCACCCGCGTCCAGTCATTCTTTTTGCCGAGAGCATCGCCGGGGTGCAGCCTGGCGACGTGCACCGCAACGGGCTCTCTCGTGGTGGGATGCAACTCGACGCCTTCCACCAGGTTGTCGGTGTTCGGTTTTCCGTCCGGGTTGCACACGCGGTCCGCCTCAATCAACTGCAGCGCAAGAGATGCAGCGCGACCTGCGCGCGGCACCATCGGCGTCAACCAGAAGATGTCGCCTCGTTCAAGCTCCGAGCGAAAACTCAACTCCTGCAGACCGTAGAAGTTGAGGTTGCGTTCAAGAGCGCAGTCGATTGAGTCGCACCACGCGTGAAAACGACGGTCATGGTCTTCATTCCATGCCTCGGCCTCTTGTTCGCTCAGGCCGAGAAATCGCCCGTCAACCTGCGCGCTGAACATCAATCCAGTTCCGACAACCCCGTTAACAGTCTGCCCGATGGCACCAACCGCGATCGGTGAATTGCGCATCTGGTCGCTGCTCCGTGCGCGCAGCACCTTGAGGTCTGGATTGATGTCCGTATTGGGCGACCCCGGGGAGGTAAGCCACCTCGAAAGCTGCGCTTTGTTGATGCCTGCGCCGCTGTAGCCACCGCCCATGGCGAGCGTCGTGCGAGCCAGCATGCGTTCTGCCGCACGTTTGGGCGAGACATATGCAATGGCCTTGTCTAACAAGTTCTGGCCACCGAGTGCAGCCATGGAGGCATTCATGCGATTTGCCATGTCAGAACCCCACCACGATGGTCCGGCTTCGCCCACGACCGCTGGCTCGCGCGCTCAGTTCCGCAACTCGCCTGCTCCAGGTCTCGATACCCTGCTGGATCGTTGAGAGATCTTGGTACGTCAGCGTCCGTCCTGCGATGGTGTAGGACTTCTTGTTGAGCGCAGCAGTCTCGGCCGCTAGGTAGGCGTTCAACTGCTCCTGGGCCTGTGCGAGGGTGATTCCGGACATGATTTCGTGCTCCTAAGTCCGCGGGAGTCTAGGCAGCAGGCGGTGGCAAAACTAGGCCAAATTGCGACTTCACCCACCCGTGCCGCGCTTTACATACCGGTACAGCGTGGCTCTGTGGATGCCATGGCGCGCCGACAGCTCGTCGTCACTTGTGACAGCATTGACGGCCTCGCGTGCGATCTCGGCCCGCTGGTCGTTCGTGAGGTGTTTCCGGCGCTTCGGTATCCGCACTCGCAGCCCACCCAACTCGGCGCGCGCGGTTGCCTCGACCTGCTGGGCCTGTTCGTCCGTGATAGAAGGTACGAGCGCGCGCAGCCGCTGAATGACCACCAGCAGCAGGTCCGGTTCAGGGTCAAGGTGCCGGCTGGTTGTCACGCGCCACCTCTCCTCAACCCCCTGAGCGAAATCTTGCCGCCCACGATGGAGGGGGCGGATGCCTGTTCGGTTGGTGGTGGTGCAGCACTGGCCGCTACCGTCGCTGCGCGATCACCCAAAGGCTCAACCACCGGCACGTCTTCCGGCTCAGTTGGCTGCCGGAAAGGCTGGTCATGTTGTTCAAAGAGGTCGCCGATGGTCGGCACCAGGCGTTCTCGTAGCAACTGCCAGGCGTGTTCGCTCTTCTTATGCAGGCCCAGCATCATTGCGGCGGCCACGCTGTAGACGGTCAGATCGAGCGGTTCGTTTGGCTCGCCCTTCTTCTGTTCCCACCAACTGACCTTGCGGCCACGCTTAAAACCGCTCGTGCGGTACTCTGCCACCAGACCCTTGAACCAGCTCTCGGGCAGGTCTTGGCTGAAGTGCAATGCACCAGGTCCTTGCACGAACTTCCAGCGCGCCTGCAGGTAGTCCTTGGCGGTGTCGGTTCCGATGATCCACAGTTGCGGGCCGCGGCGCTCAGTCTTACCCCTCTTGTCCACACCCACGATGCTGGGCTTGTTGCCGATGATCGGCCGGTTCTTTTTGTTTGCGTCGCCTTTGATGGCGAAGACGTTCCGGTGGCGACGCGCCTGGGTGAAGTTGTAGACCTCTTGCGTGTGGTGGCCACCGGAGTCGACAAAGGCGGCACTTATGTTGAGGCGGCAGCCACAGGCGTGGCGGTACCGGCCCTTGAGCAGTTCGTCGGCCTTGTCCCATGTAGCCTTGCTTGCCGGGTCGCCGTGGATGACCTGGTAGTCCACCACCCAGCCTTCCATGCCCTCGCCCCAAGCGATGACCTGGAACTCCAGGCGGTAGGCCTGCACGTCGATCGCAGCGGTGAGAACGAGCCCGCCGGCCGGGACGGTGGTCAGGCGGTAGGGTTCGGCGCGAGCCATCAGCCCCTCATAGCGCGTCGACTCTTTGCTCCGCGCCCAGCACTTGGCTAGGCGCGTGTTGTAGAAGACGATCATGCTGGTGTCGTCGCCCTCCTCCAGCTTGGCCTTGGCCTTGTGGTACTGCTTAAGCAGCGCAATCCAAGGGAGCCAGCCGTAGGGGAGGAACATGGCCGAGGCCTGGAAGCTCTCGGTCTCACCGTCGCCCGGGACGCCATCGCTCCACAGACCGCGCGCGAACATGCGGGTCTTGTCCCCCTCGCCGTGCAGGCCGCCGCATTCACAGCATGGATAGAAGGCTTCCTTGCCATCGTCGCTAGCGATGAGGCGCGGTTCGCCGTCCTTGTCGAAGAAGTCCAAAGGCTGTGCGTGGCCGCAGTGAATGCACTCTGCCAAGGCCACGCGCTGGGTGCCGCGATCGTGCAGCGTTTGAATCGGACTTTCACCCTCGATGGTGGGCGAACTGGGGTAGTAGAGCTTTGCTTCGCGCTCGTGGCTGGTCATCCGTGTTTCCAGCAGTTCGTCGGGTGAACCTTCGCCGCCCACGTTGTCTTTGGACCTGTCGATCTCGTCGTACACACCGTAGGTGGCGGTGAGCTCCGAGAGGTTGGCAGCGGCGCCAGCAGTTGCGATGTACAGCGCACCGCCCGGGTAAGACTTGATGTCGTTGTTGTTGGTCGAAACCCGAGAAGCTGGCTTTGCGAAGCGATCTCGTAGTGGCGCGGTGGCAGCGACCACCTTGTCGATGCGGGCGGCGGCACGCTTGTGCAGCTTGCCGGTAGGCACTACCCAGATAAAGTTGCGCGGGCGCTGGTGCACCGTCTCGCCCATAAAGTTCAGGCCCACCTGACTCTTGAACATCTGCGATGCAACCATGGCCACTACGCGTTTGCAGGGATGATCTGCGCTGAGGCAGCGCATCGGCATGCGAGCGTGCGGCGTGCGCGAAGTCTTGTACGGGCCGGGCTCGCTGGCACCAGTCTCTTTCGGCACGATCATGTTGTCGTCGGCCCAAACGTCAACCGACTTGTTCGAGTCCGGCTCGATGCCACGCGCGAACGCATCGAGCATCAGGTAGTAGCCGTCGTGCAAGTCGTTCAAGCGACCTCAACCTTCACGCCAAGCTTTTCGCGGAGGCGCTGAGCCAGCATCTGTTGGATGGTGCGGTTGTGCTGGCGCAACACCTTGGCACAGGCGTCGGCGTTTTCCAGCACTGCCAGCTCAGCGGCCAGCGTGTTGACGGACGAGTCCATGGAGTCACGCAGTTCGCGTGCAATGTCGAAACCACCTCGATTGATATCGGCAACGTCGCGTACCTCGGCGCGCTTGCGCGCCAGCTCCAGTTCGGCAAGGGCAGCGTTGGCATTCTCGGTGCGCACACGTGCGGCGGTGTAGCCGTCAGGTGCCGTAGCAGCTACCGTCTGCATGGCCGGCGCCTGGACGCCGTCAGCGGCTGCCGCCAGCAGATCGGCACCGGTTTCGGATACGTGTCCACCGCCATCGGTCGCACCGACCCTGGCGCGGGTGTTGCGCGCCCACTGGCTGTCCGCGAGATGCAGGTCGATCAGCTTGTCGGGGCCGAACGCGCTGATGCGCTGCTCTTCCACCGCCTTGCGCACCGACTCACGCGTGGCACCAGGCAGGCCCCGACTCTTCCGGGACCGCGCGTATTCGGCCTGCGTCAACAGATTCGGGTCACTTTTCGCCATCTGTCAACCTGTGCGTCAACTTTTCCTGAGCCGAATCGCTAGCGCGGTTTCGCGATCGTTTCGCCCCGTATGAGACGGGCGCACGGAAGGACCCGAACGGGGGGTGGGGGGTCGGGAGGGTGGGGTGCATGGTCAGCGCGCGTTGAACTTCGAGACGTAGAACCGGGCTTCGCTCGCGAAGATGGCGGGGAAGCGGGCGCGGATCGCGCCGACCACCGCACGGTTGATCCGCTTCTGGTTGAACATCTGGGCTACATCGATCGTGCTCACAGCCTTGATGGGCAAGCGATCCTTGCCCGTGCGGATGAAGACGGTGCGTCCCTTGTTCCCGATGAATGCGCCGGTGATGATCTTCTTTCCACCGGTCTTGCGGACCTGGAAGCGGAGCTGATTGAGCGTGCCTTCCTTGCCACGCTTGCGCGCCTGGGCAAGGCTCACCGAGCGTTCGAGGAACGCAATCATGTTCGCGCTGCGCTTCTTCCCATTGCCACCAATCAACTCGGCAGTGAAGCTGAATTGGCCTGCCCTGAAAGCGGCGCGCTTGAGGCGCAGCCGCTCCCGGACATAGGCCGAGGTAACGCGGTACTCCGAGGTGATCTCCCGGCCCATCTGAGTCTGTGCCTGGGCCATGGTCTTGTTCATGGCTGAGACCAAGGCCCGACCGCCAATGTCGGAACGCAGCTGCCGCAAGGACCGCTGCACTTCGGGGAAGTTGGTCTTGAAGTCCAGCTTCATGGTTCGTCCCGCCCCCACGGAGACCGCAGCCCAATGGACCGTCCGCCCTCTTCCGCAAAGAACGTGCAGCGATGGCCGTGCACCAGATGCCACCGTGCCGCCGCATCCGCACCCTGCGCCTGCAACACGGCGGCATGCTCACGCCTCGCCTGTTGAGCCTTGGCCATTTGCGCATCCACCATGTCGCTGCCGTAGGCCTCCCTGCAGAGGTCGACAAACTCGGCCACCGCGGGCATGTCTTGGCGCCGCGCCGCGTTTGGCGCCCTCTGTTCGATCGACTGCTCATCCTTCATAACTCTTCCTTCTTTTGAGAGAGAACCCAGAGTGGTGTTACGCGTGCGCGCGACCGTGTTGCGCCTGGAGCCCGCGTCGTTACGTGCGTTACGCTCGTTACGGGGGGTGTGCGTCGCGCACATGCGCACGCGCCTGCACGCACATGGGTATGCGCGCACATGTACAGGGAGGTGGCGTAACACGCGTAACGCACGTAACGACGCGGGTTTGCGGCGCATCGGCGTTACGCTGAATGCGTAACAGGCTCATTTCTCTCCCCCGGCTCTCTTGCCCGAAGTGGGGGCGGGGGAGGAAGTTCCATCGTCGGTTCCTGATCCACCCTCCCTGGTACGGAGAAAGCGGCTCAAGGCGACGTCGAAGGTGTCAACAGCACTGCCAGCCCACTCGCCTTCGGAGACACCGTTGCGCGGGCCGCAGTCGCGCGGTATCCAGCACCGCACGGACTTCCTGACGCTCGTGGCATCCACCAGGTTGATCACCTTGTAGGTGAGCACGGGTTCGAGCTTTCGGCCTTCCGAGTCCTTCTCAACTCTTTCGTCGGCCCATTTCCTGACCGTCGAGGTGAATTGCGCCTGGTTCGGGGCCCAGCGCTCGCCGGTGTTCTCTCCCCAACGGCGGAAGGCGCGGTACAGCTGCTCGGCCGAGCACACGGTCCTGGGCAGGTGCAGGTACCCGCCCATCCAGTCGAGCATGAAGCGCTCGCCCGGTTCCATGCTCAGCTCGATGAGGTCCTGCTTGGCCTGCGTCATGAGCGGCTTCGTGTGCTCGTGGAAGCCATCCAGCGGATAGTTCAGCAGGTAGTGCATCCACTTGGCCGCGCCACCCGCGGCGAGGAAGGCCCTCACCGTGTCGTACAGCTTCCCGTCTTCGGGAATCGGGGTGTAGACGACGAGATGGCGCCGGTCATCCCGCTCCAGCGCAATCGGGATTTTCTCGTTCGAGAGAAACACCAGGTTCGCCCAGTTGGCTTCCCAGCGGGTGTCGGTGTGCATCGAGCGGATCGGGATTCGCTCCGCGTCGATCATCCACTTCAGGCGGTTCTTGTTGTGAAACAGCTCCTGGCGGCTGACCACCTCATTGCAGACCACGATCTGCTTTGCCGATATCCACGCGTTGTACTTTTCCTCGATCTCGGTCTGGCCGACCATCACGCCATAGCGCCCGTACATGTCGCGAACCACATCGAAGAAGAGGTTCTTGCCGGTGCCCTGAGGTCCGTGGAACACCAGCGCAGTGGCCATCTTGGCTCCTTGCTTCTGCAGGGGAAGCGCCAACCAGCACAACACCCAGTTCTTCACCTCATCGACGCTGGTCACTGCGCCGTCGCAACGGCTGCAAAGGTGATCGAGGAGCGCGAGCATGGGCTCCACGTCTTTCGCTTCACAAGCCACCGGCTCGATCGCCAGGCCATTCCACAGATTGATCGCATCCTCTCCGCACTGCTCGGTCGGATCGAACACGAGCTGCTCTTCGTCGACGCTCTTGCGGTCTGGCGAGGCCTTCCACATGCGCACGTAGTCCGCTCCGAACATGTGAGCCATGTTGGACAGCTTCACGCTCTTGCGCTTCTCACCATCCCAGGCCGTGTCAGTCGGATAGATCAGCGTGAAGTTCTCGATGAGGCGCGTGTACTTTCCCCAATCGATCTTCTTTTTCGGCTTGCCCCCATCGCCCGCGGCCTCCCCCCCTTTCCCCTTCGAAGACGCGCTAGCGCTATCAGGGGAAGGGGGTGGAGAGGCCGAATTCGCGCCATCTGACGCACTGGAGCGCCTCTTCCTGCCCGCACTGAGCGGCAAAACATTGTTCGATGGCGCGTCCGCGCCAGAGGCCAGGAAGGAGGCTTCTGGCGCTCCCAGCTCATCGCCCGCCGAGTCGTCGTCAGGCTCTACCGGTGGCAGGTGTGGGTCATCCGGTTCAGTCACTCAAGGCCTCCACGATGAGCGCCGTGACACGCTGCAGTTGGCGAGCAACGACGGAGAGGCCTTCGCGCTGGTGCAGGTCATTGAAGTCGGTGTCCTTGAGCTGCCGCGTTCGCGCGTCGAACACCGGCCAGAGGATCTCGCATGAATCCGTGTGCTTCGCCGCCAGGCGCGCACGCCTGCAGCCGGGATTCGGGCCCGCATGGTCGGTCGACTTCCAGTCGTCATCGGCGCAAATCAGAATGAACGGCTCGGGGTAGAGGCCGCGCAGCAGCTCCACTACCGCAGGCAAGTTGTAGGCATCGAGCGCCACGAACACGGGCCACTTCTTCTCCGTCGCCATGCGAATGGACAAGCCAGTGGCATAGCCTTCGCACACCAACAGGAGAGGGCTCTCCGGAGAGATTTCGCCCAATCGCACGCTGCAGCCGGTTTTTGCGAAGCCGGAGGTGAAGACCTTCTGCGGCAGCGGCTCGCCCGTCCGGCGATGCTTGCGCGGCCCGGGGTGGATACGCTGTACTGCACGCAACGCGTCCTCGCGCGGCAAGTCGTACCGCAACAATGGAATCAGGATCGATCCGTCGGGGAGATACCGGCATGCCTCGCCTTCCACCTGCTTGGACTTGAGATAGGCCGAGCTGCCGGTGCGAGATCCCGTGGCCCAGAGTTCGGCCGCGGAAAGGGCGGCCAGACGGGCCTCTTCGGCGCGCGCAGCGGCCTCGGCCCTCCGCGCTGCCTCGTGCTCCGCTTTCCTGCGCGCGCGCTCAGCCTCTGACAGCGGCGCCCAATCGACCTCGACCTTTTCGGACTTGCCGCTGCGCCAACTGCCGAACGTGCCAACCAGGTAGACCCCGCCGGCATCAGGGCGGAACTCGTACAGCTTGTACCAAGCCTTGCCCCCTTCTCCGCAGGTTGTTCGCCGATTGAGGACAGGAAAGCGACTTCGGTCTTTCGAACGTAGGGCGATGCCGAACAGCTCCATCTGATGGAGCACCTCACGGTAGTTGTCCATCAGACGTGTGACCCGGTCAAACGACAGCCCTCATGCGCGGCATATCGATCTCGGCCTGCAGCTGCTGCATGCGCTCCATCATCGAGGCCATCTGATTCGTGGCCTGGATGAACTGGCGCTGCAGTTCGGCCTGCTCCTCCTTAGGCGCGAGTGGCACGGGTTCGGCGTAGCCAAGATCAGCCATCAGCCAGGAGACGGCATCGTGGTATCCGATCTGGCGGCAGCGCCGCAGCAGCAGCGCCACCTGCTCAGGCGTGAGGCGGTTCGGGCGTTCGGGGTTGAGGCAATCCAGCAGCGCGCGCTGCGCTGCGTCGGCCATCTTTTCCGGCCAGAGCATGGGGCCAACCTGCTTACTTCCGCCGAGCGCCTTCACGCACCCGACCAGGGCATCGTTCAAACATTCCATGAAATCACCCCTTTACGAAGCGTTGCGAAAAATTCGTGGTCGTTCGTAATGACCGCGAACAGGCAAAAAAAGAGACTGGAGGCCATGCAGAACACGACCTCGACAGCCATTGAAGAAAAACCCGCCGGCCGCGCGCCTGGATGTGGTCAGGGAGGAAGAACCACCATACGCGCGGCCACCGCTGTGAGCGGCGACCTGGCGGAAAGACTGCCGGAAGAAGGGACGAAAGACCGGCAACCGCAAACTGGAACTCATTTACGCCCCCTGCTCGACCTTCAGGGAGGGTGCTCCTTTCGTTCCCATCAACTCCGGCCAGATCAGATGCCAGTCGTCCCGGCGCAGGTCCCACAAAAATGCATCGGGATCGACGGTGTTGATCTGCTTCGCCAATGCAGGACTGGCAGTTTTGAGACCACGGGTGATCTGGTAGAGGTACTGTTCGTCGATGCCAACGCGCTGCGCGATTTCCCGGCGCTTTTCGGCTGGATAGGATGGGAGAGCCATGGCACGCATTCTAGCCTCGGGCTAGCCTTAGTCAAGCCCACGGCTAGAATCACTGTGCAGGGTTCTGCTTGAATCGTGCGATGAGCGTTGATCAGGACCCCAAACAACTGTTCATGGCCTTCGTGGATCGTGAGGTTGAGCGTGGTATCTCTAAGAAGCGATCAGACGCTTACCACGCTGTGGCCCATCAACTGGGCTTGAAGTACGACATCGTGTACCAGATGTACAACGGCCAGCCAAAATCCCGTCCACGCAGCCCCAGCTGGTTCACGATCAAGGACCTCGCAAGGGCCTACCATGGCGACAGCGACTTTGCCGACCTCGCGGAGCGAGCGGCGAACGCTTTTACTTTTGCGCTGAAGCGCTCAGTCGCAGTCGACGACTCCCCTGACGCGAGCGACGATGCTCCTCGCCAGTCCTTTCAACACGGAAGTTTGCAGAGCGCGGTTACAAAGCTGGCAAGTGTGCTCGTGAGTTTGGACAGCACCGACAGGAAAGCTGCCGCAGCAATTCTCCATGACTTGGCTATTTCGCCAGAGCAGGCAGAACTCATGTTATCCAAGCTCCAGCGCTTATTGGGGGGAGACGATCCACAGGCCGACTTGACGCTGAAAACTGGTACCTGAGCAGACCCCTACGACTTTATGCAATTGTTCGGCCCCGCGCAGTTGATGAAATCCCTGCTATCAAGCCAATAACAGGCGTCTGTCCCAAAAACATCACATACTGGTGCACCAGTCGTCGCCCACAATCTACAGTCGAAGTGCTGCCAGACGTTTGTGGTTACTCATGTAGGAGATAAAAATGGTGCGATTGTTCGCTGCTGCAACTTCGGCGGCTTTCCTAGTTGGTTGCGCTGCACAAATGCAGCAACGTCCTACTGTCACACTAAGTGCGCCCTTCGACACAGCTCAGGCAGCTTCGATGCTTCAAGATGGTTTGAACACCATTAAGGGCAATGCGTTCCTGCGTCAACGTGGCGGCGGCGTTGTAACTTGCGCAGGTTCGATTGTGTATTTGGTTCCAGGAACCGAACACGCCAAACAGCGATTCGCTGCGCTTTACCCCGGTGGCGGTAGTGCAGGAATCAACCGACGCTTTGACCCCGTGTTTGTGCCCGACTCGAGCGAATATAAGTCAGCAGTCAAAACGACGAAATGCGATTCCCAGGGCAATTTCTTATTCGATCGGGTCGCCGACGGCACCTTCTATCTCACGACGACTGTCAACTGGCAAGTGGGAGGAATCAATCAGGGAGGCAACTTGATGCATCGAGTTCAAGTCAAGGGGATAGAAACAGCGAATCTCGTAATGACCGGGGACTGAGGCTCAAACCACCCGAACCGCCCGCAGCAAGCGGGCTTTTTTTCGTCCGCGTGCAACTACCGTTCATCGGAAATCTAGCCATGACTCTAGCCATTGGCTCGTGATAGGCTAGCTTTGGGCTAGACTTTCTCCAGCGCGTCCATCGACGCCATGTGGAGCAAGTCATGCCATCTCAGCGGATCTCGAATCAGGAGGCCAGCCAGGCCCTCCAGACCCAAGCGGTCACTGTCGTCGAACTGGATGAGCGCGAGAGCGGCTTCGCGCTGCTGACGCAGTTCGGCATCACCGATTTCGCAGACACCGAGCCGGCCGAGCTGGCTCTGGTGCCGATCGAGGCCGACCACCTGCGTCGCCAGATTGATCGCGCTGCGGGCCACTCGCGCTACGACGACTCGGCCTTCTCCGTGCAGCGCATGGAGGTCTCGCCGTGAGCAAAAGCCTTCGACCAGGTGCGGCCAGCACCAAATCCCGCCGCGCCAAACGCGCACTCGTCCCGCAGGTGTCTGCCACCGTTGCGAAACTGATCGCGACGATCCAAGCCGAGGCCGAGGCAGCCACTCTGGAAGCGCTCAGCGCCAAGGACGGCATCCTGGTGCTGCAGCCCATTGAATCCGGTTCGGCGCATTTCTCGGACTACGGCGAAACCCTGGTGTTCCGGGACGCGCATGGCGCGGCGGTCCGCTACTACCAACGGCTTGAGCTTCCTGAGAAATGGCGTGGTAGTGAGCTTGAGCGCACCTGGCACCCGTCCCATTTCCGGGTGTACGTCACCCGCGTCGACGGTGAAGGCCGCCAATGGGAGGCCTGCCTTGGCATACACGTCACCGACGAGTTCGGCACTCTCGTGGCGGTGCCGGAATGAAGCGCCGCACCCTTGTGCAGACGTGTGCACGCTGGCTCCTCGGGCCGCTGCTCTTCCTGGCGCTCCTCGCCCTCGGCGCCATCCTCGACGACCCGCGCGCGGCCCAGGCCAGCGCCGACGACATCGCGCAGGCAGAGCGCGACGCACAGCAGCAGGCCGACGATGACGCGTACTGGCTGCGGATCTGCCGCCACCAGTTCGGCGCAGGCGCCCTGCTGCTGCGGACGCACGACGGCGACGTGGTCTGCAGGCCGGCGACGCACGTTGCGAGAGGCGGTGCCCTGTGAGCGCGCAGCACACATCGGGACCGCTCCTCGGTCTCTTCTTCAACGGCGCTCAGATTCGCCTGCCCAAAAGCGGTCATGTGGCGGACAGCCCTGGCGCTCCCGGATCTACCGTGATCGCTCGGCTCGAAGGCATCGACGAGGCCAAGGTTTTCGCTGCCACTGGCCGAGCAATGGCCGCCGCGCCTGAACTACTGGCCGCTGCGCGAGTTCTGGCCGCGCGCGGGTTTTTCACGCCGACGTCCTGCGCTGATGCGGCAACTCTGAAGGACATGGCCGCGATGCGCGCCGCCATCGCCAAAGCCACCGGGAGCGCGTCATGAACCCCGGTACGCCCAGCGAAGGTCACGACTGCGCCGTTCGGATCATGCGCATGCGCGGCCTTGTGCTCCGCGGCACGGCCCTGGAGCCCATCCCCTTCCGCCAATTTCCGCCTCCGATCTGGAAGCGCGAGCCCATCCCGGAGCAAGGCCATGAACAGCCCAGCGCCCGCCGCCCTGCCTGAGGTCGATGACGAGTTGCTGCGGCGCGCTTGGCGCCTGCTGCGCCCTCCATGCTGGCCGGAGACCTATGAGGCCTCCATGCGCGACCCCCTGCGCGCGCAGATGGTCCAGATGTACGCACGCCAGTTGCTGCGCTCGGACGCCAAAGCGAACGCCCGCGCGGCCTGGCCTGCAACCGCGCTCACCACGCCCGCGCTGGCACGCGAACGGCGCTGGCCAGCACCCGTATCCGTCTCGCACGGCGTCGACCGCAAGCGCGCAGCTGCTGGCGATCGAGACGACGACTGATTTCCCCACCCCTGTCCAACCACCTTCAAAAGGAAGGAAGCCCATGCTTTCGCCCAATCCTGAAACCGAACGCCCCGAGGTGCGTTACCCCGTGCTCAAGCTGCCGAAGCTGGAGCTGTACTTTGCCTGTGGTTCGCTCCTCTGGCTGCGGCAGATCAACAACGACCCCCTGGTGCGCGTGATCGAGCATGAGGGCAATGTCACCGCCGTGGATCTGCGCGATCTGTGCCCGTCGCTGGAAGCGGACTACATCAACGCACGCGAGAACGATCGTGCCGGAGTCATCTACTTTCACCTCAAGCTTACGTTCAAGACGCTGCCCGAATTCCTCACTGCGGCAGCGGCCATGCCCCTCAACCGCCGCCGTGTTCCGGCGCGGGCGAAAGCCGGGATGCACTGAGCAATGCCGGCTACCGCCCCCATCACCATGCAGGTGCTCCAGCACCTGTACACCCACGGCGCCAGCACGCGAGCCCAGATCGTCGCAGAGCTGGGGCCCGTGCCCTACAGCACACTGAGCAACCTACGCGTGCTCGGAAGCATCACGATCGACAAGAGCGCCTCGGCCGCGACGTACAGCATCACGCCCCGCGGACAGAAGAAGCTGCTGGGCCTGCGCGGAGCACCTCACCTGCGCCAAGAGCAAGCCCGTCGCACCGAGCTGATGCGCCAGGCCGCGTCCTATCACGGCACCGAGACCACACAGCCGAGCAACCGCCCTGGGTCGATGGACGCATTCGCGCTGCCCAGCCGCATCGGCGACCGCCTTTTCTGGCCGGACGGCCGAGTCACTCGCATCAACCCCACCACCAACGGAGAACGCAGCCATGGCTGACGAAGAGATGAACACGGGCGCGGCAGATGCTGCCGTTGCCGAAGAGAACCTGATCGGGCGCCAGGTGCGCATCAAGGACGATGCGAAGGACACGGGCACCGAGAACCCGCACATGTGGGCCGGTCTGTATGGCGCGATCGACAGACCGTCGCCGTTCGGTGGCTGGATGGTGGCGATCGGGAAGAAGTCCAAGTACTTCCCCATCTCCGACCTTGAGCTGCTCGAATCCGGTGTCGGCGACGACAAGCAACCCGAGCCCATTCAAGCCGGCGTTGCGATCAGCACGGAGACCCGCCTGGCGACGGTGCACCCGCTGCAGGCGGTGAATAGCCTGACCAACCCACGTCGCCGCCGAGGGCTGGACGTGGACAGCCTGCGGGCCCTGGCTGACAACATCATTGCGCACGGCCTCGCTCAGCCCATTCTGGTGCGACCTCTGCCCGCGTCGCGCCTTGAAGACACCGCCCACCTCGATCCACGCCCAGCCTACGAAGTGATCGCAGGCGAGCGCCGCTGGCGCGCTGCTCAAATCGCCGAGCTGCCCCAGGTGGACTTCTTCGTGCGCGAGATGTCCGACCAGGCCGTGCTGGAGATCCAGCTGGTTGAAAACATCGAGCGCGAGGACCTCGATGCTATGGAAGAGGCGGAAGGCTTCGCGCTGCTGCGCGACAAGCTGGGCTACACCGTCGAGCAGATCGCGGACCGCATCGGCAAGGGCAAGGGCGCCAGCTACGTGCGCAAGACCATGAAGCTGCTCGACCTGACGCCAGCGAGCCGCGATGCAATGTACGAAGGCCACCTCGGGCGCAGCACCGGGCTGCTGGTCGCGCGCTACCCAGCCGACCGCCAGGCCGAGGTGGTGCAGTTCATCATGGGCAAGGCGATCAAGACACCCACCGGCACGGAGCCGGCGCCGTACCGCCAGATCGCGCCCCAGATCTACTCCTACTTCAACACCAAGCTCGCCGGCGCGCCTTTCGACACAGAGGACGCGTCCCTGGTGCTCGGTGCCGGCGCCTGCAGCGTTTGCCCAAAGCGCACGGGGGGCAGCAGCGACTTGTTCGGGGACGAGCCCAACGCCCCGGAGGCCTGCGCCGATGCTGCGTGCTTCGACTTCAAGCGCAAGGCCAATGTGCAGCGCATCCGCGAGACGGCACAGCGCGACGGCGTGAAGGTGATCGATGGCGATGAGGCCGCAGCTGCCATGCCCACCCCCCATGCGCGCCACCTGCAGGGCCTGGTGCGTCTCACCGACACGGCCTACACCGAGAAGGGCGACGACGGGAAAGAGCGAGAGGTCACCTTCGACGACGCGCTTCGCGCGATGGGCAAGAAAGCACCGAAGGCCCGCGTGTTCATCAATCCGCACTCCGGCGCGGCCGAGAAGGTGATCACGCTGGATCTCGCCAACAAGCTCACGCCCGCCGAGGAGCCGACGCCTGCGGCCGGAAAGGCCAAGCCCGCCCCTGTGGTAGATACGTCTCCGCCCGAGGTCCTCGCCTTCCGCGACAGCCACGTGCGCAAGGCCGTCCTTTTCCGGATCTTCGATGTGATCCGCACCGGCGAGCGCACCGTCGACGATCTGCTGCACGTGGCTCGCATTCTGTTCCTCCACGGCGATGAGCCGCCGTCGCCACGGACAGAGGAGTACCTGGGCTGGACCGCCGACCTCGAAGACCGAGAGGACACCGAGGTGGTGGGCATCGTGACGGAGAAGCTCAACGCAATGGATGCCGACCAACTCGGCCAGGCGATCGCCATGGCCGCGGTCGAGCAGCTGCTCACAGGCTGGGGATACAGCACCGAAGAGCAGGATCAACGCCTCATTACGAGCTACGGCATCGACATCCTGGCGGTGCGGGACAAGGTGGCCGAGGATCTCCAGCGGATGACCGAGGGCGCACCTGACGACGCCGGGCCCGACAACCAAAACACCGGCGAGGAGGAAGTGGCATGAGCACCGTACTGCAAAGCTGGGTTGCCCAATTGCCCATGATGCAGCAGACCGTGCTGCTCACCGCCATTCGAGGGCCCGACGGTCAGCCGAAGTACGGCGCCATCAAGATGCTGCTGCGCTGGTATCGCCGCTGCGTGCTGCTGTCGGCGCTTGATGGTCGCGTGTTGAACGACCCGATCGAACCGAACGGCGGCTCTTTCACTGGCCCTTCCCTGGACGGGCCCGACGATCTTGATCCGTGGACGGATCGCATGCAGGAGCATGTGCACCAGTACTTGCGAGATCTTGACGCCATCCCCCACCACTTCCAACTGCATTTCATGCATGCCGTGGAGATCGTGGGCTACAAGCACCCCGATATCGGCATCCGGCACTTCTGGCAAGAGGTCTATGCACGCCTGGTCCACGACATGCACGTCTGGCCCGAAACCGAAGCGCAGCTCGACGCCCGCCTAGGCGACACCCGCGAGGGCTGGCTCGATCGCGCCGACCCGGCGACCGTGAGGTGACACCAGGATGATCACCCTCTCTGTTCGCCAACCCTGGGCCTGGGCGATCGTCAACGGCCACAAGCCTGTCGAGAACCGTGACTGGCCCACCCAATTCACCGGACCTATCTTGATCCACGCTGGCAAGACCATGTCTCGCCGCTACTATGAGGAGGTGAGCGAGGACTTGGTAGCGCGTGGCTTGGTGGCTGCGGTGCCGGCCTTCGAGGATCTACCGCGCGGCGGCATCGTTGGCATCACGACCATCTTCGGCTGCGTGCAAGAAATGCCCTCCGGCTGGTTCACCGGTCCACATGGATTCCTGCTGAAGGACTCCCGGCCGCTGCCATTCCACCCGTGCAATGGGCAACTGAAATTCTTCGACGTCCGAGGTGTGAACCTATGAACACCACCGTGGAGATCCGCCACTTCCATTTCTTCTGCGGCAGCGGTTTCGGCGCCAAGGGATTCAACAAGGCCAACCCGCGCGTGGGCAGCCTGCAGGCCAAGTTCCGCTGCATCGGCGGCATCGACGTGCTGCCGCCCGCCATCCGCGACTTCTCGCGGTTCGGTGGCGTGCCAGGCACCGTGATGGATCTCTTCGACCGCGACCAGTACCGCGCCTTCCACGGCCGCGAACCCGGGCCGGAGTGGCGTGAGGCCATGCCCGCCGATATCCAGCGCGCCGCTGGCGGGGAGCGTCCGCACATCATCTTCCTGTCGGCGCCGTGCAAGGGCTTCTCCGGGCTGCTGGCCGAGGGCAAGAGCAAGACCGACAAGTACCAGGCGCTCAACCGCCTCACGCTGCGCGGCGTGTGGCTGATGCTGGAGGCCTGGGCCGACGACCCGCCCGAGCTGATCGTCTTCGAGAACGTGCCGCGTATCGCCACGCGCGGGCGCCACCTCTTGGACCAGATCGTCGACCTGCTGCGCGCCTACGGCTACGCGGTAGCCGAGACGACGCACGACTGCGGCGAGATCGGCGGCCTGGCACAGAGCCGCAAGCGCTTCCTGCTGGTGGCCCGCCACGCCGAGAAGGTGCCCGCCTTCCTCTACGAGCCCACCAAGAAGCCGCTGCGCGCCGTGGGCGACATCCTGGGCCGCATGCCGCTGCCGGGCGCCGCGATCGCGGGCCCCATGCACCGCGTGCCCAGCCTGCAGTGGAAGACCTGGGTGCGCCTGGCCTTCGTCGAAGCCGGCAGCGACTGGCGCAGCCTCAACAAGCTGGCGGTCGAAGATGGCAAGCTCCGTGACTTCCTGATCGTGCCCGACATGCACGCTGGCGTGCTGGGCGTGAACGGGTGGAATGGCAGCATGGGCACCGTCACCAGCCGGGGCATGCCCAACAACGGCAACTTCGCCGTTGCAGACCCGCGGACGGAGGTCTATTCCGCCGGCTACGGGGTGAACCCCTGGGACGCTCCCACGGGCGCCATCGCGGGCGAGTCGCTGCCCAGCAATGACCGGTTCGCCATCGCTGATCCTCGCTTTGAGCAGTCGTCGAAATGGCAGGATGGCCAGGCGCTGGGCGTCCGCCGCTGGGACCAGACCACCGGCACCGTAGCGGGTCAGCAGGGCCCGCTCCAAGGCGCCTACAGCGTGGCCGACCCCCGCCATTCCGGCCCGGCAAAACACTCGAACGAGTTCCGCATCGTCGCTTGGGACAAGGCTTCCATGGCGGTCACCAGCGCGCACGGCAGCGGCCAGGCGGTTGCCGATCCGAGGCAGCCAGGTGAGCCGTTCGCCAAATACGGCGTGACACCATTCGACGAGCCAGCAAACACGGTGATCGCCGGCAGCACCACGGGCCAAGGAGCCTTCGCGGTCGCCGATCCTCGATCGCAGCGAGGCGGCAAGCCGTTCAGCAAGTACCCGGTCTCTCAGTGGGAGGGTTCGACCGGAACCGTGATCGGGGGCGACGACACCGGAGCCTATGCAGTCGCTGACCCGCGCCCAGGCATGGCGCGCGAGCGCGGCGACCACTACCTCACCGGTGGCCACTATGGCGTGGTCCCGTGGGCGGACGCCGCCGGCGCGGTCAGCGCCTCGGCGTGCCACGACAACGGCAACTGGAGCGTGGCGGACCCGCGCCCGATGCCCGCGCCAGCCGAGAAGCTCGTGGCCAGGATCCGCGCGCTCGACGGCACCTGGCACCGCCCGTTCACCACCCTGGAGCTGGCCGCCCTGCAGTCCCTGCTCGACCCCGAGGAAAGCTGGGTGCCGTGGCAGCTCGACGGCGAGAGCGATCAGGCCTGGCGCGAGCGCATCGGCAACGCCGTGCCCAGCGCCGCGGCCGAGGCGATCGCGCACGTGATGGGCGAGACGCTGCTGCTGGCGTGGTCGGGCGAGACCTTCATGCTGTCAGCTCAGCCCGTCTGGGTGCGGCCCCTGCAGATCGCCATCAGCGTGCGAGGTGCAGCATGAGCGCGCACAAACCCGACCCGTGCCCGTTTTGCGGCGGTCGCGCCGAGTTCAAGGCAGGCCACTACACCGGCTACGTGATGTGCCTCAAGTGCGAGGTCATGGGTCCGAACCTGCCAGAAGCGGAAGCTGTCGAGGCGTGGAATCAGCGCGCCGCCCTCGCCGGCAAGCCGCCTGCCGGGGAGCAGAAGCCGGTGGGGTTCATGTCGGCAAAGCAGCTTCCATTGATCGCAGACCCGCACTGCGAAGGTGGCGTTTACATCCCGATGCGCAAGACGCCCGCCGGCCTCCTTACGCTTGCGCTCTACGCGGGGCCGCAGCCCGAGCAGGTGGCGCAGGACAGGGAGTACGCCGAGAACTACCGTTTGATCCGTCGCGGCCAGCACTGGTCCGTCGTCGATGGCATCGGCAACACCCTGCGGGGCGAGGACTTGGACGCCGCAGTTGATGCCATCCGCGCAGCCCGCGCCCGGGGTGAGAAAGGCGGTGCGTGATGCACGGATACCCATTCTGGTTCGGTCTGCTGCTGCACCCTTTAACCTGGGTGCTTCTGGTCGCCCTGGTGCTCGCCATCGTGATCTGCGTTGTCCATTTCGGTTGGCGGCGCGCCCTCTTTCGGCTCCTGCTGGTGCTCTTCGGCCTGCTGTTCCTGTTGCACCCGGATACCCGCGCCTGGTGGGCGAAGTGGTGGCGGATGGGAGGTCTGTGATGCCGATCAAGCCTGAAAACCGCGCCCGCTACCCGAAGGACTGGATGGCCATCAGGGAGCGCATCCTGGCGCGCGCGCACCACTGCTGCGAGCACGAAGGCTGCACCGCCCGGCACCGTGAAGTAGGCTACTGGCGCGATGGGGTGTGGACCCGCATGGGCCATGCCTTGCGAGACGCCGGCTTCAAGGCCGGTGACACAGTGGCCTGCGCCGACGGCACCGACATCAAGCTGATCATGATCGTCCTGACGATTGCCCACCTGGACCACACGCCCGAGAACTGCGCCGACAACAACCTGCGCGCCTGGTGCCAGCGGCACCACCTCGCATACGACGCCGAGCACCACAAGATCACGGCCTACGCGACCCGGAGGGCAGCTGCGAACACCCTGGAGATGTTTGCGGATCGGGTTCCGAAGGAGGTTGCTGATGGCTGTCATTGAGAACGCCGCCACGTCGCCAGAGGCCATCGCTGAGTGGAAGGCCGGCATGCGAACGATGGCGCGCGAGGAGTTGATCGCCCAGCAGCTCGTCCAGCGAGGCGCGGAGCACGCCCTGGTCACCTCCTGCCGCGGCGAAGCGACGCGTGATGATTGCTCGTCCAGCTCAAGACAACATCCGTTCCGCCTCAGCGATGGCCAGCTCCAGCGTGGGGAACAAGCTGTCGCTGTCCCCGGTGTCCGGGAAGCCCTCCTCGGAAATGGTGTCGATCACCCACCCGTTTGGATACCGCACGAACGTAGCCACGCCGGAGCGCTTGCCGCTCACGATGTCCAGTGTCTTGACTTCGAGAACGCCGTCTTCCATAGGCACTCCTTTGAAAGCAACAGTATGGCCCAGTCTGCTGAGGTGCAGCTTCCATGAGCCGGAAATCTTCTCTCTACGCCAGAAAGCGGCTCCACCCAGAAGCCCGCGAGCGCTCAGACGGCATCACCACAGCGCGCATGAACACGACCAGGCTGTCACCGGCCGAGCTGGAACACATTCTGGTGCCGCTGCAGGGCGCGGTGGCCAGCGCTCGCACCGCCTCGGCCACCTACGAGCAATTCGTGCAGTTGACCACCGCCATGCACAAAGCGCGCGCGATCGACGATTCAGGCGTCTTCCGGGGACTTCGGACGATGGTGGACGGCGCCGAAGAGACGCTCAATGCAATAGGCTCGCGCGCCCAGGCGAGCGGCACCTGGTTGGCTCCCACCCTATATGGGCACGAGATGGTCGCCCTGGATGACTTGGCCTGGGCATACCGGCTCATGCTGCTGGAAGTGACCTATGCCGAGTTCCACCGAGCTGAGCGCCTCGCCATCGCGCGCGTCGCCAGCTCTGGCGGTAGGTTGATCATTCGTTCGACGGCAAAGGAAGGATCCAATTCGTGACGATCTCCCGTCCCGCGATGCGGTACCACGGCGGCAAGTTCCGGCTGGCCACGTGGGTCATGCGCTTCTTTCCACCCCACCGCATCTACACCGAGGCGTTCGGTGGCGCGGCCGGCGTGCTGCTGCAAAAGCCACGCAGCCACGGCGAGATCTACAACGATCTCGATGACAACGTTGTGGCGGTGTTCCGGTGCCTGCAGCAGCCCACGCTGCGCGACCGCCTGGTGCAGGCCTGCACGCTGACACCCTATGCTCGCTCGGAGTTCGACCTGGCGTGGGAACACACGGATGATCTGGTGGAGCGCGCCAGGCGCACGCTGATCCGCGCGCAGATGGGCTTTGGGTCCGCAGGCGCGGTCAAGGGAAGCACAGGCCTGCGCACAGACACCATGCGCCAGTACACCACCGCGCAGATGGACTGGGCTGCCTACCCTCCGATCCTGCTGGACGTGGCTGAGCGCTTCCAGCAGGTGCTGATCGAAAACCGCCCCGCCGTCGACGTGCTTCGCGACCACGACAGCCCACAGACGCTGCACTTCGTAGACCCGCCCTATGTGCACAGCACGCGTGAGCTGCGTTCCAAGGGGGGGTACCGCCACGAGATGACGGACGCAGATCACGCCGGGCTGCTGCAGGCGCTCTCCGGCCTCGCCGGCATGGTGGTGCTGAGTGGCTACGAGTCCGACCTGTACTCAAGTGCTCTGGTGGGCTGGGAAGCACACACCACGCAGGCGCGCATCAGCTCGGGCCGAGGTACTGGCGTGCGCACGGAGACCGTCTGGATCAACCCGCACTGCCGCGCGGCGCTGGCCAGCGCCGTCGGCGGGCTCTTCGCTGAGGCCGCATGAAGCTCATCATCGAACTCACTGCCGCGGCCTCCGGTGTGCTCGGCACCGTTCTGCTCGCCCTCAACGGCCCCCAGGCCGGGTGGGGTTTCGTGGCCTACCTCGCCAGCAACGCGGGCTGGATTGCCTTCGCGTGGATACACCGGCACTGGGGACTGCTCGGCCAGCAGATTGCATTCACGGCATCGAGCTGCCTGGGCATATGGGTGTGGCTCCTGAAATGACCTACGGCTTCCAAGCCCGAATGATCCGGCAGAAGCTCGCGCCGGCGTACTGCGGCGTGGACAAGAACAAGTTCAACGCCGAATTCCGACCCCACCTCACTGAGGTGCCCCTGGGGCCGAAGAGCCTCGCCTACGACCGCCACGAGCTCGATGAGCTGCTCGACGCGTATATTGCGACCCATGGACGCCCGGGACCGCAAAAGAGAAAGGACGAAATATGCGAACCCGGACAAGAGGAATCCAGCTCAACGATGACGGGAGCCGGACGCTCAACCAGGTCTACAAGGGCCAACGAATCTTCGAGCGACTCGGCAAGGCCAGCCAGGCGGACGCAGAAGCCGAACTCCGGCGAAGGCGAGACGACATCGCCGCGCAGGAGCTTCGAAACGGTGCTGAACGCGTGTGGGCGGATGGCGCGAGGAAGTACCTGATCGAGTGCCAGCAGCGCAAAGCGCGCTCGCTGGACACGATCGCGTACCACGTCGACATTCTGCTGCCCTACATCGGCGACAAGCCGATGTGGGAGGTCTGCACGGAGAGCCTTGAGGAGTTCATCAACGACCGACTGGATGAAGGCGTGAAGAATGCCACCGTCAACAGGTCGCTGGAAGTGGTCCGAACGGTCACGAACCGCGCCGCACGCGTGTGGCGCGATCGAGGCAAGCCCTGGATTGGAGCGGCCCCCCTCATCGAGATGCTGGACGAGGCGGCCCAGGCCCGAGCGCCGAGACCGATCTCGTGGGCAGAGCAGGCGAACCTTCTACCGAGGTTGCCTGATCACCTGGCGGAGATGGTGGACTTCACCGTCAACACCGGCGCCCGCGACGAGAACGTGTGCGGCCTGCGGTGGGAATGGGAACGGCCGGTGCCGGAGCTGAAGCGCAGCGTGTTCGTGATTCCGCCCGAGTATTTCAAGACCAACCGCTCACACGTGTTGGTATTGAACGACAGGGCATGGGACATTGCGCAGCGCCAACGTGGAAGGCACCCCGACTATGTGTTCGTTTACAGGCGGGAGCGCGTGAAGAATCTCGACCTCGCGCCGGCGATGCAGTATCACCGGATCGGGACGATGAACACCAACGCGTACCAGGCCGGCCGCAAGGCTGCAGGGCTGGAGACGGTGCGGGTCCACGACCTTCGCCACACCTACGGCCAGCGGCTACGCGATGCCGGCGTGAGCAAGGAAGATCGGGCGCTGCTGCTCGGTCACGCTGTTGAGGACATGCCTGAACACTACGCCACGGCCACTGTGGCGCGGTTGTTGGATGCAGCCAACAGCGTTGCCCAGACGAGAGACCGAACGACCCTGCTTCGCATCGTGAACGGGTGAGAGAGGAAGGAAGCGACTGAGAAAAGTCGCGCAGAAAGTCGCGCAGCAAAGAAAAACGGGCTAGCCCTTTTGGAGCTAACCCGTTGTTCTACTTAGTAAAAAGTGGTGCGGCTGGCAGGAATTGAACCCACGACCCCTTGGTTCGTAGCCAAGTACTCTATCCAACTGAGCTACAGCCGCGAAGCCTCGAATTATAGCAGCATTTTTTTGGTAGGCCGTGTTGGACTTGAACCAACGACCAAAGGATTATGAGTCCTCTGCTCTAACCAACTGAGCTAACGGCCCGCCCGAGGATTGTAGGGGGGCTTATTTGTGGTGGCTGAGCGCGTTACCAACCAGCTTGGCCGTGACATCAACGATCTGGATCATGCGCTCGTACGACATGCGCTGGGGGCCGATCACACCCAGCGTGCCCACCACTTGGCCGTCCACCTCATAAGGGGCGGTCACCACGGACAGGTCTTCGTAAGGCACGACCTGGCTTTCACCACCGATGTAGATGCGCACCCCATCGGCCTGGGCTGACACATCGAGCAAACGGATCAGCTGGGTCTTCTGTTCGAACAGGTCGAACATGCGGCGCAGGTTGCCCATGTCGCTGGAGAACTCGCTGACGGAGAGCAGGTTTCGTTCGCCCGACACCACCACTTCGTCCTGGGCCTCGCTCGCCTCAGCTCCGATGTCCACCGCCGCCTTCATGAGATCGGCGATCTCGCCGCGCAGGGCGTCCACCTCGGTCTTGAGGCGCTCGCGCACCGCTTCCATGGTGAGGCCGGAGTAATGGGCATTGAGAAAGTTGGCGGCTTCCAGCAGTTGTGGCTGGGTGAAGTTGACCTGCGTGTGGATGATGCGGTTCTGCACGTCGCCCTCGGGCGACACGATGATCACGAGCACGCGCCGTTCGGACAGGCTGAGGAATTCGATGTGGCGGAACACCGAGGCGCGCCGGGGTGCCATGACCACGCCCACGAACTGCGACAGGTTGGACAGCATCTGCGCGGCGTTGCTGATGACGCGATGCGGCTGCCCCGCCTCGATGCCCGAGGCACCCATTTCGCTTACCGCAGGCAGGCTTTCGCGGCGCACCGTGAGCATGGTGTCCACAAACAGCCGGTAGCCACGGGCCGTGGGGATGCGGCCGGCCGAGGTGTGCGGGCTCGCGATCAGCCCAAGCTCCTCGAGATCGCTCATCACGTTGCGGATGGTGGCCGGCGACAGCTCCATGCCGGCGGCCCTGGCGAGCGTGCGCGAGCCCACGGGCTGGCCGTCGGCGATGTAACGCTCGACGAGGGCTTTGAGCAACAACTTGGCGCGGTCATCCAACATGGCTTCATTTTAAGGACGGATGCCCCCGGCAGTACCGCCGACGCACAGGGTTTTATGCCATTCCGCCACAGGAAAGCTGTGTTGTAATTTCCGAATGAGCATGTCAACCGACACCCGGTCCACGACCGCCCGATGGAACCGGCCCCTGCGTTTTGCGCATGTCGTCATTGTGGGCAAGTACCACGCACCCGGTGCGCGCAATGCGGTGGACGAGATCGCGCACTTCCTGCATGACGAAGGTTGCGACGTTTCGCTGGAAAAGGAAACCGCTGCCAACACGGGCTTGCTGCAGTATCCGGCGCTCGACGTGCCGGCCATGGGCAAGGCTTGCGACCTCGCCTTGGTGGTAGGCGGCGACGGCACCATGCTCGGCATCGGGCGCCAGCTCGCGCGTTATGGCGTGCCACTGGTGGGCATCAACCAGGGTCGGCTGGGCTTCATCACCGACATTCCGTTCGACAGCTACCAGGAAAAGCTGCGCCCCATGCTGCGCGGCGAGTTCGAGGAAGACGCGCGCGCGCTGATGGCGGCCACGGTCTGGCGCGATGGCCGCTGCGTGTTCGAGGCCACGGCGCTCAACGACGTGGTGGTCAACCGGGGTGGCGTAGCGAGCATGATCGAGTTGCGCGTGGAGGTGGACGGCCATTTCGTGGCCAACCAGCGCGCCGACGGCCTCATCATCGCGTCGCCTACCGGCTCGACCGCCTATGCCTTGTCCGCCGGCGGCCCCCTGCTCCACCCCGGCATCGGCGGCTGGGTGATGGTGCCGATCGCGCCACACACGCTGTCCAACCGGCCAGTGGTGATCCCTTCGCACAGCGAGATCGCGGTTGAGATCGTCTCGGGCCGCGACGCCAGCGCCAACTTCGACATGCAGACGCTCACCAGCCTGCTGCATGGCGACCGCATCGTGGTGCGCCGCTCCGAACATGCGCTGCGCTTGCTGCACCCGGTGGGCTGGACCTACTTCGACACCTTGCGCAAAAAGCTGCACTGGAACGAAGGGGCCTGAAAGCCCGGTCAGAATAGCGGCTGCTCTCCGATTTCATCAACGCCGCGCCTCTTACACCCATGAGCCTCAGACGCATCGTTTTGCGCGACTTCGTCATCGTGCAGTCCCTCGAACTGGAGCTCGGCTCCGGCTTTGGTGTGCTCACCGGGGAAACGGGCGCCGGCAAGTCCATCCTGATCGACGCCTTGCAACTCGCGCTGGGCGCGCGCGCGGAAAGCGGTGTGGTGCGCGAAGGTGCGGCACGCTGCGACATTGCGGCCGAGTTCGATGCCCCCCCTTCGCTCACGCCGTGGCTGGAGGAACAGGGATTTCCCGTCGAAGACGGCCTGCTGCTGCGCCGCACCGTGGACACCGAGGGACGCAGTCGGGCCTGGATCAATGGCAGCGCGGCCACCGTGACCCAGCTCAAGGCCCTGGCCGATGGCCTGGTGGACATTCATGGCCAGCACGCCTGGCAAAGCCTCACGCGCACCGATGCGGTGCGCGACCTGCTCGACGCCTATGCCGGCATCGACACCGCGCCGGCGGCCCGGGCCTGGACACAGTGGCGCCAACGCCGCAAGGCGCTGGATGCCGCCACCGAAAAACAGGCCACGCTGCAGCAGGAAAGCGAACGCCTCGCCTGGCAGATCGCGGAACTCGACAAGCTGAGCCCTCAGGCAGGTGAATGGGAGGAGCTCAACACCCAGCACAGCCGGCTCGCCAACGCCCAGGGCTTGCTTGACGCGGCCCAGGTCGCCGCAAACGCGCTGGACGAAGACGATACCAACGCCGCTGCCCTGCTCCACCGTGCGCTCTCGGCCCTTCAGGCGCAGGCCCACATCGAACCGCAGTTCGCCAGCGCCATCGAAGCGCTGGAGGCCGCTCTCGCTCAGGTGCAGGACACCGTGCACAGCCTGCACCAGTACAGCCGCCACACCGAACAGGACCCCGCCAGCCTGGAGGCGCTGGACCAGCGCCTGTCGCTCTGGGTCTCGCTGGCGCGGCGCTACCGCCGCACGCCGGAAGAGCTGGCCGAGGTGCACGCGCAATGGAAGGCCGAACTCGCCCAGGTTGACCAGGCGCTGGACATCGAAGCCCTGCAACGCGCTGAGCGCGCCGACTGGAAAACCTTTGGCACCGCCTTGCAGGCCATCAGCAAGGAACGACAGAAGGCCGCCCCCAAGCTGTCCAAGGCCGTCACAGCCACCATGCAGACGCTGGGCATGCAAGGCGGGGTGTTCGAAGTGGCCTTGCTGCCGCTGGAGGAACCCCAGGCCCAGGGCGCGGAGCAGGTCGAGTTCCGCGTCGCCGGCCACTCGGGCGCCACACCCAAGCCGGTCGGCAAGGTGGCTTCGGGCGGTGAGCTGTCTCGCATCGCCTTGGCCATCTCGGTCGTCACCAGCCGCTTGGGCCAGGCGCCCACGCTGATCTTCGACGAGGTGGACTCGGGCATCGGTGGGGCCGTGGCCCACACCGTGGGCCAGTTGCTGCGCCAACTCGGCAAGGACCGCCAGGTGCTCGCCGTGACCCACCTGCCCCAGGTGGCCGCATGCGCCGACCACCACCTGCTCGTGAGCAAGCAGGCCGTGGGTCGCCAGACCCAGAGCACCGTCGAGCCCATCGCCACCGACGCGCGCGTGCGCGAACTCGCCCGCATGCTGGGCGGTGGCGAACAGTCCGAAATCTCGCTGGCGCATGCCCGCGAAATGCTGTCCGTTTGAAGAACGCAGTCGTTGCCATGAACCCGATTGACGACACCCCGATCCACCTGGTCCTGATCACCGGCATGTCCGGCTCGGGCAAATCGGTGGCGCTCACCGCGCTCGAAGACGTGGGCTTCTACTGCGTGGACAACCTGCCGCCCGAATTGCTCGAGTCCTTCATCGAACTGGAGCAGAGCAACCAGGCACCCCGGGTGGCCATTGCCATGGATGTGCGCAGTGCCGCCTCGCTGCCGGGCCTGCCCAGACGCCTGGCCCAGCTGCAGCGCCGCGCCCACCGGCCGGTGCACCTCACGACGGTGTTCCTGGACGCCACCACCGACACGCTGGTGCGCCGCTTCTCGGAAACGCGCCGCCTGCACCCCCTCTCGCTCAAGCAGGCCCATGACCAGCACCGCGCGTTGACCGACGCCATCGAACACGAACGCGAGCTGCTGGCCGAATTGCGCGAACAGGCGCTCGTGCTCGACACCAGCCTGATCCGCCCCACGCGCCTGCGCAGCCAGATCAAGGACCTGCTCGGAGCGACGCAGGCGCCCTTGACGCTGGTGTTCGAGTCCTTCGCGTTCAAACGCGGCATTCCCATGGACGCCGACTTCGTGTTCGACGTGCGCATGTTGCCCAACCCGCACTACGAACCCGAACTCAAACCCTTGAGCGGGCTTGATGCCCCGGTGGCCGCCTACCTCGCGGCCCAGCCCGAGGTGGGGCAGATGGAGGAGCAGATCACCGCCTTCCTGCGCCACTGGCTGCCGCAGATGCTGCGCGACCACCGCAGCTACGTGACGGTGGCGATCGGCTGCACTGGCGGCCAGCACCGCTCGGTGTACCTGGTGGAGCGGCTGGCCGACACCTTCGCGCCCGACTGGTTCACGCGCGTGCGCCACCGCGAAGACGACAATTGGCCCGGGCCGGCGAGCCAGGCGGCCGAGCTGACTTAACTCAAGGCCGACAACAGCTGGCGCACAGGCGTCGGCAGACCGTGGTCGATCAAGGCACCTGCGGGCACCCATTGGCCTTCGGGCAAACCGCCCGACCCGTGACCTTCCCGCAGATCCAGCAGCAAGGGATGCAGGCGCAACTCCCGGTGGGTAAGGCTGTGCGACATCGGCTCGAGCGGCTGCAGCCGCTGGGCAAACCCGGAGGGCAGTGACGCCTGCAAGGCCGGCTCGTCGGCGAACACGGGCGGGCAGTACAGCCCGGCCCAGATGCCGGGTGCGGGCCGGCGCTCCAGCCAGAAGGCTTGTTGCCCATCGACACCGGTGCTCCGCACCAGCAACAGCCACCAGTTCTCGAAACGGCGTGCCACGCGGCGGGTCTTGACCGGAAAACGCGCAATCTGATCCGTCCCGTGTGCGCGGCACACCATCTGCACCGGGCAGCGCCCGCACAGCGGCTTGGTGCGCTGGCACACCGTCGCGCCCAGGTCCATCAGCCCCTGCGTGTAGGCCGTCATGTCCTCGCGCGTGGGGGCGTCCGGCAACAAGGCCTGGGCGAGCGACCAGAGTTCGCGCTGCGGCCCGGCTTGCGCCAGGTCGCCTTCGAAGGCGAGCAGGCGCGACAACACCCGGCGCACATTGCCATCGAGGATGGAAATGCGCTCGCCGTGGCAGAACGCCGCGATCGCTGCAGCGGTGGAGGCACCGATGCCGGGCAAGGTTTCGAGTTGCTCGGCCGTGCCGGGGAACACACCGTGGTGGTCCTTCACCACCGCCTGTGCGCAGCGATGCAGGTTGCGCGCCCGGCTGTAGTAGCCCAGGCCGCTCCACAAGGCCATCACGTCGTCGGGCAAAGCCGCGGCCAAGGCACGCACGTCCGGGAAACGATCCAGGAAGCGGGGGTAATAGGACAGCACGGTGCTGACCTGGGTTTGCTGCAGCATGACCTCCGACAGCCACACCCGGTAGGGATCGCGGGTGTTCTGCCAGGGCAGGCCACTGCGGCCCGAATGGCGCTGCCATTCAATGAGCCGGGGCGCAAAAGTCATGGGCAGTGCCGCCCGCACGGGGTCCCCCGAAATCGCCTCGGCGCTCATGCCACGAGCGCTTCGTCGGAAGGTTCTTCTTCGGGTGCGGCCAGCAGGTGCTCGGTGAGCTCGGCCAGTTTGACGTCGAGCTGATTCAGTTCGGCCTGGTGCGATTGCAGCTCCCGGATGCGTTCGTCCAGACCGCCAGCGGCCTGCTGGATGCGCGAGACGGCCTCGATGCGCCGGCTGAAATTGCGGCGGCGCTCGCGCAACTGCGCGTCGAGCTGGGCGGCGGCAGACTTGTTCCACAACTCCACCTCGTTGACCGCGGTGTCGTACACCACGCGAAGCCGGCTCATCAGCGCACGCGCCAGGCGCTCGGCAAACTCGGGCTGCGCCAGGCGCAGCGCATTGCCCAGGCTGAGGTACTGCAAGTGGCTTTTCTCGATCAGGTCGAGGTCTTTCACGTACTGCCCCAGGCGCGGTGGCGTGGGAGCCTGCAGTGAGAAACCGTACTCGGCATTGAGGTTCTTGAAGCTGCCTTCAAGCATGGACTGGATGTCGCCCGCCATGCGGTCGGCCTTGCCCATGTCCGTGCGCAGGCGGTCGAAGGTGTGATCGTAGGCGCGGCGCACGCCCAGCTTGATGCCGGGCTGCTTCAAGGCCTTGCCCAGGGTCGCCACCTCGGCCTTGAGATGGGAAGAGCTGAGCATGGCGAACAGGTCCTTGAGCAGGCGCAGGTGCACCGAGCGCACCGCCTGGATCTTGGCACCGCTCGCATCGAAATCGGCCTGCTCCTGCTCGATGCGCAGGCGCATCTGCTTGATCACACCGGTGTTCTTGCCGCGCAAGCCTTCGAGCTCCTGGATCTGCTCCACCAGGTCGCGCGCGCGGGTGTGCACCATGCGGCCGGTTTCCGAGCGAAGCGCCTGGATGCCATTGGCCACGGCCGCGCCCAGGATCTTGCGGCGCTGACCCAGCAGATCCACGCCCAGAGCGGTCTCCAGCTCCATCAGGTTGCTGGCGGCCAGCAGCTTCTTGTCGCGGTGCACCTTGGCCAGCAGGCCCTTCTGCGCCGACACCGCCAGCACCTGGCGCGGCGACAGGCCAAGGATCTCGGCCGAGTCGGTGCGCTGCGAGGCGATCTGCAACTGCACCTGCTCGGGCGAGCTCAGTGCGTCCCACATGGTGTCGATCTTGTTGAGCACCACCAGCCGGGACTCGCGCCCCTCGCCCAGCACCGCAAGGTGCTGGCGCCAGATGGTCAGGTCGGACTTGGTCACGCCGGTGTCGGCCGCGAGGATGAACACCACCGCGTGAGCCTGCGGCAGCAGGCTCACAGTGAGCTCCGGTTCGGCGCCGATGGCGTTGAGGCCCGGCGTATCGAGAATCACCAGGCCTTGCTTGAGCAAGGGATGCGCCATGTTGATCAGCGCATGCCGCCACTTGGGCACCTCGATCAGGCCGTCCGGACCAGGCAAGGGGTTGTCTTCGGGCACCTCGTCGTGCCAGAACCCCAGCGCCGCCGCTTCCGCCTGCGTCACGCGGCGCACCTCGGCCACCTTCTGGATCGCGCGCGCCAGCTGCTTGGGGTCGTTCACGTCGAGATCGACCCGCTCCCATTTCTCCAGCGCATTGCGCCAGTCCAGCAACGATTGCGGCTGCAGGCGGGTTTCGATGGGCAGCAGGCGCAGGCACGGCGGCACTTCCGCGTCATAGCCCAGCTCGGTGGGGCACATGGTCGTGCGGCCCGCGCTGGCGGGCATGATGCGGCGGCCATAACCGGCGAAGAACACCGCGTTGATCAGCTCGGACTTGCCGCGCGAGAACTCGGCCACGAAGGCCACCATGATCTTGTCGTTCTTGACCTGTGCGTGCAGCTGATCGAGGCGCTCGCGCACGCCGGACTCCATGAGGTCGTGGTCGGTCAACCATTCGGACAACAGCTTCAGGCGCAAGGCAAACTGCTTGCGCCACACACCGTGCTGATCGAATTCCTGGTTGAAGCTCATGGGCCTTGTGTCTCTGTCAATGGGTCAATATAGCATCGGCACACAGGAGAAAGCCGACCGGTCGGAAAGACCGACAGCCGGGCGCCCGGGCACAAAACCGCGCTGCTGGCGCGTCACTTTTTCTGACACGCGGGGCAGAAGAATGTGGACCGCTGGCCCTGCCGCATTGCCTTGACCGGCGTCCCGCAAACCCGGCAAGGCCGGCCCTCACGGCCATAGACCATGGCATCGAGCTGGAAGTAGCCGCTCTGCCCCTCGGCACTGGAGAAGTCGCGCAAGGTGCTGCCTCCCAACGCCACCGCTCGCTGCAGCACCGACACGATGGCCGCGTGCAGCCGCGCCGCGCGAGGTTTGCTCAGGCGATCGGCGCGCAGCGCGGGGTGAATGCCCGACATGAACAGCGCCTCCGACGCATAGATGTTGCCCACGCCCACGACGATGTCGCCCGCCAGCAGCACCTGCTTGATGGCGGAGCGCCGCAGCTTCAGGGCTCGATGGAAACTCACTGCATCGAAGCCGATCTCCAGGGGCTCGACGCCCAGGCCGCCCAGCAGCTTGAGCACCCGGGCGTCCTCCAGAGACGGGGCATAGACCACCGCACCAAAGCGGCGCGGGTCGTGCAGGCGCAGCACCCCGTGGCTGGTCGACAGCTCGAAGTGGTCGTGCACGCCGCGCGGCGGCAGGCTGGGGGCGAACTGCAGACTGCCCGACATGCCCAGGTGCAACAGCAACACCCCCTCGTCCAGATGCACCAGCAGGTACTTGCCACGCCGCGCCACTGAGCGCACCTGGCGCCCGGCCAGGCTCGAAGGCTCACAGCCCAGGGGCCAGCGCAGCGGCTTGCCCAGGGACAGCGCGCGCACCTGGGCGCCCGCGATGCGGTCGGCAAAGCTGCGGCGCGTGACTTCGACTTCGGGCAATTCGGGCATGGTGGGTGGTTTTTCTGCAGAGGGCCGGAACGCCGGTGCGGTCTTGGGGTCACACCCCCGTGCCCCTGAACCCTTCCCATTATCATGACCCGATGAACACCTTGCACCGCACCGCGACCCTGGTTCTCTTGGGCTTGGCTTTTGGCGCGGCCGCGCAGCCTGCCCCACCGGCCGCGCCACCCGCAGCCGCCGCCCAGCCCACCGCAAGCGGGCCCGCCGTGGTCAATTCGGCCCTCAACGCGCCCCTCTTCTACCAACTGCTGCTGGGCGAACTCAATGTGAGCGCGGGTGAGCCGGGCACGGGCTACTCGCTCATCCTGGACGCGGCACGCCGCCAGAAAGATCCTGAGCTGTACCGGCGCGCGGTGGACGTGGCCTTGCAGGCCCGCTCGGGCGAGGCCGCGCTGACCGCGGCACGCGCCTGGGCTCAGGAAATTCCGAACAGCTCGGAAGCCAACCGCTTCGTGCTGCAGATCCTGCTGGCGCTCAACCGCGTGGGCGAGACCGGCCCGGTGCTGCAGGCCATCCTGCAAGCCAGCCCGGTGACCGAGCGCAACGACACCATCAACGCCATCCCGCAAACCTACGGGCGCATTGCCGACAAGGCCCTGGCCGCTACCGTGGTGCGCGAGGCCCTGGTGCCCTCGCTCAAACAACCCTTCCATGCCGCGGCGGCCTGGACCACCGTGGGCCGCATGGAGCTGGCGCAGGACCAGCTGCCCCAGGCCCTGGCGGCGGCGCGCGAAGGCCATGCGATCGATCCGGCATCGCCCTACCCGGCCCTGCTCGCGCTGGAATTGATGGAGCGCGGGCAAACCGACGCCGAGGCCATCGTGCGGCAGCAACTGCAGACCGGCAATGCCGCCACGCCCGGCGACACCGCCGTGGCGCTGGCCTATGCCCGAATCCTGGTGGACTTGCAACGCAACAGCGAAGCGCGAGCGCAACTCGAAGCGCTCACCGCGCGCCAACCCGACCAGGCCGAGCCCTGGTTGCTGCTGGCTTCGCTGCAGGCGCAAGACAACGCGTTGGCGCCGGCCACGGCGTCGCTGCAGAAGTACATGGCACTGGCGCGCCAGTCGGGCGACGAGCGCACCGCGCGCGGCCTGACGCAGGCCTACCTGCTGATGGCGCAGATCGCGGAAAAGCAGAATGACTTTCCCGCCGCCAATGCCTGGCTGGACCGCATCGAGAACGCCGACGACATCATGGCCGCCCAGATGCGGCGCGCCTCGCTGCTGGCCCGCCAGGGCCAGTTGCCTCAGGCACGCGCGCTGTTGCGAGGCCAGCCCGAGCGCCGACCCGAAGACGTGCGCCTCAAGCTGGTCGCCGAAGCGCAGTTGCTGCGCGACTTCAAGGCCTACCAGCAGTCCTACGAGGTCTACAGCGAGGCCACCGCCCGCTTCCCTGAAGACACCGACCTGATCTACGACCAGGCCATGATGGCCGAGAAGGCAGGAAAACTCGCCGACATGGAGCGCCTGCTGCGCCAGCTGATCGCCCTCAAGCCCGACTACCACCACGCCTACAACGCGCTGGGCTACTCGCTGGCCGAGCGCAACATGCGCCTGCCGGAAGCCAAACAGCTGATCGAGAAGGCGGTCTCGCTCGCGCCGGGCGATGCCTACATCCAGGACAGCCTGGGCTGGGTCGAATTCCGCCTGGGCAACAACGCGCGCGCCCTGTCCATCCTGCAGGCGGCCTACGGCAAACGGCCGGACCCCGAAATCGCGGCGCACCTGGGTGAGGTGCTGTGGGTGCAAGGCCAGCGCGAGCAGGCGCTGAAGATCTGGCGCGAAGGCCTGCTTCTCGCGGCCGACAACGAAACCCTGCAGGCCACCCTCAAACGCCTGCAAGTCAAACCATGACCGTGCGCGCTTTCCCCTGGCCCAGGTTGCAGAGCCGCGTGGCCGTGCTGGCCGTGGCCGCGGCGCTCTCGGCCTGCGCCACACCGCCTCGCTCGGCACTTCCTGGCGAAACGGTGTGGAGCGGCCGCCTGTCCCTTCAAGTCGACAGCGCGCCACCCCAGTCGTTTTCCGCCGCGTTCGACCTGCGCGGTGCTCCCACCGAGGGCGAGTTGCAACTCACCTCGCCTCTGGGGAACACCCTGGCGATCGTGGTGTGGACGCCCCAGAGCGCCGAGTTGCGCCAGGGTGGCCAGGTCACCCGGCGCGGCAACCTGGACGAGCTGACCACCGAACTCAGCGGCACGGCGGTGCCGGTCGCGGCGCTGTTCGGCTGGTTGCGCGGCGAGCAAGGCGATGTGCCAGGCTGGCAGGCCGATCTGTCGCGCCAGGCCGAAGGCCGCATCACGGCACGCCGCTCCACACCCTTGCCCACCGCCGAACTGCGCGTCGTCTTCCAGCCATGACGCCCCACGCCCCCGTGCAGCGCCTGCTGGACGTGCCTGCGCCCGCCAAGCTCAACCTCTTTCTGCACATCACCGGCCGACGGGCCGACGGTTACCACCTGTTGCAGTCCATCTTCATGCTGGTGGACTGGTGCGACCACCTGCATTTCGAGCACCGGGCCGATGGCGCGATCAGCCGCGAGGACCTCATGCCCGGCCACCTGCCGGCCGAAGACCTGTCTGTGCGGGCCGCAAGGGCCTTGCAACAGGCCACCGGCTGTGCTCACGGCGTGCACATCGGCCTGGAAAAACGCCTGCCCGCCGAGGCCGGCATGGGCGGCGGCTCCTCGGACGCGGCCACGACCCTGCTGGCCCTGAACCGCCTCTGGGGACTGGGGTTGAAGCGGTCGCAGCTGGCAGCGATCGGTTTGCAACTGGGCGCCGACGTGCCGTTTTTCATTGGTGGGCGCAGCGCCTGGGTGGAGGGCGTGGGCGAGCAACTCACCCCCGTGGCCCTGCCGTCCACCCGCTTCGTCGTGGTCAAGCCGCCCACGGGCGCCTCCACCCAACGCATCTTTGGCTCGTCCGAGCTCAAACGCGACACAAAAACTGCTACAATCCAAGGCTTTGCTGCAAATGACTCGCGTGAAGGCGCGGTGATCGATCTCCAGAAAGTTCTGGCCGTCGGACACAACGATCTTCAACCCGTGGCGCAGGCGCTCTGTCCCGATGTGGGACATTGCATTCGATGGCTCGACAGCCATGGATTGCAAGGGCGAATGACCGGATCGGGAACCGCGGTGTTTGCACAGCTGCCGCAGGCAGTGGACCTGACAGACGCCCCCGGCGACTGGATGGTTCGAGAATGCGGCAACATGGATGCACATCCATTGCTCGACTGGTGCACCGATTAGAATCGGCAGCGCACAGCCCAGGCAGTGGTTGCGCAACCTGCGACGTTTTTGGTTGGTTGTCCGGCATCACGCCGAACCATCGACCTGCGTAGGGGAGTCGCCAAGTTGGTAAAGGCACTGGATTTTGATTCCAGCATGCGAGGGTTCGAGTCCTTCCTCCCCTGCCACCCTGTTTCAACACATCAAGCACCGGAACGGCCACCCCCGGGTGGCCTTTTTTGACGGCGATCTTCTGGGTCCGTCGTTCAGACAGCTGGGAACACCATGCAAGTTCAGCCCCCGGATTTCATGATCTTCACCGGCAACGCCAACCCGGTGCTGGCCTCCGAAATCGCCCAACACCTGGGCACGCAACTCGGCGCGGCCAATGTGGGTCGCTTCTCCGACGGTGAAGTCACGGTCGAGATCACGCAGAACGTGCGCGCGCGCCACGTGTTCGTGATCCAGTCCACCTGCTCGCCGACCAACGAGAACCTGATGGAGCTGCTCATCATGGTCGACGCGCTCAAGCGCGCCTCGGCCGAGCGCATCTCCGCCGTCATCCCCTATTTCGGCTACGCCCGCCAGGACCGCCGCCCGCGCTCGGCCCGCGTGCCAATCTCGGCCAAGGTCGTGGCCAACCTGCTGCAGACCGTGGGCGTGAGCCGCGTGCTGACCATGGACCTGCACGCCGACCAGATCCAGGGCTTCTTCGACATTCCGGTCGACAACATCTACGCCTCGCCAGTGCTGCTGGGCGACCTGCGCCAGAAGAACTACCCCGACGTGCTCATCGTCTCGCCCGACGTGGGTGGCGTGGTGCGCGCCCGTGCGCTGGCCAAGCAGCTCAACTGCGACATGGCCATCATCGACAAGCGCCGCCCCAAGGCCAACGTGTCGGAAGTGATGCACGTGATCGGCGACATCGAAGGCCGCAACTGCGTGATCATGGACGACATGATCGACACCGCCGGCACGCTGGTCAAAGCCGCCGAGGTGCTCAAGGAGCGCGGCGCCAAGAACGTGTATGCGTACTGCACGCACCCGATCTTCTCGGGTCCGGCCATCGAACGCATCGCCAAGGGCAGTGCCCTGGACGAGGTGGTGGTGACGAACACCATTCCTCTCTCGCAGGCCGCGCAGGCCTGTTCCAAGATTCGCCAGCTCTCCGTGGCACCGCTGATGGCCGAGACCATCGCGCGCATCGCCTCGGGTGAGTCGGTCATGAGTTTGTTTGCCGATCAGGACAACCTCTTCTAAGAGGCTGAAGGCAGCAAAAAGCGGGTCGTCTCCATGGTGGGGGCGGCTCTTTTGAAACAGAGGCGTTCTGGTCGCGGAACCCCTCCACAGGAGTCAGTCATGCAATTCGTCGCTTTTGAGCGCGCCAAGCAGGGTACGGGTGCGAGCCGCCGTCTGCGCAACACCGGTCGCGCGCCCGGTATCGTTTTCGGCGGTGACACGCCGGCCGCCACGATCGAACTCGATCACAACGCCCTGTGGCACGCCCTGAAGAAGGAAGCGTTCCACTCGTCCATCCTCGACATGGAACTCGCTGGCAAGGTGCAGAAGGTTCTGCTGCGCGACGTGCAATACCACCCGTACAAGCCGCAAGTGCTGCACGTGGACTTCCAGCGCGTGGACGACAAGACCCGCCTGCGCAAGAAGGTGCCGCTGCACTTCGTGAACGCCGAGAACTCGCCTGCGGTCAAGACCGACAAGTGCGTGATCAGCCATGTCCTGAACGACATCGAAATCGAGTGCCTGGCCACCCAGCTGCCCGAGTTCATCGAAGTGGACCTGGGTGAAGTCACCAAGGGCGCCACCGTGCACACCGGCGACATCAAGCTGGCCAAGGGCATCAAGCTCGTGACGCACGGCCGCAAGAACATCACCGTGGCCACCGTGGTGGAACCGGTGGAAGAAGTGGTCGCCGCACCGGTGGCCGCTGCCGCCGACGACAAGAAGGCCGCCGCCAAGGGCAAGGGCAAGAAGTAATTCCAGCCCCTGCAGTCAAAAAGGCCCGCATGAGCGGGCCTTTTTATTTTCCGCCTCGATAATCCGATCCCATGATCAAACTCATCGCCGGCCTGGGCAACCCGGGGCCGGAATACGAACACACGCGCCACAACGCCGGCTTCTGGTGGGTGGACGAGGCCGCGCGCCTGCTCAAAGTGTCCCTGCAGATGGAGCGCGGGCACTTCGGCCTGGTGGCGCGGGCCAACGTGGGTGGCCAGAGTGTCTGGCTGGTGGAGCCGCAGACCTTCATGAACCTCTCCGGCAAGTCGGTGGCCTCCGTCGCTCGCTTCTTCAAGATCGCCCCCGAAGAGGTGCTGGTGGTGCACGACGAATTGGACCTGGCACCCGGTGAGGCCAAGCTCAAGAAGGGCGGCGGACACGCGGGCCACAACGGCCTGCGCGACATCCACGCGCAGCTCGGCAGTGCCGACTACTGGCGCCTGCGCGTGGGCATCGGCCACCCGGGCAACAAGAACGAAGTGGCGAACTGGGTGCTGAAGAAGCCCTCGCCCGACGACCGCATCGCGATCGCGCAGGCGCTGGATCGCTCGCTCAAGGCCTTGCCGCAGTTGATCGCGGGCGAAATGGACAAGGCCACGGCCTTGATCCACACCAGCAAGCCGCCGCGGCCCAAGCCACCGCGGCCGGCCACCGCGCCAGCGCCTCAGGCCGAGGCGGGTGGCGGGGCTGCCGTGTCACCGGCGGCCGACAAGGGCTGACCGGCTTTCTGCAGGCGCTGGTATTTCTCCCACAGCGTCTCGCGCGACTCGACGTGGTCCGGGTTGATTGGAATGCAGTTCACCGGGCAGACCTGCACACACTGCGGCTCGTCGAAATGCCCCACGCACTCGGTGCAGCGCGCCGGGTCGATTTCGTAGAAGTCCTCGCCCATGGAGATGGCCTGGTTCGGGCACTCGGGCTCGCACACATCGCAGTTGATGCATTCGTCGGTGATCAGCAAGGCCATGGTCAGGCTGCGGCGCAGGGCCGCCCCAGGCAAAGCCGCACCCCCGCGGGGGGCAGCGAAACAGCGAAGCGTGAAGCGTGGGGGCTCATGTTCTAAGCCTGCAGGGGCTTGGGGACGAGCCGCGCGGCCACGGCGCCGCTCACCATCTGCGACACATCACCACCGAGCTGTGAGATCTCGCGCACCAGCGTGCTGGAAATGCACTGCAACTCGGCCTGCGGCAGCAGGAACACCGTCTCCACCGCGGCATTCAGCTTGCGGTTCATCGCCGCCATCTGGGCTTCGTAGTCGAAGTCGGTGAGGTTGCGGATGCCACGCACCACGGCGGTCGCGCCGTGCTGCCGGCAGAAATCCATGATCAGGCCTTCGAAGGGCAGCACCCGCACCCGCCCTGGCATGCGGGACGCGACCTCGGCGGCCATGTCCAGCCGCTCCTGCAGCGTGAAGCGGGTTTTCTTGTGGTGCGCGATGGCCACCGCGATGACCACTTCGTCGAACAGCAGCGCGGCGCGGCGCGCCACGTCCTCATGGCCCAGGGTGATGGGGTCGAAGGTACCGCTGTAGACCGCCACGCGGCCACCGCCGCCGGTTGAAGCAAGGGCTGAGCTCATGCCGAAGATTATGCGCGAGGGGCCCCGCGCCGCGCCTCACTGGGCCAGCAATGGCCGCAACAGGTGAAAGGCCACCGCCCCGGCCTTGCCTTGCCGATGCACCTGCAGGCCGATCTGGGCCAGTTCGTCCTCGCTCCAGGCCCGCGGGGCCTCCAGGTAGACCAGGCCGTCCCCTTGCACCGCCTGGCGCGCGGCGGCCAGCGCGGCGGCGTACAAGGCCTCGTTCTGGCCATCACCAAAAGGCGGGTCGAGGAACACCACATCCAGCCCTTGCCCGGCCCGCTGGCGCAGCGCCGCCACACCATCGCCCCGCTCCACGCGCACGCCCGTGGCCTTGAGCTGGGTGGTGATGCGGCCCAGGTTGGCGAGCAAGGCGCTGTCCTGCTCCACCAGCACCACCTCCACCGCGCCGCGCGAGGCAGCCTCCAGGCCCAATGCCCCGGTGCCGGCGAAGGCATCGATGCAGCGCCAGCCGCTCAGGTCCTGCCCGAGCCAGTTGAACAGGGTTTCGCGCACGCGCGAGGGGGTGGGCCGCAGGCCCGGGCGGTCGGCCACAGGCAGCTTGGTGCGTTTCCACTGGCCACCGATGATGCGCACCTCGTGGGGGGCGCTCGCGGCGGCGCGCGCGGCGCTGGGGGCAGGCTTTTTCATGGCAGCGAGCTTACGCGACCTCAGGGTTGCGCACCCACCACCACGGTGACCATGCGGTCGGGCTGCAGCACGCGCGCGAAGGCCCGCTGGATGTCGGCCACGCTCAGGCGCTCGATCTCCTTCGTCCAAGTGTCGAGGTAGTCCAGCGGCAGGTCGTTCCAGGCGATGTTGGCCACGTTGTCCAGCAGCTTGCGGTTGCTGTCGAGCCGCAGGGCTTCGCCGTTGATGAGGTAGTCCTTGGCGGCCTGCAGCTCGGCCTCGGTCGGGCCCCTGGCGACGAAGTCGCGCACCACTTCCCGCACCACGTCCACCGCCTGCGCCGCCTGGTCGGGCCGGGTGGTCAGGGCGATCTGGAAGGCGCCGGCCTGGCGCGCCGTCAGGAAGTAGCTGGACACACCGTAGGTCAGCCCGCGCTTCTCCCGCACCTCGGTCATCAACCGCGAGACGAAGCCACCACCGCCCAGCACGTAGTTGCCCACGTAGAGCGCAAAGAAGTCGGGGTCGGCGCGGGCCACACCGGGCTGGCCGATGAGCACCTGCGCCTGCGCGGCGGCAAAGGGCAGGCGCTGATCCACCGCCTTCGCCAGCGGCTGCACGGGCGGCAGATCGGACAAGGCCGAACACCCATGCGGCTGCACGGCCGCCATCAGCCGGCCCACAATGCGGTCGGCGGTGGCGCGGTCTACCGCCCCCACCATCGACACCTGGGCGCGGCAGCTCACCACATGGCGGTGGTAGAACGCGCGCATGTCGGCCACCCGGATCGCGTTGAGGGTGCTGGCATCGGCCCGGAACCCATAGGGATGGTCGCCATACACGGCACGGCCGAACGCACGGCTGGCCTGCGTGCCCGGTCGGTTCTCGGCCTCCTTGAGCGCGGCCAGCAGGCGCTCGCGGTCGCGCTGCCACACGCGCTCGGGCCAGGCGGGTGCGGCCAGCTGGCGCGCGGCCAATGCCACCGCGCGGTCGAGCAGATCGGGTTCGGTCAGGGTGCGCAGTGAAACGCTGAAGCGGTCCAGGGTGATGCCGGCACCGAATTGGGCGCCCAGGTCGGCCCAGGCCTCGCTGAGCTGGTTCTCGTCGAGCGCGGGCAGTCCGGGCTGCGCGGCCACACCGCCCGAGAGCAGTCCGGCGGTCGCGCTTGCCAGGCCGGCCTGGGCCGCGGGATCACGGCGCCGGCCGCCATCGAAATCGATCTGCACGTCCAGCATGGGGATCGAGGGACTGGCAATGAGGTGCACGCGCGCGCCGCTGGCGTGCGTCCACTGTTCGATGGGGATGGTGGCCTGGGCGGTGCCCAGGGTGCTCAGCAAGAGCAGGGCCGGCAAGCTTCGGCGCAGCAGGGTGAACAGGGTCATGGTGTGTCGCGGCTCGCTTCAGTGGCGCGTCAGCGCGGGCCGAGGACCGGTCTGGGCCGCAGGAGCCGCTTCGCGGCGCGAGGGATCGGGCACCAGCACGCCGGTGCTGAGCTGCTCGTCGGAGAAATAGCGCTGCGCCACCGACTGCACCTGGGCCGCCGTGACCGCGCGCAGGCGGGCCATCAGGCGGTCACCGGCGTCCAGGCCCATGCCGTTGATCCAGTAGCCACCCAGCTCGCGCGCCTGGTTGGCCAAGGAGTCGAGCTTGTAGATCTCGCCAGCGGTCCATTGCGTCTTCACCCGCTGCAGTTCTGCTTCCTGGATGCCTTCGCGGGCGATGCGCGCCACCTCGGCCTTGAGCGCGGCCGAGGCCATCTCGGTCGTCACGCCGGCCGAAGGCACCGCCGTGAGCATGAAAAGCTGCGGGCCCCGGCCCATGAGGCCGTAGGACGAGCCCGCGCTGTCGGCCAGCCGCTTGCCGCCCGTGCCCACGCCCTGCACCAGAGCACGGTCCAGGCGCGCACCGTCGTAACCGTCGAGCACGGCCGAGAGCACGGTCAGGGCGAGGGCATCGCGGTCGGTCTCGTTGTCCACCTCGGCGCCGCGCCACTGCGGCACCTTGTACGCCAAGGCCACCAGGGCCTGGTCGGCCACGGCGCGGTACTCGAGCCGGCGCGGCCCCGCCTGGGCGGGCTCCTCGCGCGGCTTGCGCGCGGGCACGGCCGCGGCGGGCAAGGCGCCGAAGTGTTTCTCGGCCAGCGCGCGCACCTGTGCCACGTCCACGTCGCCCGCGATCACCAGGGCGGCGTTCGCCGGCACGTACCAGCGGCGGTAGAACGCGCGCGCGTCGTCGGGCGTCATCGCCTCGATGTCGCTCATCCAGCCGATCACGGGCCGGCGGTACGGATGGGCCTGGTAGACCATGGCGTTGAGCGCCTCGAACATGCGGGCGCGCGGCGACTCTTCGGTGCGCTGGCGCCGCTCTTCCTTGATCACTTCGATCTCGCGCTTGAACTCGTCGTCGTCCCACTGGTTGCGCGCGAAACGATCGGCCTCCAGCTGCATGGCGGTTTCGAGGCGGCGCGCGGGAATCTGCAGGTGGTAGGCGGTGGCGTCGCGCGTGGTGAAGGCGTTGTCCATGCCGCCGAAGGCGGCCACGCGGCGCGAGAATTCGCCCGCCTTGATGTCGGGCGTGCCCTTGAACATCATGTGCTCCAGCGCGTGCGCCACGCCGCTGGTGCCATCGACCTCGTCCATGGCACCCACCCGCACCCACAGCATCTGGACCACGGTGGGCGCGCGGCGGTCGGGCCGAACGATCAGCGTCAGGCCATTGGCCAGCGTGAACTGCTGCGCCAGGGGGGCCTGGGCGGTGCTCGGTGGGGGGGAAACCGGGGTGGCGGGCGACTGGGCCAGCGCGGTGCCGCCCGCCATCGCCAGGACCATCAGGAGTGCAGAACAGCGCTGCTTGGTCAGCGGCATAAGGCGTTTCATAGAATGCCATGGATTCTAGAGTTGGAAAAATGTTCTCGTTCTTTCGCAAAAAAGCCCCCACCCCGCCCACGCCAGCCCTGCCCGAGGCCCCCACGCCCTCGCCTGCGGCGCCCACGCCAGTCGCTGCGGCCTCCACTCCGGCTGCGCCCGCGGCCGCGCCGCGCCAGGGCTGGCTGGACAAGCTCAAGGCCGGCCTGCGCAAGACCGGCTCGGGCATCGCCACCGTGTTCACCGGGACCCAGATCGACGAAGCGCTCTACGAAGAGCTGGAGTCGGCCCTGCTGATGGCCGACACCGGCGTGAAAGCCACCACCCACCTGCTGGCCGACCTAAAGCGCCGGGTCAAGGAGAGCAAGACCACCGACCCGGCCGCCGTGAAGGGCCTGCTGGCCGATGCCATCGCCGACCTGCTCGCCCCCCTGCAGAAGCCGCTGGTGATCGGCGAGCACAAACCCACCGTGATCATGGTCGCGGGCGTCAACGGCGCGGGCAAGACCACCTCCATCGGCAAGCTCACGCGCCACCTGGCCGACAGCGGCGCGTCGGTGCTGCTCGCGGCGGCCGACACCTTCCGAGCCGCCGCGCGCGAGCAGCTGGCTGTCTGGGCCGACCGCAACACGGTGGAAATCATCACCCAGCAAGGCGGCGACCCGGCCGCCGTGAGCTTCGACGCCGTGACCGCCGGCAAGGCGCGTGGGCGCGACGTGGTGCTGGTGGACACCGCCGGGCGCCTGCCCACGCAGTTGCACCTGATGGAAGAGCTGCGCAAGATCAAGCGCGTGGTGCAGAAGGCCGACGCCGGCGCGCCGCACGAGGTGCTGCTGGTGATCGACGGCAACACCGGCCAGAACGCGCTGATGCAGGTGAAGGCCTTCGACGACGCGCTGCAGCTCACCGGCCTGGTCATCACCAAGCTCGACGGCACCGCCAAGGGCGGCGTGCTCTGCGCGATCGCGCGCGAGAAGCCGGTGCCGGTGTACTTCATCGGGGTCGGCGAGAAGCTCGAAGACCTCGAAACCTTCGACGCGCGCGAATTCGCGCAGGCCCTGCTGGCCTGAGGCCCTCGGACAGCGCATCCCTATACTTCGCGCACCATGCCGCATTGCCTGTCCTACCCATGAGCCCCACCACCGCCTGGCTCGAAGCCGCCTTCCTGGGCCTGATCCAGGGCCTGACCGAATTCCTGCCCATCTCGTCGAGCGCGCACCTGCGCATCATCGGCCCGCTGCTGCCCTCGGGCGGCGACCCGGGCGCGGCCTTCACCGCCATCACCCAGATCGGCACCGAAGCCGCCGTGCTGCTGTACTTCCGGCACGACATCGTGCGCATCTTCCTGGCCTGGTGGGCTTCGCTCACGCAACCGGCCAAGCGCCAGGACCCCGACGCCCGCATGGGCTGGCTGATCATCATCGGCTCGGTGCCCATCGTGGTGCTGGGCCTGCTGTTCAAGGACGCGATCGAGGGCTCGCTGCGCAACCTCTACATCACGGCCACCATGCTGATCGTGTTCGGCATCATCCTGGGCGCGGCCGACCACTACGGCCGGCGCGAGCGCCCGCTGAGCCAGCTCACCTGGGGCCACGGCCTGCTGTTCGGGCTGGCCCAGGCGATGGCGCTGATCCCCGGTGTCTCGCGCTCGGGCGGCACCATCACCGCCGGCCTGCTCATGGGCTACACGCGCGAAGCGGCCGCGCGCTACTCGTTCCTGCTGGCGATTCCCGCCGTGATGGGCTCGGGCTTCTACCAGCTGCTGCGCAGCTGGCAGCATGGCAGCCCGGTCGCGCCCGGCCCCACCGCCCTGGCCACGCTGATCGCCTTCGGCGTGGGCTATGGCGTGATCGTGGTCTTCCTCAAGCTGGTATCGACACGCGGCTACATGGCCTTCGTGTACTACCGCATCGCGCTGGGCCTGCTGGTCTTCGGCCTGCTCGGCGCCGGCATCCTGAGCGCCCATTGAACACCCTGCTGCCCATGACCGGCTCAGCACCCACCACGACCGGGTTCTGGGGCCGGCGTTGGCAGGGCCAGGTCGCCTGGCGCACGCTGTTCTGGCGCGACATGCTGGCCTTGGGCAGCGTCATCAACCTGTGCACGGGCTTCGCGGCGCTGATGCTGGTCTCGCAAGGCCCGCCGATCGCATGGGCCCTGGCGGTGCACTTCGCTCCCCTGCCGTACAACGGTTTCCTGCTCGCCTCGCTCTGGCGCACGCCCGGACGCCCCGCGCCGGTGAAACTCGCCGGCTGCGCCTGGTTCGCGGCCATGCTGGTGGTCTGAGGCAGCCATGCACCACGGCATCAAGAAACTCCTGCTGCTCGGTGCCGGCCAGGCCCATCTGCAGGTGTTGGCGCGCCTGGCGCGGCACCACCCGGGCAACCTGGACGTGACCCTGCTCACGCCGTTCGTGCACCACACCGGCCAAGGTTGCCTGCCCGGCTTCATGACCGGCCAGCACACGGCGGACGAAGGGCGCGTCGCGCTCGAACCGCTGGTGCGCGCGGCCAGCGCACGCTGGCTGCAGGGCCGCTGCACCGGGCTCGATGTGGCGTCGCGCCAGGTGCAGGTTGCGGCCACGGGCGGCGCGCAAGGCGTGCCGGCCACGCTGGGCTACGACCTGCTCTCCATCGACACTGGCACCGTGCCCGACCGCGCCTGGCTCGACGCCGAGATGCCGGGCGCCAACCACCACGCCCTGCACCTGAGCCCCATGGAGGCCTTCGTGGCGCTGTGGCCCCAGGTGATGGCACTGGCGCAGCAACAGGCCGTCTCGGTGGCCATCGTGGGCGCAGAAGCCGATGGCATCGAACTCGTGTTCGCGGCCGAACAAGGCATCCGCGAACACGGCTTGCCGGGGGCCCGCTTCACGCTCATCACCGGGGGCGACGAGGTCGGCACCGATCTGCCACCCGGCGTGCGGCAGCGCGTGCTGCGCCAGCTCAGGCGCCGCGGCATCACGGTGCTGCGCGAGGCTTGCGTGGGCATGAGCGAAGGCCAGGTGCACCTGGGCAATGGCGCCCGCCTGGCCTGCGACGTGCCGCTGCTGGCCATGGGCGTGCGCACCCCCACCTGGTTGCCCGCCAGCGGCCTGGCGCTCAACGAGCGCGGGCAGGTGTCGACCGGCCCGACCCTGCAAAGCACCAGCCATCCGCAGGTGTTCGCCACCGGCAGCGTGGCCGCCCGCGTGGATGGAGCGCCTGGCGACATGCACGCCGGTGCGGCATTGGCCCACAACCTGCTGGCCGCGCACGAAGGCACCACGCTGCGCGCCCTGCCCCCCTCGCGCCCGCGCATGGCCCTGCTCGCCTGCGGCACGGGCCACGCCATCGCGAGCTGGGGGCCGCTGACCCTGGCCGGTGGCTGGGTCTGGGGCTGGAAAGACCGCATCGACCGCGGTTTTCTGGAACAGCACCGCGTGACACGTTGACGACGGCCCGGCCAGGCCCGGCGCCTGGCCATGCTCACACCCCCTGGGGTATGGGCCGGATTGGATAGACTTCGCAACGGCGTCCCCGCCCACCACCGATCCGCCCGCCATGCGCGCCTCCACCCGACTTGCCTCCCTCATCCTCGCCTCGGCCGCGGTGCTGCCCGCCCTCGCGCAGACCCCGCCTGGCACGACCCACCCCTGGCAAGCCGCACCGCCCCGCCTGACGGCCGAGGCCTATTTCACCAACCTCAAAGATGGGGACCGCATCGAGACGCCCTACCTGCTCAAGTTCGGGCTCTCCGGCGGCTGGGGCCTGGCACCCATTGCGCAGCCAGGCCGGGCCAAAAGCGGGCACCACCATCTGCTGGTCAACCGCGACCTGCCGCTGAACTTCAAGCAGGCGCTGCCCTTCAACGACCAGTACATCCACTTCGGCAAAGGCCAGATGGAAACCGTGCTCACCCTGGAGCCCGGCACTTACACCCTGCGCATGCTGCTGGCCGACCAGAACCACCTGCCCCACTTCGTCTACAGCAAGCCCGCCACCATCACGGTGACGAAGAAGAACCCGACCGACCCCAAGACGCTGTCGGTCAAGGGATTGGCCCTTCAGCTGGAAGGCCCGGTGGTCAAGCGACCGTTCCGCGTGCAGTTTCACGCCTCGGCGCTCAACGTGGCCCATCAGGCGCAGCGCCTGCCCGAAACCGGCCACTTCCGCCTGACCGTCTCGCCCGCCTCGGGCGCCCCGGTCGTGATGGATTTTGTCGAAGGGCAGACCGAGGTCTGGCTCTCGCCGCCAGCGGGCAGCTACGGCCTCAAGCTGGAGCTGCTTGACAACCTCGCACCCGGCAAAGCGCTCACCGACGCGATCAGCGCCAGCGTGCGCGTCGAGTAAGAAAGACCCTAGCAGCCCAGCTGATCGGCCAGGTGCCCGAAATCGCGGGCATGCCAGGTGTTGGTCGCCACGGGCGACACGTCCTTGGGCCGGGCGGCACCGAACTCCAGCGGGCGCTCCACATAGGCTGTGGCCAGGCCGCAGGCGCGCGCCGCCGCCAGGTCGTCGTGGTGCGCGGCCACCAGCATCACCTGCTCGGGCCGCAGGCGGAACACCTCCACGGCGCCCAGGTAGGCGCGCGGGTCGGGCTTGTAGGCGCGGAACACCTCGGCCGATAGCACGCAGTCCCAGGGCAGGCCGGCGCGCTTGGCCATGTTCGTGAGCAGGCCCAGGTTGCCGTTGGACAGCGTGCAGATCGTGTGCCGCGCTTTCAGGCGCAACAGGCCGGCCACTGCGTCGGGCCAGGGATCGAGCCGGTGCCACACGCGGTTGAGGTGATCGCGCTCGGCCTCGCTCAGGTGGGTCAGGCCGAAGCGGGGCAGCAACGCCTCCAGCACCATGCGGTGCAGGTCGTCGATCAGCGTCCAGCCCAGCTCGCCCGAGCGCACGCGCTGCATGGCGGGCTGGTAGCCCGCGCGCCAGGCGGTGGCGAAGGCATCGGCATCCACCTGCGGGTGGAGCGCCTGCACCTCTCGCACGATGCTGCCGTGCCAGTCGACCACGGTGCCGAAGACATCGAACACCAGAACAGGGGTAGCGGGCGCAGCCATGTTCATCGCGCCTTGAGCGCAGTGACCTCGACCTCGATCTTCATGCGCGGGTCCAACAGGCCGGCCGACACCATCATCGCCGCGGGGCGCGCTCGGCCCAGGTGCTTGCGCAGCACCGGCCAGCAGGCCTCGAACAGCGAGGCGTCGGGCAGCACGTAGTTGACGCGCACCACGTCGTCCAGGCTCGCACCGGCCTGCTGCAGCGCGGCCTGAATGTTCAGGAAACATTGTTCGGCCTGCTGCACCACGTCGTCCGAGATGCTCATGGTGGTGTAGTCGAAACCGGTGGTGCCCGAGACGAAGACCCAGTCGCCCGCGACCACGGCGCGCGAGTAGCCGATCTGTTCCTCAAAGGGCAAGCCGGAGCTGACGTGCTGTCGTTGCATGGTGCGAGGTCCCTTGTTCATTCAATCCACCCGCAGGCGAGCGCTGTCGGCGCTCGCCGCCACGACCTCGCCGATCTCGGCCGCCGCACCGAAGCCGTGGCGGTGGAACACCGCCAGCACCTCGGCCACGGCCTCGGGCGCGCAGGCCACGAGCAGGCCGCCGCTGGTCTGCGGATCGCTCAGCAGCGCCTGATCCACCGGCTGCAATCCGGCGCCCAGCCGCACCTCATGGCCGTAGGCCGCCCAGTTGCGCCCCGAGGCGCCGGTGACCATGCCGGCCGAGGCCAGGCCGCGCACGCCTTCGATCAGCGGCACGCGGGCCATGTCCAGCCGCACCGTGGTGGCCGAGCCGCGCGCCATCTCCAGCGCATGGCCGGCCAGGCCGAAGCCCGTCACATCGGTGAGCGCGTGCACGCCCTCCAGTGCGGCGAGATCGGGGCCGGCGGTGTTGAGCTTCGTCGTGTGCTCGATCATCTGCGCGTAGCCCACGGCTGGCAGCGCGTCCTTCTTGAGCGCGGCCGACAGCACGCCCACGCCCAGCGGCTTGCCCAGCACCAGGCGGTCGCCCACCCGGGCGTCGGCGTTGCGCTTGACGCGTTTCGGGTGCACCAGGCCGAGCGCGACCAGGCCGTAGATGGGCTCGACGGAATCGATGGTGTGGCCACCCGCGATCGGGATGCCGGCGGCCTGGCACACGCTCTGGCCACCCGCCAGGATGCGGCCGATGGTCTCGGTGGAGAGCACGTTGATCGGCATGCCCACCAGCGCCAGCGCCATGATCGGCGTGCCGCCCATGGCGTAGACGTCGCTGATGGCGTTGGTGGCGGCGATGCGCCCGAAGTCGAAAGGGTCGTCGACGATGGGCATGAAGAAATCGGTGGTGGCGATCAGCGCCTGCTCGTCGTTGAGCCGGTAGACCGCCGCGTCGTCGGCGGTCTCGATGCCGACCAGCAGTTCCTTGGGAATGGGCATGGCGCTGGTGCCCTTGAGGATGTCGCTGAGCACGCCGGGCGCGATCTTGCAGCCGCAGCCGCCGCCGTGCGAGAGGCTGGTGAGGCGGGGTTCGGTGCGGTGGGGTGAGGCGGTGGAGGGGGTCATGGGTCTCTCGGCAGGCTGGGTCGGGGGAGGCGTGGCTCGGCCGCCATTGTGCGTGCCCGCCTCCGGGAAAAAGATTCCGCCGGTTGATGCCGCTCTAATTCGACTTATGAAGTAAGAAAAATGACTTCACAAAACCCCGCCGGAGGCGAGAATCCGCGCACCCAAAGGAGGACCGCCCATGAGCCGCACCTTGAACGCCCTGCAGGTCGCCGCGCTGCTCGTCTCCGCGAGCTACGGCATCGGATTCCTGTTCGGTTCCGGCGAAATGGCGATGACCCACGGCATGGCGGGGAGCATCTACGGCCTGGCGACGGCCCTGGGCATGCTGCTGCTGGCGCTCTTCGCGGCACGGGTGTGGCGATCGGGCATGGCCATCTGGGACGTCTTCGGGGCGGCCTTCGGGGAGCGCACCGGAAAGGCCGTCGCGCTCCTGTCGGTGATCTGGATGGCCGGCGTGCTGGCCGCGCAGATCCACGGCGGCGTGGCCACGGTCCGGCTGCTGGGGCTGCCCACCCTGGGCGCCTACGCGCTCGTGCTGACCAGCATCCTGCTGGCATCCCGGCTGCGGCTCGGCGCCGCGTCCACCCTCTTCTCCTTCTTCCTGATCGCCAGCGGCGTGGTGCTGGTCCTGGCCTTGATCCACGGCGGCGGCGGAGCCATCTACCTCGAGAGCCCCCAACGCTTCACGGCCGACGCACCGTCCCTGGGCATCGGCGCCATGCTGTCCCTGTCGATCGCGGTGGCGGCCCTGGTCTGCACCGGCGCCGACTACCACCAGTTCCTGCTGGCGGCGAGGCGCGCCTCGGGCGCGGTGATGGGCTGCCTGATCGCCAGCGCGTGTCTGGTCGCCGTCAGCTTCCTGCCCCCTTCCGTGGTGCTCGGCTTCAAGGCAACCGGCAGTCTGGCGAGCCTTCACGACGTCAAGCAGATCATCCCGTTCATCCTCGCCCGGGAAGTCGGCCATTTCGGTGCGGCGGTCAGCGCGCTGGTGCTGGTCGGCCTCTCGGCGGCCGCGCTCGGTTCGGGTGCCGCCATCACCCGCGCCATGGCCGATGCGCTGCGCTCTGCGGCCGGCGGCACCCAGGCCGCCGACCCCGCCTGGATGGGCATCGTGGCCCTGGGCATCGCCACCGCACTGACCGCCCGAGGGCAAGGCATCGTCGCCACGATGGTGTCGGTGAATGTGATCTACATCGGCAGCATCGCGGTGGCCTTCGCGGCCCTGCTGGCGGGCTGGCGCCTCACCCCCTCAGCAGCCTCCTGGGTGATGGGGGCCGGGTTCGTGGCATCGCTGGGCGTCTACCTGGCCCATTGGGCGGGTGTGCCTTTCGGCGATGGCGACCTCGCCTCGCTGATGGCGGGGCTGCTGGCATCGGGGGCGGTTTTTCTGGCGCTGACCGTTCTGGGAAGAGGCCGCAAACAGATGGTCAGGCCGGCGCCCAGAACACACTGAACCACCCATTGGCGTCCGTCCAGTGCCGGGGCGCGCCGAAGCCGGCTTCGCGCAGCAGGGTCTCGAAGTCTTCGGGCGCCCACTTGTACGAGTTCTCGGTGTGCAGGCGCTCACCGTCGGCGAAGCGGCGCTCACCGCCGGGCCAGCGCACGGTCTGCTCACCGATGGCCTGCAGGTGCATCTCGATGCGCGATTCGTCGGCGTTGTACAGCCCCACGTGTTGCCACGCGGCGGGTGCGAAGTCGGCGCCGAGCAGGCGGTTCACGTGCCGCAGCAGGTTGCGGTTGAAGGCCGCCGTCACGCCCAGCGCGTCGTCGTAGGCGGGCTCGAGCACGGCGCGCGGTTTGACGCGGTCCACGCCGATCAGCAGCCCGCCGCCGGTGCCGCCGGCTTCGCACACCGCGTGCGCCTGGCACAGCAGGGCCAGGGCCTCGTCGGGCAGGAAGTTGCCGATGCTGGAACCAGGGTAGAAGACCACGCGCGGTTGCTGCGCCAAGGCGCGCTCGCTGAGCCAGTTGGTGGTGTCGGCGCCCAGCGCGAAGCGCGTGGAGAAGTCCATGCCCAGGCCGAGCATGGGCAGGTCGGCATGGCGCTGCTGCAGGGCGGCCAGCGTATCGCGCAGGTAGTCCACCGAGATGTCCACCGGCACATAGGCCGAGGGCTGCAGCACAGGAAAGAGGCGCGCGGCCTTGGCGCAACTGCCCGCGCCCAGGTCCACCATGACCGCACCTTCAGGCACGTGGCGCGCCATGTCCGCCCCGTGTTGCGCGAACACGGCCGCCTCGGTGCGCGTGGGGTAGTACTCGGGCAATTCGGTGATGGCGTCGAACAGCCTCGAACCCAGCGCGTCATAGAAGAACTTCGGTGCGATGCGCGCCGGCGTGTCCATGAGGCCGGCGATCAGTTCCGGGTGCGCAGCGCCGGGGCGTGGGTGGTGCAGCTGGACGAAATGCGGGGCCTGGTCGATGTATCGCATGAGGGTCTCCTAAGCGCTTCGCGCCAGCCGCAGGCCGCTGAACTGCCAGCGCGCGTCGGTGGGGAAAAAGTTGCGGTAGCTGGCGCGCAGCTGCGACGCCGGCGTGGCGCACGAGCCGCCGCGCAGCACGTACTGGTTGATCATGAATTTGCCGTTGTACTCGCCGACCGCGCCTTCGGCGGGCTGGTAGCCGGGGTAGGCGTGGTAGCCGCTGCTGGTCCATTCCCAGACATCACCGTACATCTGCAGCAGGCCATCGCCTGCGGCGCGCGCGGGCAGCGGGTGCAGCGCGTGGCCTTCCTGCAGGTTACCCTGCACGGGCAACTCGGCCGCGGCCGCTTCCCACTCGGCCTCGGTGGGCAGGCGCGCGCCGCGCCAGTCGGCGTGCGTGGCGGCAGCCCAGCGCGCGAAGGCGTCGGCTTCGAAGTGGCTGATGTGCGTGACCGGGGTGTGCGGGTCCAGCGGCGCTTCACCGTGCAGGGTGAACACGGTGGGCAAGGTGGCCGAGGCCTCCGGCGGCAGCGTCCAGTACAGCGGTGCGCGCAGGCCTTGCGCGCGCACCCAGTCCCAGCCGGCGGCGAGCCACCAGCGCGGCTCGGTGTAGCCACCGTCCTGCACGAAGGCCCACCACTCGCCGTGCGTGACCAGCCGGTTCATGAGGGCGTAAGGCTCCAGCCACTGGCGATGGCGCGGCAGCTCGTTGTCGAATGCGAAGCCTTCGCCCGCGTGGCCGATCTCGACCAGGCCACCGGGTTGCTCAACCCAGCGCGGCGCCACCGTGGTCACGGACACCAACGGCCAGTGGCGCTGGTAGACCGGGCGCAAGGGGTTGATGGACAGCAGGTGCTTCACGTCGGTGAGCAGCAGTTCCTGGTGCTGCTGCTCGTGGTGCAGGCCGAGTTCGATCAGGCGCAGCGCATCCGCGCTGTCGGTGTGTCCGATCAGATGGGCGATGCGCGCGTCCACCTGCTCGCGCCACTGCCACACGGTGGCGAGGTCGGGCCGCGTGAGCAGGCCGCGTTGCGGTCGCGAGAAGGGCTCGCCAACGCCCTGGTAGTAGCTGTTGAAGAGCACGCGGAACGCGGGGTCGAACGGCTTGAAGCCGTGCTCGAAGCGTTCGAGCACGAAGGTCTCGAAGAACCAGGTGACGTGCGCGAGGTGCCATTTGGTCGGGCTGGCATCGGGCATGGACTGGGCCTGGCAGTCCTCGGGCGAGAGCGGCGCGGCCAGCGCGCGGCTGCGTTCGCGCACCGCCGTGTAGTGGCGCGCGAGCCCCGCGCGGTTGGGCAATGCGTCCGAAAAAGAGCGCTGTGGGTCAACCGGTCGGGGCGTGGAGTTCATGGTGTCAGCTTCCGGGCTTGAGCCGCAACAGCTGGCCGTCGCGGTCGTCGGTGAGGAGGTAGATGAAGCCGTCCGGGCCCTGGCGCACGTCGCGCACGCGCTGGGCCAGTTGGGGCAGCAGTTTTTCTTCGCGCACCACGCGGTCGCCGTCCATCACGAGGCGCACGAGGTACTGGAACTTGAGCGAGCCCACCAGCAGGTTGCCCTGCCAGTCCTTGCCATAGGGGCCGCCTTTCACGAAGGCCATGCCCGAGGGCGCGATGGAAGGTTTCCAGTACAGCAGCGGCTGCTCCAGGCCATCCTTGCTGGTGAGGCCGTCGCCGATCTGGCCGCCGCCGTAGTTCTCGCCGTAGGTGATGACGGGCCAGCCGTAGTTCTTGCCGGCGTCGGTGCGGTTGAGCTCGTCACCGCCCTGCGGGCCGTGTTCGATGGTCCAGAGGCGGCCATCGGGGCCGATCGCCGCACCCTGCACGTTGCGATGGCCCAGGCTCCAGATCTCGGGCAGGGCGCCGGCGCGGCCAATGAAGGGATTGTCGGGGTGCGCGCGGCCATCGGGGCGCACGCGCACCACCTTGCCATGGTGGTTGTCCAGCGTCTGCGCATCGGCCATGCGCTGGAACCGGTCACCAAGGGCCAGGAACAGGCTGCCGTCCTCGGCCTGCGCGATGCGGCAACCGAAGTGCAGCCGGCTGCTCACCTTGGGTTGCTGGCTGAAGATGACCCTGACGTTTTCCAGCGACCGGGCATCGGCCGAGAGGCGCGCCGAGGCCAGCGCGGTGGAGTTGCGCATGCCCATCGCGCCGGGCTCGGCGTAACAGAAGTGCACCGTGCGGTTGCGCGCGAAGTCGCGGTCCGTCACCAGATCGAGCAGGCCGCCCTGCCCCACCGCGTCCACGTCGGGCACGCCCTTCAGGGGCTCACCCACGCGGCCGTCGGTGCCGATCACGCGCATGCGGCCGGGCCGCTCGGTCACCAGCATGCGGCCCTCGCCAATGAAGGCCACCGCCCAGGGGTTGTGCAGGCCGCGAGCGACGACTTCGGTGGTGACAGCGGGGACTTGCGCATGCGCGGCAGGGGCAAACAGCGTGCCCAGGAGGACCAACAGAGGCAGCAAGGGGGCGGTGAAGGGACGGGTCATGGTGGTGTGGAAGGGATGGCGGAAAAAGAGGCGGCAAGGCGGTTGGTGCGCGCGAACCGCTCAGGGTTCCCCTCAGCCGCCCATGGGGCGCACGCCGAACAGCCAGGCGTGGGCCCAGTACACGAAGAGCAGGTAGACCGCCAACCCGCCGACCAGCGCGATCGCGTCGTTGGCCGTGCTGCCGGGCAACGCGGGCGGGCTGCGCAGCAGGCCGGCGGCTGCGCGGCGCTTGACCGAGATGCGGTCGGCCACGGCCCAGGCCAGAAAGCCGCCAAACAGCAGCACATCGGCCAGCGTGCCATTGGCCAGCAGGTGGGCCAGCGCCCAGCACTTCACGGCCAGCAGCATGGGGTGTTTCGCCACACGCTGAATGCGCCCGGGCAGGTAGGCCGCGAACAGCAGCACGAACACCGGCAGCATGAGCAGCAGCGCCAGGTGGCGCAGGCCGGTGGGCGGTGTGTAAAGCAGCACCGGGGCCTGGCGCGCGAGGCTGTAGCCCCAGACGATCAGCGCCAGACCGACGAAGGAGACCAGCGCGTACGCGCCCTTGTAGCCGCCTTCGCCCATGCGCCCGGCCAGCGCGTGGCGGCCTTGCGGCGAAACGATGGACACCGAGTGCACACCCAGGAACAACACCAGACCGACGATCAACCACGTCATGACAACCCCTTTGGCTGGTGCGCCGCCGGGTGCACCGGCAACGCGTTGGCGAAAGGGCACTGTAGCGCCGCTGGCGGCGCGGTCAACCCGCCGGATTGGCCGCGCTGGGCGGCGGGCGCCGGTCGGTGGTGACGAGCCAGATGCCGCCGCACACCAGCAGCAGGGCCACGGCGTTGCGCCAGGCCAGGATCTGCTCGCCCAGGAACAGCGCGGAGAGCAGCGCACCGAACACCGGAATCAGGAAGTTGAACACCGAGACCATGCCGACGCGGTTGTATTTCAGCAGCGCGGCCCACAGCGCGAAGGCCGCCGCCGAGAGCACGGCCATGTAGAGCAGCAGCACGGCCGGCGCGAGCGACATGCCGTGCAGCGCACCGCCGAAGGCGTGGCCCGCCAGCAGCAGCGCCAGGCCGCCAATGGCCAGCTGGCAGCCGGTCATGACCATGGCGTCGATCCGCTGCGACAGCCGCTTGCCGTAGATGCTCGCGGCCGAGAGCACGAAGGCCGCGATGACGATGAAGCCCTCGCCCAGCAGCGTGAAGCCCGCGTCCAGCCCCTGGTCGCCGCTGCGCAGGTTCACCGCCATCACGCCCGCGAAGCCCACCAGGCAGCCCAGTGCCTTGCGGTGATCCAGCCGGTCGTTGTGGTAGATGAAGTGCGCCAGCAGCACGCTGAAGAAGGTGCCGGTGGCGTTGAGGATGGAGGCCTTGACGCCGGTGGTGTGGGCCAGGCCGACGTAGAAGAACACGTATTGCAGCGAGGTCTGCGCCAGCCCGAGCAAGGCGATGCGGCCGATGCTGGCGCGCGGCAGCGCGAACACCGGCCGCCCGATGGCGCGCGCGATGCCCAGCAGCAGCACACCCGCGAGCAGGAAGCGCCAGCCCGCGAACACGAGTTGCGAGGCCGTGTCGTCTCGGCCGATGGACAGCAGCGCATAGCCGCTCTTGATGGCCGGGTAGGCGCTGCCCCAGAGCAGACAGCACAGGGTGGCGAGCAGCACCACGTTGCGCGGCCGGCTGAAGAAGGCCGCGCCGCCGAGGCGGTCCGTCATGCGGGGCTGTCGGGTTGGGCGCGGCGCAGGCGTTCGCGGCTGTTGGAGAGGTGCAGGCGCATGGCCTGGCGAGCGGCCTCGGGCTCACGCAGGCGGATCGCGTTGTAGATGCTCTGGTGCTCGCCGTGCACGCGCCGCAGGTAGGCCAGGCGGCCTTCGGGCGCGCTGCTGGCCGTGTTGAGGCGGGTGCGCGGAATGATCATCGTGCCCAGGTAGGTCATGAGGTCGGCGAAGTGGCGGTTGCCGGTGGCGCGCGCCACTTCCATGTGGAACTGGAAGTCCGAGGGCACGGCGTCGGAGACATCGTCGATGGAGGCCTCGAAGGCCGCGAGCGCGGCGGCCATGTTCTGCAGGTGGCTGTCATTGCGGCGCTGCGCGGCCAGGCTCGCGGCCTCGCTCTCCAGGCTGATGCGCAGCTCCAGCAGCGAGATGACGTCGGCCACGGTGGCGAAGTCCTCGGGGGCGACGCGGAAGTTGCTCTGCTCGGGCGGGGCCATCACGAAGGTGCCTATGCCGTGGCGCGTCTCCACCTGGCCCGAGGCCTGCAGGCGCGAGATGGCCTCGCGCACCACGGTGCGGCTGACCGCGAAGCGGGCCATCAGCTCGGATTCGGTGGCCAGCTTGTCGCCCGTCTGCAGCCGGCCTTCGCGCACGTCGGCGGTCAGCGTATCGACGATTTCGGGCACCAGACCGCGCTGCCGGCGCGGGCGCGGGGGCGGCGCTGCCAGGGGCATCGCCTCGTCTCCTAGGGTTTTCACGGGGTGCATTGTTTTTTCCTTGACACGCCATTGTGGCGTTCACACAATTCGCCCAAGTTGTCTGACAACCGACAACAGACAACAAGATGGCCGGACTGTAGCAAACCCCTCGCGAATGTCCAAGCCCTTCGAGACAAGACCGCACACACCATGGACGTCATTCTCAAAACCCACCACCGCCTGCTCCTCACCGGCGCCGCCGGCGGCCTGGGCACCGCACTGCGCGAGCGCCTCAAACGCAACTGCGAGGTGCTGCGCCTGTCGGACCGCGCCGATCTCGGCGCCGCCAGGACCGGTGAGGAAATCGCGTTGGCCGACCTCGCCAATGCGGACGAGGTCGATGCCATGGTGCGGGGCTGCGACGCCATCGTGCACATGGGCGGCATCTCGGTGGAGGCGCCCTTCGCATCCATCCTGCAGGCCAACATCCTCGGCGCGTACCACCTGTACGAGGCCGCACGGCGGCACGGCGTCAAGCGCATCGTGTTCGCCAGTTCCAACCACGTGACCGGCTTCTACAAGCAGAGCGAGACCATTCACGCCGACCACCCGGCTCGCCCCGACGGCTTCTACGGCCTGAGCAAGGCCTTCGGTGAAGACCTGGCGCGCCTGTACTTCGACCGCCACGGCATCGAGACCGCCTGCGTGCGCATCGGCTCCTCGTTCCCCGAACCCAAGGACCGGCGCATGCTCGCCACCTGGTTGAGCTTCGACGACCTGCACCGCCTCATCAGCGCCTGCCTGAGCACGCCGGTGCTGGGCCACAGCATCGTGTTCGGCATGTCCGACAACGCCGTGACCTGGTGGGACAACAGCCGCGCGCGCCACGTGGGCTACGTGCCCCGAGACACTTCGGACGTGTTCCGCGAGGCCGTCTTCGCGCGCACCAGCGCACCCGACCTGAACGACCCCGCCGCGATCTACCAGGGCGGCGGCTTCGTCAAGGCCGGCCCGTTCTGAACGGCACAGCCACCATGACCACACAGGCCGAACTCGTCCTCGACGCGCGCAACGGCGTGGGCGAGAGCCCGGTGTGGGACGCGCAGCGCCAGTCCCTGTTCTGGCTGGACATCCCCGGCCGCGCGCTCTGGTGCTGGAACGCGGCCACCGGGCAATCGCGGCAATGGGCCACGCCCGAGATGGCCGGCTGCATGGCATTGGCCGCCGGCAGCGAAGCGACGCCACACGGCCGCTGGGTGGCCGCCATGGAAAGCGGCGTGGCGGTGCTCACGCCGCAGGACGACGGCGAACTGACCCAGGAAGCACGCGCCAGCGTGCGGCACCCGCAGGGCGGCATGCGCTTCAACGACGGCCGCTGCGACCGCCAGGGCCGCCTGCGCGCGGGCACCATGGTGATGGACATGTCGCTGGCCGCGCCCGCGGGCAGCCTGTATGCCTTCGACGGCGCCGCGCTGCGCGCGCTCCAGGGCGGCTTCATCACGCCCAACGGCATGGCCTTCAGCCCCGATGGCAAGACCATGTACCTCTCGGACTCGCACCCCAGCGTGCAGGCCATCTGGGCCTACGAGTACGACACCGACAGCGGCACGCCGCACCACCCGCGCGCCTGGGTCGACATGAAGGCCCTGCCCGGCCGGCCCGATGGCGCGGCGGTGGACGAAGACGGCGGTTACTGGATCTGCGGCAACGACGCCGGCCTGGTGCACCGCTTCACGCCCGGCGGCCGGCTCGACCGATCGCTGGCCGTGCCGGTCAAGAAGCCGGCCATGTGCGCCTTCGGCGGCAGCGGGCTCGACACCTTGTTCGTCACCTCGATCCGGCCCGGTGGCGACCTGTCCGACCAACCGCTGGCGGGCGGCGTGTTCGCGCTGCGCCCCGGCGTGCGCGGGTTGCCCGAGCCCGCGTGCACGATTTTCTGAGCCCTGCATTCCCACAAGAGGCCCCAGGCCCAAGCCCCTGTTTTCAACCACCCAACCGAAAGCGCTGAGGACGACATGAACATCAAACCCCTCCTGACCATCGTGGCCGCCTGTGCCGCCTTCGCGGCCCAGGCCACCGAGTTCCGCTCGGCCGACACGCACAACGCCGACGACTACCCCACCGTGGCCGCCGTGAAATACATGAGCGAGCTGCTGGAGAGGAAGAGCGGCGGCAAGCACAAGATCAAGGTCTTCAACAAGCAGGCGCTGGGCAGCGAGAAGGAAACGATCGACCAGGTGAAGATCGGCGCGCTGGACTTCACGCGCGTCAACGTGGGCCCGATGAACGCCATCTGCCCGCTGACGCAGGTGCCGACCATGCCTTTCCTGTTCAGCTCCATCGCGCACATGCGCAAGTCGCTGGACGGCCCGGTGGGCGACGAGATCCTCAAGAGCTGCGAGTCGGCCGGCTTCATCGGCCTGGCCTTCTACGACAGCGGCGCGCGCTCCATCTACGCCAAGAAACCGATCAAGACCGTGGCCGACGCCAAGGGCCTGAAGATCCGCGTGCAGCAGTCCGACCTGTGGGTGGCGCTCGTCAGCGCCATGGGCGCCAACGCCACGCCCATGCCGTATGGCGAGGTCTACACCGGCCTGAAGACTGGCCTGATCGACGCCGCTGAGAACAACATCCCCTCGTTCGACACCGCCAAGCACGTCGAGGCCGTGAAGATCTATTCCAAGACCGAGCACTCGATGGCGCCCGAGATCCTGGTGATGTCCAAGGTGGTCTACGACAAGCTGCCCAAGGCGGAACAGGACATGATCCGCGCCGCCGCCAAGGAGTCGGTCGCGTTCGAGCGCCAGAAGTGGGACGAACAGGAGGCCAAGTCGCTCGCCAACGTGAAGGCCGCCGGCGCCGAGATCGTCGAGGTCGACAAGAAGTCCTTCCAGGCCGTGATGGGCCCGGTGTACGAGAAGTTCATGACCACGCCGGACATGAAGCGCCTGGTCAAGGCGATCCAGGACACCAAGTAAACGGCGTCCTCTTTTTTCATCCCACTCCTCCAGCCCTCGTCCGCTCCGGCGGGCGGGGGAGCAAGGTTTCCCATGTTCACCAAATTGTGTGCCGGCTTGTCCAAGCTGTGCCTGATGCTGGCCGTGGCCGGGCTGATCGCGGTCGTCCTGTGCGTGCAGTGGCAGGTGATCGGCCGCTACGTCTTCAACGACACGCCCACCTGGGCCGAGGCCCTGGCCATGCTGCTGGTGCTTTTCGTCACCGCCTTCGGCCTGGCCGTGGGCGTGCGCGACGCGGGCCACATCGGCCTGGAGTCGCTGGTGAGCCTGCTGCCCCTGCGCTGGCAGCGCCGCATCGAGTACGTGATCCACACCCTGGTGGCGATCTTCGGCGCGCTCATGGTGCAAAGCGGCTGGCTGTGGATGACCGCCAAGTGGGGCGAGAAGAAACCCATGCTGCCGGTGCCCGACGGCATCGACTACCTGCCCATCGTGATCGCCGGCGCGCTCATCGTGCTGTTCTCGATCGAACACATCGTCGCGCTGATCCGCGGCACCCTCGTGGAGCCCGCATGGAACTGACTGTCCTGGGGTTGAGCTTCACCCTGTTCCTGATTCTCGGCGTGCCAGTGGCCTTCGCCATCGGCCTGTCCTCGGTCGCCACCATCCTCGTGGCCGGCCTGCCGGTGGCGGTGGTGTTCCAGAAGATGGTCGGCGGCATGCAGGTGTTCAGCTTCCTGGCCATCCCCTTCTTCGTGTTCGCGGGCGAGCTGATGCTGTACGGCGGCATCGCCGACCGCATCGTGCGCTTCGCCAACAGCCTGGTGGGCCACGTGCGCGGCGGCCTGGGCATGAGCAACGTGGTGGGCTGCACGCTGTTCGGCGGCGTGGCGGGCTCGCCGCTGGCCGACGTCTCGGCCATCGGCTCGGTGATGATCCCGCTGATGAAGAAGGAGGGTTACGACGCGGACTACGCGGTCAACGTCACCACCCACGCCTCGCTGGTCGGCGCCATCATGCCGACCTCGCACAACATGATCATCTTCACGCTGGCCACCTCGGGCATCGCCTCGGTGAGCGTGCTCAGCCTGATCCTGGCCGGCCTGATCCCGGCGCTGATCCTCACGGTCTGCAACCTGGGCGCGGCCTACTACGTGGCCGTCAAGCGCGGTTACCCCACGCACGGCAAGTTCCCCGGCTGGGGTGAGGTGCTGCGCGCCTTCGGCGCCGCGCTGCCGGGCCTGCTGGTGATCGTGATCATCCTCGCCGGCATTCTCTCGGGCGCGTTCACCGCCACCGAGTCGGCCTCCATCGCGGTGGCCTGGGCATTGGCCATCACCGTGCTGGTGTACCGCACGCTGTCCTGGCACAACTTCCTGAAAGCCTGCGCCAAGGCCTGCAAGACCACCGGCGTGGTGCTGCTGCTGATCGGCATCTCGGCCGCCTTCGGCTATTTCATGGCGCTCTACGAAGTGCCGCAGCTCACCGGCGAACTCATGAAGTCGGTGTCGGACAAGCCCTGGGTGATCTTCCTCATGATCAACCTGCTGCTGTTCGTGCTCGGCACCTTCCTGGACATGGCGGCCACCATCCTGATCTGCACGCCGATCTTCATGCCGATCGCGATGCAGTTCGGCATGGATCCGACGCAGTTCGGCATCGTGATGCTGATCAACTGCGCGCTCGGTCTCAACACCCCGCCGGTGGGTTCGGTGCAGTTCGTGGGCTGCGCCATCGGTGGCATCTCGGTCGGCCAGGTGATGCGCACCATCGCACCGTTCTACGGCGCGCTGGGCATCTGCCTGATGCTGGTCACCTACGTGCCCGCGTTCTCGCTCTGGCTGCCCGGCCTGGTCAAGTAAACCTTTCAAGGAGAGATCACCATGTCCATCAACCGCCGACAGCTGCTCGCCTCGTCCGCCGCGCTCGCCGTGGCCGGCCTGCCCGCCGCGCACGCGCAGAGCTTTCCGAACAAGCCGCTGAAGATCATCGTGCCCTACCCGCCGGGTGGCTCCTCGGACATCATCGCGCGCGCCATCAGCCAGCCGCTCTCCGACAGCCTGGGGCAGCCGGTGATCGTGGAGAACCGGCCCGGCGCCAATGGCAACCTGGGGGCCGATCTGGTGGCGAAATCCGCGCCCGACGGCCACACCGTGCTGCTGTGCGACGTGGGCGCGCTGGCCATCAGCCCGGCGGTCTACACCAAGCTCTCGTTCGACCCGAGCAAGGACCTGCGCGGCGTGACCATGCTGGCGTACTCGCCGCACATGCTGGCCGTGCACCCCTCCGTCAAGGCCAACAACCTCAAGGAACTGGTGGCCCTGTCCAAGACCACCGACCTGAACTTCGCGGTGACAGCCGTGGGCAGCGCACCGCACGTGGCCGGCGTGGCGGTGGAGCGCGCCACCGGCGCCAAATGGACCTACGTGCCCTACAAGGGCGGCTCGCAGGCCGTGACCGACACGGTGGCCGGCCAGACCCAGGTCATCATGAACGGCATGCTGGCCACGCTGCCCCACGTGCAGAGTGGCCGGCTCAAGGTGCTCGGCATCTCCAAGAAAACGCGCATGCCGCTCGTGGGCGAGGTACCGACGCTGGCCGAGCAAGGCGTGAAGGATTTTGAATCCGGCACATGGCAAGGGGTGCTGGTCGCCAACGGCACGCCACCTGCGCTCATCGCGCGGCTGAACGCGGAGCTGATCAAGGCCATCCGCAGCCCCGACGTGCGTGCCCGGCTGACCGGCCAGGGCGCCGAAGTGGTGACCATGCAGTCTGCCGAGCAGGACCGCTTCTTCGACGCCGAGCGCAAGCGCTGGGGCGCGGTGGTCGCCGAGGCCAACATCAAACTGGACTGAGCCCGCCCGTGAACCCTCAGGAACTCAAATCCATCGTCGGCAGCGGCCTGCTGTCGTTCCCGGTGACCGACTTCGACACGCAAGGCGATTTCGATCCGAAAGGCTATGCCGCGCGCCTGGAGTGGCTCGCGCCCTACGGTGCCAGCGCCTTGTTTGCGGCTGGGGGCACGGGCGAGTACTTCTCGCTCTCGGGTGGCGAGTACAGCGAAGTGATCCGCACCGCGGTCACGACCTGCCGGGGCAAGGTGCCCATCATCGCGGGCGCGGGCGGGCCCACCCGCACCGCCATCGCGCACGCGCAGGAGGCCGAGCGCCTGGGCGCGCACGGCGTGCTGCTGTTGCCGCACTACCTGACCGAAGCCAGCCAGGCCGGCCTGATCGCCCACGTGGAGCAGGTCTGCAAGAGTGTGGACTTCGGCGTGATCGTCTACAACCGCAACGTCTGCAAGCTCACGCCCGACTCGCTCGCCATCCTGGCCGAGCGCTGCCCCAACCTGATCGGCTTCAAGGACGGCATCGGGGACATCGAGCTCATGATGTCGATCTACCTGAAGATGGGCGATCGTTTCTCCTACCTGGGCGGCCTGCCCACGGCCGAGGTGTACGCGGCGGCCTACAAGGCGCTGGGCACCCCGGTGTACTCGTCGGCGGTGTTCAACTTCATCCCGAAGACGGCGATGGCCTTCTACGAGGCGGTGCGCCGCGACGACCACGCCACGCAGCACCGCCTGCTGAAGTCCTTCTTCATGCCCTACCTCGACATCCGCAACAAGGGCGCGGGCTACGCGGTGAGCATCGTGAAAGCCGGCGCGCAACTCGTGGGCCGCGGCGCCGGCCCGGTGCGCGCGCCGCTCACCGACCTGCAGCCCGCCGAGCGCGAGCGCCTGGGTGAGCTGATTCACGCGCTCGGCCCACAATAGGGCCGATGAACCCCGCCCCTTTTCCCCACCTGCTCGACCCCGCGCGCTTCCAAGGCGAAGTGGGCGGCCGGCCCACCGCCCTCTTCTTCCTGCGCAATGCGCGCGGCATGGTGGTGGCCATCACCAACCTCGGGGCCAAGGTGCTGCAGATCGTGGTGCCCGACCGCTCGGGCGTGCTGGACGACGTGGCGCTGGGCTACGACCAACTGGCCGACGTGATCACCGGCTCGCCCTCCATGGGCGCCTTCGTGGGCCGCTACGCCGGGCGCATCGGCGGCGCGCGCTTCACGCTCGATGGGCAGGAGCACCACCTTACGCCCAACGCGGGCGCGCACTGCATCCACGGCGGGCCGCGCGGCTCGCGCCACCGCGTGTTCGACGCCACGCAGACCGACGCCCAGACCCTGCAGTTGCACCACCGCTTCCTCACCGCCGAGGACGGTTTCCCTGGCACCCTGGACCTGCAGCTGACCTACCGGCTCGACGACGACAACGCCCTGGTGCTCGACCACACGGCCACCGCGCTCGACGCACCGGGCCCCGCGAGCTTCACCAGCCACATCTACTTCAACCTCGATGGTGTGGATCAGGGCCAGCGCATCGACGGCCACGTGCTGCAGGTGCCCGGCTCGCGCGAGGTGCTGGCCACCGGGGCGGACGGCATCGCCACAGGGAACCGGGTGCCGCTCGACGGCCACCCGCAGGACCTGCGCACGGCTCAGGTGCTGGGTGAATTGCCCGACATCGACCTGAGCTACGTGCTGGAACCCCAGCCCCCATCCGCCGCACGCCTGTGCGCGCAACTGCGCAGCGACATCAGCGGCCGCACCCTGGACGTGTGGACCACCGAACCGCTGCTGCAGGTGTACACCGCCGGCCAGCTCGGGGTGGCGGAACGCCCCGACCTCGGCAAGTGGGGCGTGCGGCACCGGCCCCGATCGGCCGTCTGCCTGGAGCCCCAGCATTTTCCCAACGCCCCCAACTGCCCGGCGCTGCCGCAGAACACCGTGGCGCCCGGCCGGCCATACCGCGCCACCACGGTCTATCGCTTCGGCACGGTCAACGGTTGAACACCGGCTCCCGTCGGACGCACTCCGGCGGCTCGCCATAACCCGCTGAGCGCACCACGTTCTCCAGGGAGATCTCGACCTGGAACCAGCGGCAGAACGGGTTCACGAAGCGGTAGCTCCAGACCATGCCGCGCTCCCGCCCCAGTCCTTGCACCTCGCCCGGGCGCCCCAGCCAGGCGCGAACCTCGTCGGCGCTCATGCCGGGGTTGATCTGGGTGAAACGCGCCTCGGTCAGCACCTGCTCCGAGCGGACCACGCGGCCCGAGGCATCGAGGTCCACGAACCAGGTGTGCAGGCCATAAGGGCCCCGGGGATATTCCAGCCGGGTGCCCCCGTCGATCTGGCGCGTGGTTTCCGGCGGGCCCATCCGAGCCACGACCTGGTCGCGGTTCTGGCCGGCCATGTCGGCCGTCGGTCCGTAGCCGGCGCACGCGCTCAGGAAGGCCGCACCGATCCAACACCACAAGCGCAAACGCATGGACAGCTCCTGTTCGGTGGCTCAAGCCGTTTCGATGGTTTTCGGGGAGGCGAGTTCCTGCCATTCAGCCCAGCAGCGCGGCCAGGCCGTTTTCGGGCTCGAAGCGGTGGTTGCGGTGCAGCAGGCGCGTCGGGCCGGGCCAGACCCGGGTGGCGATGCTGTGCCTCGGGTCGCCGGGGTAGCAGATCACGCGCCGCCCGTCTTCATCGAAGGGCTCAGGCTCGATCAGCGAGGGCGGGCGGCTGCGGGCGGCGGCCAGCACCTGCGCCACGTCGGCCAGCCGGCTGAGCTCGCTCAGGCTCATGATCTGCGGCGGTGCCAGGTCGATCTCGCCGGCCCAGTAGCGCTCCAGGCCAGTGCGCGGCGAAAGCCACACGGCCTCCGTCGCCTCGTGGGCGCAGTGTTCCACCGTCTGGTCATCGGGTGCCACGGCCACGAAGAAGCGCGTGTCGAAGCGCTTGTTGGTCACCGAAGGCACGCGCGGCGTGACCCAGCGCGACCAGGGCAGCACACAGGCGGTGGGGATGGGCAGGCCCTGGGCCTGCAGGGCAGCGGCGAACGCCGTGCCGGTGGCCGTCTGCTCGCGCACGGGCTGCACGTGCCTGGCGCCGTTCGCCTGGCCCAGCAGCAGGCCGCATTCCTCGAAGGTCTCGCGCAGTGCGGCCACGTGCAGGCCCAGCGCGGTGTCGGCGTCCAGCGCGGGCTCGCACAGGCCAGCGAGGCAGGCGGTGGCGGGTCGGTCCAGCGCCGCTGGGTCGGTCTGCCGGTCGGCCGCATCCAGCTTGCCACCCGGGAAGACATGCACGCCGCCGAGCACGCCCGAATTGCCGTGTCGGCGCACAAGCAAGACCTCCAGGCCAGTGGGCCCGTCCCGGACCACCATCACGGTGGCTGCGGCCACGGGTGGGGTGAGCACTTCGTCGGAATTGATGGCAATGGGCATGGACCGATTGTCGTCGCCTTTGCCGTCGCCTTGCCGCAGGCGCCGGGGCTCAGTCCAGGCGGATGCCGTTGTCGCGGATCACCTTGCCGTAGCGCGCATGGTCCTCTTCGCCCAGCTTCTTGAACGCCTCGACGCTGCTGCCCACGGGCAGGTAGCCGAAGTCGGTGAGCTTCTTCTGCACATCGGGCAGCCTGACGATCCGGACCAGCTCGGCGTTGAGCTTGTTGACGATCGCATCAGGCGTGCCCGCCGGGGCATAGATGCCCTGGAAGGCATAGGTGTCGAAGCCCGGCACGGTCTCCGAGATCGCTGGCACGTTGGGCAAGGCCGGCGAACGCTGCAAGGTCGAGATGGCCAGCGCCTTCACCTTCTGCGCAGCCACCAGCGGAATGGCGGTGACGATGGGGTCGAAATACAGGGACACCATGCCGCTCATGACATCGGCCGAGGGGCTGGCCTTGTAGGGAACGTGGTTGAGCTTGATGCCGGTCTGGTTCATGAGCCACTCCACCGCCACGTGCGAATGCGAGCCGGCGCCCAGACTGGCGTAGTCGATCGCGCCGGGGTCCTTCTTCGCCGCGCCGATCAGGTCCGCCATGCTGGAGATCGGCTTGTTCGGCGCCGCGATGACGACGAAGGGCACGTTGAGGATGTGCGACACCGGCTTGAAGTCCTTCAGCGGGTCGTAGCCCATCTTCGAGTAGATGTGCGGGTTCATCGACATGATGGCGGTCACCGACATCAGCAGGGTATAGCCGTCCGGCGCGCTCTTGGCCGCCGCCTCGGCGCCGATCATCCCGGACGCGCCGGGCTTGTTGTCGATGACCACCGGCTGTCCCCAGGCCTGGGCCAGCTTGTCGCCCAGGATGCGCGCCACGACATCGGGCGAGATGCCCGCCGCGAACGGCACGATGATGCGGATGGGCTTGTTCGGGTAGGCCGCCGCGCCTTGCGCCAGGGCCTGCGCCGCCGCGACGAGCAGCACGGGCGCGATCAGCCACGGCCGCAGAGTTGAAATCTTGAACATGTTGTCTCCATGGTTGTGGTGGGCGCACGCACGGCGCGCCCCCGGGGAATCAGAAACCGACCTGGTCCGCGCCCTTGAGCTGCAGCATCTGGCGCGTCTCGTCGGGCGTCGCCACCTCCAGGTTCAGCGCCTGGAGCACCATGACGATGCGCTTGACCTGTTCGGCGTTGCTGCGCGAGAGTTGGCCCGGTCCCTCCCACAGCGAATCCTCCAGGCCCACGCGCACGTTGCCGCCCATGGCGGCGGCCATGGTCGCGATAGGCATCTGGTTGCGCCCCGCGCCCAGCACCGACCAGTAGTAGTCCGAACCGAACAGGCGATCGGCCGTGCGCTTCATCTGCATCACGTCTTCGGGGTGCGGGCCGATGCCGCCCAGCAGGCCGAACACCGACTGGATCAGCAGCGGGCCCTTGACGATGCCGCGGTCCATGAAGTGGGCCGCGGTGTACAGGTGACCGATGTCGTAGCACTCGATCTCGAAACGCGTGTGGTTGTCGGCGCAGGACTCGAGGATGTACTTGATGTCGCGGAAGGTGTTCTTGAACACCCGGTCGTCCGACCCCTCCAGGTAGGGGCGCTCCCAGTCGTGCTGGAACTCCTTGAACCGGTTCAGCATCGGGTACAGGCCGAAGTTCATCGAGCCCATGTTCAGCGAGGCCACTTCGGGCTTGAGCTTGAGCGCGGGTTGCAGGCGCTCTTCCACCAGCATGTTCGGTGCACCACCGGTGGTGAGGTTGATGACCACATTCGAGCGCTCGCGGATCGCCGGCAGGAATTTCATGAACAGGTCCGGGTCCTGCGAGGGGCGACCGTCGACCGGGTGGCGCGCGTGAAGGTGCACGATGGAGGCGCCGGCCTCGGCGGCACCGACGGCGGCTTCTTCGATCTCCGACGCGGTGACCGGCAGGTGCGGCGACATCGACGGCGTGTGGATCGAACCCGTCACCGCGCAGGTGACGATGACTTTGTTCTGTTTGGCGGCCATTCGGCTTCGTCCTTTACTTGATGGCAATGGGATTGATGGGAGAGCCCACCGCGCCGGTGATCGGCAGCGACGGCGCGCAGAAGAAGAACTCGTAGACGCCGTCGGCCAGGCAGTCCTGGGCGAGTTCGCGCACGTTGAAGATCTCGCCCATGGTGATGCCGATCATGGGAATCACCACCCAGTGCCAGGGCTGACCGATTTCCATGCTTTCGTTCGGGCGGACTTCGCAGCCCCAGGTGTCGAAACAGATGGCGGCAATGTCCTTGCGGTGGATCCATTCGCAGGTCTCGAAACGCAGGCCGGGGGCATCGCCGCCGGCGTAGCCTCCCCAGTCGTCGGCGTCCAGGCAGTGCTCCATGTGGCCGGTCCGCACGATCACGAAATCGCCCGGACGGATCTCGACCCCCTGGGCCTTCGCGCAGTCGTCCAGGTCCTGGCTGCTGATGCCGTAGCCGGGCGCGAGCGAGTCGCCGCCCTTGAACCGGGCCACGTCGAGCAGCACCCCCCGGCCGACCATCTTGTCGCGCGTCTTCTCGATGCCGTTCTTCTTCGCGCCCGTGGCATCGACCAGCGTGGCGTCATAGCCGTTCCACATCTTGTCGCCGTAGAAGATGTGACCAAGCGCGTCCCATTGCGTGCCGCACTGCAGGGGCATGGTCACCATGTCGTCGGCGTAGCGCAGTCCCAGGTGGTCCTGGTTGCCGGCGACGGCGTCGGTCCCCGTCGCGAGCATGGAGTGAATCGGGTTGAAGCGGCCGCCCCAGCCCGATTGCGGGCCCCGGAAGTTGAAGTCCAGGCCCAGCGAGATCGCCTTGCCCTTTCTGATCAGGCCGGCGGCGCCGACCAGGTCGGACGGCTTCACATGATTGAGGGTGCCGATCTCGTCGTCGGGACCCCAACGCCCCCAGTTGGACACCTTGGCGGCCATGGCATCGAGGTCGGCCCGCTTGAGGTGGCGCGACGGCGTGTTGGAGGGCACCACCTTGGGGGTGGGTTTCGTTGTCGTGTTCATCGAGTCTCCTGTGGTCGAACCGCACCGTCGGGAACGGCGGTGCAGGCCCGGAGACTATTGGGTTTGCCTGGCGATCACCAATATCAAATAGGCATCGGACCTAAACCTGAACCGCGCCCGGCCAGTCGCCTGCGGCCATGTGCCGCTGCGCGATGCCGTGGAAGAGTTCGACCAGCTTCTGCCCGGCCGCGGGCATGCTGCGTTCACGCGAGTAGATCAACGACCAGGTGACATTCAGGCCGTGCACCGGCGCGAGCGAGATCGCGCCCGCCCGATGCTCGTCGTGCATGGCGCTGTACGGGTTGACGGTGCACCCGAGGCCGCGCGAGACCGTCTTCACCAGCAGCCGCGTCGAATTGCTCTCGAACAGCAGCTTGACCTTCAGCCCGCTGCGCTTGAGCTCCTCGTCCAGGATGACGCGCATGGCGTTGGGCGAGCGCGTCAGCGCGAGGGGATGCTGGACCACCTGTTCGAGTTCGACCGAGCCATCCGGCCGCCGCTCGATAGCCATCCCTCTCGGATGCGCCAAAACCAGCGGCTCGGTGATGAGCGAGCGGGACTCCAGACCGCGCATGGATTCGGTGGACGACACGATGCCGGCGTCCAGATCACCGGCCAGCACCTGCTGGTAGATGGAGGAGCTGATGCCCTCGGTGATCGACAGGCGCACCGCCGGGTACTGGCGGTGGTACTGCTCCATCAGCGGCACCGTCATCAGATCGCACAGCGATGGTGGCATGCCGAAGCAGAACTGGCCCTGCACGCTGACGGCCAGCGCACCGACGTCGCTGCGGAGGTTCTCCATGTACTGCAGCAGTTCGCGCGAGCGGCTGGCCATCAGCTCGCCGGCCTCGGTCAAGCGGGCCCCGCTGTCCGAGCGCACGAAAAGGGTCACCCCGAGCTCCTCCTCCAGCTGCTTGATCTGGCGCGAGAGCGCCGGCTGGGCGACAAACAGGACCGCCGCGGCGCGGCTGAAGCTGCCCAGTTCAGCGATGCGCAAAAAATACCTGAGCTGTCGCGGTGTCATTCCTGGGGGTCCTTTCAGTCTGCGGCCGGGCGCGCCATGGTAGAGGGAGGGAAGGTCTGAAGCGGGAAACCACCCTGAAAACAACCTGTTTTTGATTCAAAAGTTTTCAATTAACGGGCTTTCCAGGGCGCTTCGACCGGTGGCGGCCAGAAACCACGGGCCGGGCAGGGCATGGAACTTTGGCTTTAGCACTCACTCATAGAGAGTGCTAACATGCTTCGCAGACACCTGAGGAGGGTTCACATGTCCCACACGCTAGCTCCTGTTGCCACCGCCACCACCGGCTCGATCGCCGTGGCGAATCCCTGGGCGCTCGTACCGCCCCTGGGCAACCTGGACGCCTACATTTCCGCGGTCAACCGCCTGCCGCTGCTCACGCTGGAGCAGGAGCAGCAGGCCGCCCGCCGCCTGCGCGACGACAACGACCTGGATGCCGCCGGCCAGCTGGTGATGTCCCATCTGCGCCTGGTGGTGTCGATCTCGCGCCAGTACCTGGGCTACGGCCTGCCCCACGGCGACCTGATCCAGGAAGGCAACGTCGGTCTGATGAAGGCCGTCAAGCGCTTCGACCCCGACCAGGGCGTGCGCCTGGTGAGCTACGCCATGCACTGGATCAAGGCCGAGATCCACGAGTACATCCTGAAGAACTGGCGCATGGTCAAGCTGGCCACCACCAAGGCCCAGCGCAAGCTGTTCTTCAACCTGCGCTCGCGCAAGCAGGGCTTCCGCGCCGATGCGCTCGATGGCGACACCCACCGCGAGGTGCTGTCCGACGGCGAAGTGGGCGTGATGGCCCGCGAACTGAACGTGAAACCGGAAGAAGTGCGCGAAATGGAAACGCGCCTCTCCGGCGGCGACGTGGTGCTGGACCCGGCCCCGGGCGACGACGGCGAAGACAGCTTCGGCCCCATCGCCTACCTGGCGGACGCCACCCACGAACCCACGGCGGTGCTCGAATCGGCCCAGCGCGATGCGCTGGCCACCGAAGGCGTGGCGCGCGCCATGAGCGAGCTCGACGAACGCTCGCGCCGCATCGTGAACGAGCGCTGGCTCAAGGTGAACGACGACGGTTCCGGCGGCATGACGCTGCACGAGCTGGCGGCTGAGTACGGCGTGAGCGCCGAACGCGTGCGCCAGATCGAGGTGGCGGCCATGAAGAAGATGCGCAAGGCGCTGGCTGCGTTCGCCTGATCCACGGCTCCCCTTGCCACCACGGCCCCGGCGGTTTCGCGACCCCGGGGCTTCTTTTTTACGAACGGTGCCCGTCGCCGGACCTGCGTCACCTTCGGCCCATGTCACAGGCGACACAATCGGGGGATGTCTGACGTTTTGTGGAAGGGCGCGACGCCCGGGATTCGTTGCGCTCGCAGGCTGGCCGCCTGGCTGGCGCTGGCCTTCTTCTCCCTTTTTCCTGTCCTGCGCGCCGTGGCCGCCGAGCTGCCGCCTGTGGTGCTCGACGGCACACAACCCAGCGTACCCCTGGCCCAGCGCAGCCTGTACTGGGTGGATACCGGCGGCCAGCTGACGGTGCAGGAGGTGGAAGCCCAACAGGACCAACTGCCGTTTGCGGTGCGCAGCGCCGAACACCGCCTCCTCCTTCCAGACGGCGGCGCGCTGTGGATTCGCTTCGATGCCCAGGCTCGCGGCGACCATTCGCGCTGGGAGCTGGAACTGGCGCGCTCGGGCACCGACCGCATCAGCCTCTACCACCGGCTGTCCAATGGCGAATGGAAAGCGCAACACGCCGGTGACCGCCTCGCGGTGAGCCACTGGGCCTTTCCCGACCGCTACCCGGTGTTCTCGCTCGACCCCCGCACCGACGCTGTCGTGACCTACTGGGTGCGCATCGAACACGCCCGCGTGCCGTTCTCCGGCACGCTGCAGATTCACGACCACCACACCTTGCGCGAGCTGCGCATCCACCAGCAGTTTCTGCTGGGCGCGTACTTCGGCATGGCGTTGCTGCTCACCGCGACCGCGGTGGCCAATGCACTGGTGTTCCGGGACACCAGCTTTGCCGCCTATGCCATCTACATCACAGTCCTCGGGCTGGCCATGGCCGCGTCGCTGGGTGTGGCTGGCCAGTTCCTCTGGCCGAACTCGGCGCACTGGAACGGATTGGCCGAGTTCGTGCTGATGCCGATGGCGGCGGTTTTCGGTCTGCTGTTTGTGCGGCAAGTGGTTCAACCCAGGCGCATTGGTCGCTGGCTGGACCGCTCCGCCCTGGCGCTGCCCGCGGTTCTGGCGGGCTTGATTCTGTGGGACACGTTGCACCCGACCCATGGCAGCCTGCAGGCCGTGACCGCCGCCTCCGCGGCCACGCTCGCGTTGGTCTATGCCATGCTCTGGGCGGCCTGGCGCACGGGCGACCGCTGGGTGCGCTGGATCGCGCTGGGCATGCTGCCGGTGCTGCTGGCCGGGGCACTGCCGGTGATGCGCAACGTCGGCCTGATCTCATCGGGTTTCCTGTCGCAGTACGGCATGGTGATCGCCGCCGCCCTCGAGGCGCCCTTGCTGATCTACGGCCTGCTCCAGCGCTCTTCCCTGCAGCACGAGGCCCAGGCCCGCGCCCGCGCACTGGCCCTGACCGAGCCGCTCACCGGCCTCACGAACCGGCACAACTTCATGCTGCGGCTGCACGACAGCGTGGTGCGGGCCCAGCGCTACGGGCACCAGAGCGCGCTGCTGCTCATCGGCCTGGACAACCACGGCTGGTTTGCCGAGCAGCACGGCCGCGAGGTGGCCGACCGCGCGCTGGTGATCACCGGCTCGCTGCTGCGCTCGGTGGCGCGCGACGTGGACACGGCAAGCCGGGTCGACGACAGCACCCTGGCGCTGTTGATGGAAGGGCCGGTGCGCGAGGCGCAGGCCCTGGCTGCGGCCACCAGCATCATCGCGGGCGGCCTGCGCCCCTCGGTGCAACTGCCCGTGGGCACCACGCTGAAGTTCAAGATCGTCGTGGCGCTGCTGCCCGATCCCACGCCCGAACTTCAGCAGGACGCCCAGGCGCACCTGGACTGGCTGCGCCAGGCGCTGGACGCCCTGCGCAAGGACCCGCGCAAGGCGATCCTGAAACTGAACTTCTGATCAGCCCTCGCGGCGCAGCGCGGGGAAGAGGATCACGTCGCGGATGCTGGGACTGTCGGTCAGCAGCATCATCAGGCGGTCGATGCCGATGCCACACCCACCGGCGGGCGGCATGCCGTACTCCAGCGCGCGGATGTAGTCCGCGTCGTAGAACATGGCCTCCTCGTCACCCCCGTCCTTGGCCGAGGCCTGCGCCTGGAAGCGTGCGGCCTGGTCTTCCGCATCGTTGAGCTCGGAGAAGGCGTTGCCGAATTCGCGCCCGGTGATGTAGAGCTCGAAGCGCTCGGTGACCGCGGGGTTCGCGTCGTTGGCGCGCGCCAGCGGCGAGATCTCGGTCGGGTGGTCCATGATGAAGGTCGGGTTCCAGAGCTTGTCTTCGACCTTCTCTTCGAAGTACAGCACCTGCAGGCTGGGCAGGCTGCGGCTGGAGAGCTGGTGCTTCTCCTCGCTCAGGCCGAGCTTCTTGAGCTGCGCGAGAAGCCAGGCGGCATCGTCCACGCTGTCGCCCGCCTCGGTGTACTTGACGATGGCTTCACGGATCGTCAGGCGTTCGAAGGGCGACAGGATGTCCACCGGCTGGCCCTGGTAGGTCAGCGGCTCGTCACCTCGCACCCGGCGCACCACGTGGCGGATGAGTTCCTCGTTGAAGTCCATCAGGTCCTGGTAGTTCCAGTACGCCGCGTAGAACTCCATCATGGTGAACTCGGGGTTGTGGCGGACGCTGATGCCTTCGTTTCGGAAGTTGCGGTTGATCTCGAACACGCGGTCGAAGCCACCCACCAGCAGGCGCTTGAGGTAGAGCTCGGGCGCGATGCGCAGGAACATCTCCTGGTCCAGCGCGTTGTGGTGGGTCTTGAACGGCTTGGCGTTGGCCCCGCCCGGGATCGGGTGCAGCATGGGCGTTTCCACCTCGAGGAAGCCGTGGCTCACCATGAAGTCGCGGATGCTGGCCAGGGCCTGGCTGCGCGCGACAAAACGCTTGCGGGCGGTTTCGTCGGTCATCAGGTCCACGTAGCGCTGGCGGTACTTGATTTCCTGGTCGGCGATGCCGTGGAACTTGTCGGGCAGCGGGCGCAGGCTCTTGGTGATCAGGCGAATGCGGTCGGCCTGGATGGTGAGTTCGCCGGTGCGGGTGCGCATGAGCACGCCCTCGACCGCGATGATGTCGCCCAGGTCCCAGTGCTTGAAGGCGCTGTGCTGCGCCTCGCCCACGCCGTCGTTGTTGACGTAGATCTGGATGCGGCCACCCGACGGGCCAAAGGACGCGTCCTGCAGCGTGGCGAAGCTGGCCTTGCCCATCACGCGCTTGAGCATCATGCGCCCGGCCACACTGGCGCGCACCGGCTCGGCCTCCAGCGCTTCCTTGGTGGTCTCGCCATAGCGGGCGAACAGGTCGGCCGCCTTGTCGGCGGGTTTGAAGTCGTTGGGAAACGCCACCCCCTGGCCCTTTTTCTGCGCCTCGCGCAGCGCCTTGAGCTTCTCGCGGCGTTCGGCGATGAGCTGGTTGTCGTCGTGCGCCGCAGGCGCACCGGTCTCGGCGGTGGGGGGGGTTTGGGCTTGGGTCATGAATGAAAAATGGGTTGGGCACCGAGGTGCGCAACCCATGATTGTAGTTTTCGGCCCGATCCGGGCCGAATTCGCGTTATTCGCCGAGATAGGCAGCGCGAACCTTGGGGTCGTCGAGCATGTCGCGTCCCACGCCGGTCATGATGATTTCGCCCGAATCCATCACGTAGCCGCGGTCGGCGATCTGCAGCGCTCGGCGGGCGTTCTGCTCCACCAGCAGGATGGTCACGCCCTGGGCGGAGACGTCGCGCACGACCTCGAAGATCTTGTCCACCATGATGGGCGAGAGGCCCATGGACGGCTCGTCAAGCAGCAGCACCTTGGGCTGGCTCATGAGCGCGCGCGCCATGGCCAGCATCTGCTGCTCGCCACCGCTCATCGTGCCGGCCAGCTGGTCCTTGCGTTCGCGCAGGCGCGGGAAGATACCGAACATCTTCTCGATGTCCTGCGCGATGCCGGCCTTGTCCTTGCGGATGTAGGCGCCCATCTGCAGGTTCTCGGTGATGGTCATGCGGGTGAACACGCCACGGCCTTCCGGCACCATGGCCAGGCCCTGCTTCACGAGATCCCAGGCGCCCTTGCCCTTGATGCTCTGGCCCAGGTACTCGATGTCGCCGGCCTCGTAGGCGAGCGAACCGGTGACGGCCTTCATGGTGGTGGTCTTGCCGGCGCCGTTGGAGCCGATGAGCGAGATCAGCTCGCCCTCGCGCACCTCGAGATCGATGCCCTTGACGGCCTTGATGCCGCCGTACGCGACCTTCAGACCGCTGACTTTGAGGAGTGTGTTTGCCATTTGCGTCAATCCTTGATCAGTGGCCGCCGGTGCCGAGGTAGGCCTCGATCACCTTGGGGTCCTTCTGCACGTCGGCCGGTGAGCCGGAGGCGAGCTGCTTGCCGTAGTCGAGCACGGTCACACGGTCGCACAGGCCCATCACCAGCTTCACGTCGTGCTCGATCAGCAGGATGGTGCGGTTGTCCTTGCGGATGCGGTCGATCAGCTCGCGCAGCTGCACCTTTTCGGTGGCGTTCATGCCGGCGGCCGGTTCGTCCAGCGCGATCAGCTGCGGGTCGGTCGCCAGGGCGCGCGCGATTTCCAGGCGGCGCTGGTCGCCGTAACTCAGCGTGCGCGACTTGTAGTCGGCGAACTTCTCGATGCCCACATAGGCCAGCAACTCGCGCGCGCGCGCCGTGATCGCGGCCTCTTCGCGCTTGAAACCGGGCGTGCGCAGCACGGCACCGATCAGGCCCGAATGGGTGCGCACGTGGCGCCCGACCATGACGTTTTCCAGCGCCGTCATCTCGGCGAACAGCCGGATGTTCTGGAAGGTGCGGGCGATGCCGGCCTTGGCCACCTCGTGCACCGCGCTGGGCGTGTAGGGCTTGCCAGCGAGTTCGAAGGAACCGCTGTCGGGCGTGTACAGCCCGGTCAGCACGTTGAAGAAGGTCGTCTTGCCGGCGCCGTTGGGGCCGATCAGGCCATAGACCTGACCGCGCTTGATTTCGATGCCCACATCGCTCAGGGCCTGCAGGCCCCCAAAGCGCTTGGAAACATTCGCCACTTTGAGAATGGTGTCGCTCATGTGAATGCTCCGCTTACTTGGTCAGGGACTTGCCGTGCTCTGGCGAGGGCCACAAGCCTCTGGGGCGGAGCAGCATCACGACCACCATGGCCAGCGCGATGAGCAGTTGGCGCAGGATCTCAGGGCCAAGGCGACCACCCGTCAGTTCGGTCAGCGGGTGTGCCACATGGCGCAACACCTCGGGCAGGCCCGCCAGCAACAGGGCACCCAGCACCACGCCCGGGATGTGCCCGATGCCGCCCAGCACCACCATGGCCACCACCATCACCGACTCCATCAGCGAGAAGGACTCGGGCGAAACGAAGCGCTGGAACGAGGCGAACAGCACGCCGGACACGCCACCGAAGGACGCGCCCATGCCAAAGGCCAGCAGCTTGAGGTTGCGGGTGTTCAGGCCCATGGCCTTGGCGGCGATCTCGTCTTCACGAATGGCCATCCAGGCGCGGCCGATGCGCGAATCCTGCAGACGGTAGGAGATGACGATGGCCAGCACCACGAAGAACAGGAACAGGTAGTAGTACAGCGTGACCGGCTGGAAGGTGTAGTCGCCGATGGTCAGGCGCTTGCCGAGGTCGAGGCCGAACACGGAGATGGTGTCGATCTGGCTGATGCCCTTGGGACCGTTGGTGATGTTCAACGGGCGGTCCATGTTCAGCAGGAAGATGCGGATGATCTCGCCGAAGCCCAGGGTGATGATGGCGAGGTAGTCGCCGCGCAGCTTGAGCGTGGGTGCCCCCAGGATCATGCCGACCACCCCCGCAATCGCCGCCGCCAGGATCATCACCAGCCAGATGTTGTAGTGCAGGCCGTTGGGGAACATGGCCTTGATGGCCGGGAAGGTGTCGGCGAGGTGGGGCGAGCCCAGCAAGGCAAACACATAGGCCCCCACCGCGAAGAACGCGATGTAGCCCAGGTCCAGGAGGCCGGCGTAGCCGACCACGATATTCAGGCCGAGGGCCAGCAGCACGTACATGAGCGCGATATCGACAATGCGCACCCAGGAGTTGCTGCCGGTGGATTGCAGGATGATGGGCAGCAGCAGCAAGGCCACCGCCGCGATCAGGAAGACGATCAGCTTGCCGGTTTTGGTGTTCATCATGGTGTTTCTCCCGGACGGTCAGGCACGGTCCGCCACACGTTCACCCAGCAGCCCCGAGGGACGCAGCGTGAGCACGATGGCCAGCACGATGAAGGCGAAGATGTCGGTGTACTGGCTGCCCAGCACCCCACCGGTGAGCTTGCCGAGGTAGCCGGCACCCAGGGATTCGATCAAGCCGAGCGCAATGCCCCCGACCACCGCACCAGCGAGGTTGCCGATGCCGCCCATCACCGCGGCCACGAAGGCCTTGAGGCCGGGCATGAAGCCCATGGCGTGCTGCACCGTGCCGTAGTTGGAGGCCCACATCACGCCGGCAATGGCCGCGAGCATGGCGCCGATGATGAAGGTGGCAGAGATGACCACGTCGGGCTTGATGCCCATGAGCGCGGCCACACGCGGGTTCTCGGCCGTGGCCCGCATGGCGCGGCCCAGATTGGTGCGGTTGACCAGCCACATCAGGAAAGCCAGCGTGACCGCCGTGGTGGCCAGGATGACGACCTGCGTCACCGAAATCACCGCGCCACCGAACGCGATCGGTTCGCGCGACAGCATGGAGGGGTAGGACTTCGGGTTCGGCGCCCAGATGATCATGGCGAAGGTCTGCAGGAGCAGCGACATGCCGATGGCGGTGATCAGGGGCGCGAGTCGATTGGAATTGCGCAGCGGCCGGTAGGCCAGTTTCTCGATGGTGAAGTTGAGCGTGGCGCAGACCACCATCGCGATGACGGTGGCGAGCAGGAGGACCACCCAGGTCGGCAGTCCGGTGGACGCACTGGTCATCCAGCCGATGACCGTCCAGCTGGTGAGGGCCCCCACCATCAGCACGTCGCCGTGCGCGAAGTTGATCAGTCCGATGATGCCGTACACCATGGTGTACCCCAGTGCCACCAGCGCATACATACTGCCCAACACCAGACCGTTGATGATCTGCTGCAGCAAAACTTCCATGAATGTTTCTCCGTGTTTTGTGACAGGCCGGGAAGCGCTTGTGGCGCCGGCCCGTTTCAACCTAGCAAAAAACCCGCCAGACATGACCTTGAAACAGGACCGACTGCGGGTTGGTGGACGGATTGTAATGAGGGGCTTTTGGGGCCCACATGCGTGTAAGCCCTTAGCGGACGCGGGTTTACCCTTGTTTTAGGTGCAACTCCCCAGACCGCATCAGCGCGATTGGCAGTGCATTAGTCTTTTTGATTGTTGAGTTTCTTGAGCTCGCGCAGCTTATCGGCGATGCGCAACTCGAGCCCACGGTCGACCGGGCGGTAGAAGCCCGGGTCGGCCATGCCATCGGGCAGATAGCGTTCACCGGCCGCAAAACCGCCCTCTTCGTCGTGCGCGTAGCGGTAGCCCTTGCCATAGTCCAGCGACTTCATGAGCTTGGTCGGCGCGTTGCGCAGGTGCATGGGCACGGGGCGGGTGCCGTCCTTCTTCACAAAGGCCTTGGCTTCGTTGAAGGCCTTGTAGACCGCGTTGGATTTGGGTGCCACCGCCAGGTAAACCACGCACTCGGCCAGGGCCAGCTCGCCCTCTGGACTGCCCAGGCGTTCGTACACCTCGGCGGCGTCCAGGGCCAGGCGCAGGGCGCGGGGATCGGCCAGGCCGATGTCCTCGCTGGCCATGCGGATGAAGCGGCGGGCCATGTACCGGGGTTCAGCGCCCCCGTCGAGCATGCGCACGAACCAGTACAGGGCGGCATCGGGGTCGGAACCGCGCACGCTTTTGTGCAGGGCGCTGATGGTGTCGTAGAACTGTTCGCCGCCCTTGTCGTAGCGGCGCATCCGCTCGCCCAGCACCTTGAGCAGCCAGGCATCGCTCACCTCGGCGAGTTTTTCCCGCCCGGCCGCCACCGCCAGGGTCTCCAGTGTGTTGAGCAGGCGGCGCGCATCACCGTCGGCGTAGGCGATGAGTCGGTCCACGGCGGTCGATTCGATGGCCGGCACCGCGTCGATCGCCTGGGCCTTGACCACGATCTGACGCAGATCGTCTTCCGACAAAGGCCGCAGCACGTAAACGGCCGCCCGCGAGAGCAACGCCGAGTTCACCTCGAAAGAGGGGTTTTCGGTGGTGGCGCCGATGAAGGTGAACAAGCCACTTTCCACGTGCGGCAGGAAGGCGTCCTGCTGGCTCTTGTTGAAGCGGTGCACCTCGTCCACGAACAGGATGGTGCGCTGGGGCGAGAGGCCGCTGCGCGCCACCTCGGCCCGCTCCACGGCCTCGCGGATGTCCTTGACGCCGCCCAGCACCGCGCTGATGGTGAGGAACTGCGCGTCGAACGCGTCGGCCATCAGGCGGGCGATGGTGGTCTTGCCCACGCCCGGTGGGCCCCAGAGAATGCAGCTGTGCGGCTGGCCCGATTCGAAAGCCAGCCGCAAGGCCATGCCCTCGCCCAGCATGTGCTGCTGGCCGATCACCTCGGCCAGCGTGCGCGGGCGCAGGCGCTCGGCCAGGGGCACGTGGGTACTGGCGGTCGACACGGCGAAACGATCAGGGTTTGACGACGGCGGCACCCGGTGGCGGCTGGAACCTGAAGTCCCCTGCCTTCAGCGGCGCATTGGTCTGCCAGCTGTTGAAGGTGAGCACCGAGCGCTGGCCCAGGCTGTCCTCGATGTCCAGCACCGACAGCTGCCCCTGGCGAAAGCCCACGCGCACCACCTGCAGCTGGCCGTTGCGGTCCTTCGGGCGGGCCTCCAGCCACTCCAGGCCATCGCGGGCGGCGGCCGGCTTGAGTTCGAACGCGTCCGAGAGCGCTTTGAGATCGCTCCCGGCCGCGATCAGCGCGGCAGGCGTGCTGCCCAAGGCTTCCTTCTGCGAACGCGATGTGACCTGGTTCAGGTCCACGTCGTGCAGCCACAGGGTCTGGCCGTCGGCCACGATGGTCTGCTCGAACGGCTTGGCGTACACGAAGCGGAAACGGTTGGGCCGCAGGAATTCGAACGTGCCGCTGGAGGTCTTGCTGCGCGCCACGGTTTCGTTGGCGCGCTTGGGCGAGGTCACGACCTGGGTGAAGCCGGCCTTGCCGCTGTCCACCTCACGCAGGAATCTTTCGAGGTCTTGCAGGCCATCGGCGTGGGCGGCGAGCGCGGCCAGCGACAGCGCGCAGGAAGTGAGGAGTTGCTTGATCATGGACGGTAGGACCCGGTTGCGCCGACTTGGTTGCATGTCGGCGGGCTTCATTCCCCGCCTCGCGAGGGCACCAGGATGTCGCGCTGCCCACTGGAGGTGAGCGCGCTGACAAGCCCCGCGTTCTCCATGTCCTCCAGCAGACGCGCCGCGCGGTTGTAACCAATTTTCAGCTTGCGCTGCACATAGGAAATGCTGGCCTTGCGGTCCTTGAGCACGATCTCGACGGCCTGGTCGTACAGCGCATCCTTCTCGCCACTGCCACCCTCGCCACCGCCTTCGCCGAACAGGTCGCCCCCATCGCCGTCGCCCACGCTGCCTTCGAGCACGCCGTCGATGTAGTTGGGTTCACCGCCCTGCTCTTTCAGGTAGGCCACCACGCGGTGCACCTCGTCGTCGCTGACGAAGGCGCCGTGCACGCGGATCGGGAAACCCGTGCCGGAAGGCATGTACAGCATGTCGCCCATGCCCAGCAGGCTTTCGGCGCCCATCTGGTCGAGGATGGTGCGGCTGTCGATCTTGCTGCTGACCTGGAAAGACAGGCGCGTCGGGATGTTGGCCTTGATCAGGCCGGTGATCACGTCCACGCTCGGGCGCTGGGTCGCCAGGATCAGGTGGATGCCGGCCGCGCGCGCCTTCTGCGCCAGGCGGGCGATCAGCTCCTCTATCTTCTTTCCCACCACCATCATCAGGTCGGCGAGTTCGTCGATCACGACCACGATGTAGGGCAGGCGCTCCAGCGGCTCAGGCTGTTCTGGCGTGAGGCTGAACGGGTTGCCGATGATCTCGCCGCGCGCCGTGGCCTCGTCGATCTTGGTGTTGAAGCCCGCGAGGTTGCGCACGCCCATCTTGCTCATGAGCTTGTAGCGCTTCTCCATCTCGGCCACGCACCAGTTCAGGCCGTTGGCCGCGTGCTTCATGTCCGTCACGACCGGCGCGAGCAGGTGCGGAATGCCCTCGTAGACGCTCATCTCCAGCATCTTGGGGTCGATCAACAGCAGGCGCACGTCGCGCGCGTCGGCCTTGTAGAGCAGCGACAGGATCATCGCGTTGATGCCCACCGACTTGCCCGAACCGGTGGTACCAGCCACCAGGCAGTGCGGCATCTTGGCGAGGTCGGCCACCACGGGCTGCCCCCCGATGTCCTTGCCCAGGCCCATGGTCAACATGGACTTGGCGTCGTTGTAGACCTGTGAACCCAGGATCTCGCTGAGCTTGATGGTCTGGCGCTTGGCGTTGGGCAGTTCCAGCGCCATCAGGTTCTTGCCGGGGATGGTCTCGATCACGCGGATCGACACCAGCGACAGCGAACGGGCCAGGTCGCGGCCCAGGTTGACGATCTGTGAGCCCTTCACGCCGGTGGCGGGCTCGATCTCGTAGCGCGTGATCACCGGGCCGGGGGCCGCCGCCACCACGCGCACCTCCACGCCGAAGTCCTTGAGCTTCTTCTCGATCAGCCGGCTGGTCATCTCCAGCGTCTGGCTGTCCACCCCGGCCTGGTGCAAGGGGGCACTGTCGAGCAGGTCCACCTGCGGCAGCTTGCTGTCGGGCAGCTCGGTGAACAAGGGCTTCTGGCGCTCCTTGGCCACGCGCTCGCTCTTGGGCACATCGACCAGCGAGGGTTCGATCACCACGGGCACCGGGTGGTGCTCCTCGATCTCGACGCGCTCGACCTTCACCACCTCTTCGCGCTCGCGCGCGGCCTTCTCGCCGATGCGCTGGTCTTCCACCGCCTCGCGCTTCTCGCGCCGGGCTTCGAACCAGCCATCCAGCGTGTGCCCGACTTCCTCGGCCCAGTGGCCCCAGGAGAAGCGGAAGACGGTGGGCAGACACACCAGCAGCACCGCCAGCATGGCCAGCGCCGAACCGGTGAAACCCAGCCAGCGCGTCGCCACAGGTCCCAGCGCATGGCCCAGCACGCCTCCTGCGTGGTCGGGCAACAAGGCCTCCAACCGGTAGAGGCGGCTCCATTCCAGCACCGTGCTGGCCGCCATCAGGACGACCAGGGCCAGCCAGAACAGCGCGCGGCGCGCCCAAGGGCGGTGCCAGAGGCGATCACCCGTCGCCACCTCGCCTTCTGTGCCTTGCGCGCCGCGAATCCAGCGTGCCAGGGTGGACAACCAGGCCCGCACCCCGGCGAGAAAGAGCCACCAGACCGAAAAGCCGAGCAGGTAATAACTCCAGTCCGACAGCATGGCGCCCAGGCGGCCACCCCAGTTGCTTACCTCGGTGGAGGTGCCCGTGGTGCTCCAAGCGGGATCGGCCAGGGAGTGGCTGAGCAGCGCCAGCAGCCAGAACGCAAGCGCCGCAGCGCCCAGCACCAGGCCGATTTCCTGGGCAAACCGGGACACACCCGCTGGCGCCGCGGAACCGCGATCGGCGTTGAGGGTGTTGAGTGAGTAAGTCATAGGCCTCGCTGAAATCCAGCGACAAGCTTACCCCATGACAGCCAACGACCGGGCAACGCCGGCCGGGTGCGAAAGAGCCCTCAACCGAGCGAGTTGAGGCGCTCCTTGATGACGGTGCTGCCCTCTTCGGTCACTTCGATGAAGCCCCGGTCTTCCAGGTCCTTCATGACGCGGCTGACCATCTCGCGGGAAGCCCCGATCATCTTGGCCACGTCCTGGCGCGAGACCCGGTCCTTGATGGTCAGCACGCCGTCCTTGTCGGGCTGGGCGAATTCCAGCAGGGCACGGGCGACACGCCCATACACATCCATCAGCGCCAGCGACTCGATCTTGCGGTCCGCGTGACGCAGGCGCTGCACCAGGCCGCGCATGACCGCGTAGGCCATGGAGGTGTTTTCCGGCAGGCAGCGCGCGAATTCGGTGCGCCCCAGGATCAGCACGTCGGTCTGCACCTCGGCGCGCACGGTGGCCGAATGCGGCTGGTTGTCGATCAGGCTCATCTCGCCCACGTAGTCGCCCGGGTTCATGGTGGCCAGGATGACCTCGCGGCCCCGAGTGTCGGTCGTCACCACGCGGGCCCGCCCGGTCAGCACGATGGCCAGGCAGTTGGACTTCTTGCCCTGTTCGACGATGCACTCCCCTCTCTTGAAACGCCGCTTGACCACCGAATCAGCCACCGATTCGGCCTGGGCCTGGGTCAAGGTGGAAAACAAGGGAACCCGGCGGATCAGGTCGAGATTGGACAGGAGAGACATGCGTGTATTCCTTGGTTGGGACGGGGCGCGAGGCGCTCTTTCATACAATGATTCGCACACACTGGGCGCCACGCGGCACTGGATTTGCCCCCGAACGCGCCCATATAACCACCGACTCTAAACCACTTGGCCCCAAATTCGATGGGGCGCTCAACATGAAACACGCGAAAGTCCTCATCCTGGGCTCAGGCCCTGCCGGCTACACCGCGGCCGTCTACGCCGCGCGCGCCAACCTCAATCCCGTGCTTATCACCGGCATCGCCCAGGGCGGCCAGCTCATGACCACGACCGATGTGGACAACTGGCCCGCCGATGCCGAAGGCGTGCAGGGCCCCGACCTGATGCAGCGTTTCCTGGCGCACGCCGAGCGCTTCAAGACCGAGATCATCTTCGACCACATCAACGCGGTCGACTTCTCCAAGCGCCCCTTCGTGCTCAAGGGCGACAGCGGTGAATACAGCTGCGATGCGCTCATCATCGCCACTGGCGCGTCGGCCAAGTACCTCGGCCTGCCCTCCGAGGAAGCCTTCATGGGCAAGGGCGTGTCGGGTTGCGCCACCTGCGACGGCTTCTTCTACCGCGGCCAGGAAGTCAGCGTGGTCGGCGGCGGCAACACAGCCGTGGAAGAGGCGCTGTACCTGTCCAACATCGCCAGCAAGGTCACGCTGGTCCACCGCCGCGACACCTTCAAGGCCGAAGCCATCCTGATCGACAAGCTGATGGAGAAGGTCGCCGCCGGCAAGATCGAGCTCAAACTGCACAGCACGCTGGACGAGGTGCTGGGCGACCCGACCGGCGTGACCGGCGTTCGCCTGAAAAGCGTGAAGACCGGTGCGACCGAAGACCTGGATGTCAAAGGCTGCTTCATCGCCATCGGCCACCAGCCGAACACCGACATCTTCAAGGGCCAGCTGGACATGAAGGACGGCTACATCACCACCCGTTCGGGCCTGCAGGGCATGGCCACCATGACCAGTGTACCCGGCGTGTTCGCCGCTGGCGACGTGCAGGACCACGTGTACCGCCAGGCCATCACCAGCGCCGGCACCGGCTGCATGGCCGCCCTCGACGCCCAGCGCTTCCTGGAGCAGAACGCCGCCTGAGCGCGGGGCTGACGGCCGGCCCTGGCGGCCTGGCCGCCAGTTGGCTATAATTGCGGGCTTTGCTGAGATTTACCGGCTTGCCCGGGCACGAAGCAGATTCGGGTTACCGCCACCCTTTCCTGGCGAGGTGAGGCTGATGGGCCGACACGGAGACACCTCCGGTTCGCGGTTCGCAGCTGTTTGAAATGATCGGAGTGTCCTCATGGCACGCGTCTGCGACGTCACGGGCAAGAAGCCCATGGTCGGGAACAACGTTTCCCACGCCAACAACAAAACCAAGCGCCGGTTCCTGCCGAACCTGCAATACCGCCGTTTCTGGGTCGAGAGCGAAAACCGCTGGGTGCGTCTGCGCGTCTCCGGTGCCGCCCTGCGCCTGATCGACAAAAACGGCATTGACGCCGTGCTCGCCGACCTGCGCGCACGCGGTCAAGCTTAAGGAGAACCGAACATGGCAACCAAAGGCGCACGCGAGAAGATCAAGCTGGAATCCACCGCTGGAACCGGCCACTTCTACACCACCACCAAGAACAAGAAGACCACGCCCGAAAAGATGCTGATCAAGAAATTTGATCCGAAGGCTCGCAAGCACGTGGACTACAAGGAAATCAAGCTCAAGTAATTGAGCCGGTTCCCAGCAAAAAACCCGCTGTTTTCACAGCGGGTTTTTTATTCCTTCCCGGGCGCCACGGATCCGGCTTTGCCGGTCCGTCAGCGCCGCCCCCTTGAGGGGGTGACGCGCCGCAGGCGCGGCGCAGGGGTGGGGCAATCAGGCGTGGGCGGAACGCAGGCGGATCGAGAAGTCGCGCAGTGCGGCGATGCCACTTTCCTCGGCGCGGCGGCACCAGGCCTGCAGGTCCACGGCGAGCTGTTCGCGAGTGGAGTTCGTGCTCGACCACAGGGCGCGCAGCTCCTCGCGCATGGTCACCATCTTGTCGAGCACCGGGTGCTCGGCGCGCACCTGGGCCAACTGGGGCTTGACGTTGGCGGGCACCTTGTCGTCGTCGCGGTGCAGCCAGCGGCGCGCGGCCTGCAGCACAGTGGCGTCGCCGCGGCGCTGCTTCAAGGCCTCGAGCTCGTGCTGGCAGGCGGCGCGCATTTCGCGCGCGTAACCGGCCATCACCTCGTAGCGGTTGGCGATGATCGCCTCCAGGGTCTTCTCGTCGGCCACCGGGCGCACGGCGCCATAGGCCATCTTCGGCGGCACCTTCTTCACCGAGGCCAGGCCCACGGACTTCAGCATGGTGATGTACATCCAGCCGATGTCGAATTCGTAGGGCTTGACCGACAGCTTGGCCGAGGTCGGGTAGGTGTGGTGGTTGTTGTGCAGCTCTTCGCCTCCAATGAGGATGCCCCAGGGCGACACGTTGGTGCTGCCGTCGGCGGCTTCGAAGTTGCGGTAGCCCCACCAGTGGCCGATGCCGTTGATGATGCCGGCGGCGGTGATGGGAATCCAGGCCATCTGCAGCGCCCAGACCGACAGGCCCAGGACCCCGAACAGCGCCACGTTGATGATCAGCATCAGGCTCACGCCCAGGCGCGAGCGGCCGGTGTAGAGGTGCTTTTCAATCCAGTCGTTCGGCGTGTTGTGGCCGTAGCGCTCCATGGTCTCGGCGTTCTTGGCCTCGGCCCGGTAGAGTTCTGCGCCTTCGTAGAAGACCTTTTTGATGCCGAAGATGTGCGGGCTGTGCGGATCACCTTCGTGTTCGCATTTGGCGTGGTGCTTGCGGTGGATGGCCGTCCACTCCTTGGTGACCATGCCGGTGGTCATCCAGAGCCAGAAGCGGAAGAAATGCGACGCGATCGGGTGCAGGTCCAGCGACCGGTGTGCGGAATGGCGGTGCAGGTAGATGGTGACGCTGGCGATCGTGATGTGCGTGAACACCAGGGCCACGATGAGCACCTGCCACCAGGCAGCGCCCGTCAGGCCGTTGGCCAGAAACTGGATCAGGCCATCCCAGACAGCAGAGAAGATTCCGGAATCGGAAGAAAACATGGAGTTCCTAAAAGACCGCCCTCGGTCACGGACATGAAGGGGCGCCAGGCCCATGGGCGGTGTGGGCCAGCGAAGCCTGGATTTTAAGGCCGGGGGTGCAAATCGCCAACCGGTGAGCCGCCCCAGGATGAAAACTTAAGCCTTTATTTCAGGCGACTTGCACGCTATTCAAGCCTTTTTCCGCCAAACGGCAGCAAAAAAGCCGTCTGTTGCATGCCGATGAGGCCACAAACGCAGCCATTTTCCGTTTTCACCTGCGCACAGGGTGGATGCGTCGGAAACGTGCACCCCTTCCAGCAGGCTGGCCACCGGCACCGGTTCGAATTCCGGGTGGGCGGGTTCGAATGCCGCGCACACGGCCTCGTTTTCGGCCCGGAGCAGGCTGCAGGTCGCGTACACCAGCCGTCCGCCGGGCTTGAGCAGGCGGGCGGCACTGTGCAGGATGGCCTGCTGCAATTCGGCCTGGGCGGCCACGGTCTGCGGCGTCTGGCGCCATTTCAGGTCCGGGCTGCGCCGCAGGGTGCCCAGGCCCGAGCAGGGGGCGTCGACGAGCACGCGGTCGATCTTGCCGGCCAGGCGCTTGATGCGGTCATCCCGCTCGTGGGCGATCGCCACCGGGTGCACGTTGGACAGGCCGCTGCGCGCCAGCCGGGGCTTGAGCGCGTCGAGCCGGTGGCCGGAGGTGTCGAAGGCATAGAGCCGGCCGCTGTTGCGCATGGCAGCACCGATCGCCAGGGTCTTGCCCCCGGCACCGGCGCAGAAATCGACCACCATCTCGCCGCGCTTGGCGTCCAGCAGCAGGGCCAGCAGTTGGGAGCCCTCGTCCTGGATCTCCACCTCGCCCTGCACGAAGGCCGGCAGTTTGGCCAGCGAGGGCTTGCCCTGCAGGCGGATGCCCAGGGGCGAATACGGCGTGGCCGCCCCCGTGAGACCGGCCTTCTGCAGGCCGGCCAGTGCGGCGTCGCGCTTGGCCTTGAGCACGTTCACCCGCAGGTCCAGGGGCGCGGGCTGGTTCAGGCTGGCGACCAGCGCGTCGAATTCGTCGCCCACCTGCTCGCGCAGGGCGGTGGCCAGCCACTCGGGCAGGTTGTGGCGGTGCGGCGCCATCAGGTCGGCGTCGGTGACGGCGTCGCAATGGTCAAGCCAGTTTTTTTCGGCGTCCGTCAAGGCGCTCTTGACGAAGTCGCGATCGCCCGGGAAGGCCAGGATCGCCAGCCGGCGCCACTTGGAGCCACTGCCGGAGCGGGCCAGCCACTCCAGCTTGAGGCGCTCGCGCAGGGTGGTGTAGACGGAGTCGGACAACGTGGCCCGCTCGCGTGGCCCCAGGGATCGGTTTTCACGGAAATGGCGCGCGACGACGGCGTCGGCGGGGTGTTCGAACTTGAAAACCTGCTCGATCAGGCTGGCGCTTTCGTCCAGAAGGGCTTTGGGGTGCATAAGCCGTATTGTCCACCGGGGATAATCAGAGGCTATGTCCGACATCCCGAACCAAGTGCGCCGCCGGCGCACTTTCGCCATCATCTCCCACCCCGACGCGGGCAAGACCACCCTCACCGAGAAGCTGCTGCTGTTCTCGGGCGCGATCAACATCGCGGGCAGCGTGAAGGCGCGCAAAGCCGCGCGCCACGCCACCAGCGACTGGATGGAGATCGAAAAGCAGCGGGGCATCTCGGTCGCCTCCTCGGTCATGCAAATGGAGTACCGCGACTGCGTGATCAACCTGCTGGACACTCCGGGCCACCAGGACTTCTCGGAAGACACCTACCGTGTGCTCACGGCCGTGGACGCGGCGCTGATGGTGATCGATGCCGGCAATGGCGTGGAGCCCCAGACCCGCCGCCTGCTGCAGGTGTGCCGCGCGCGCAACACGCCCATCCTGACCTTCGTCAACAAGATGGACCGCGAGGTGCAGGCCCCGCTGGACCTGATGGACGAGATCGAGCGCGAGCTGGGCATGACGGTCGTGCCCTTCACCTGGCCGGTGGGCATGGGCAAGACCTTCCGGGGCGTGTTCGACCGCCGCACCGACCAGATGCGCGTGTTCGCCGCCGGTGAAGACCGCCGGGGCGGCGACGAGGACGTGCTGGCCGGCCTGGACAACCCCGAGAGCGTGCAGCGCTTCGGCGCCGAGTTCGAGCAGGCGCGCGACGAGTTGGAGCTCGTGGCTGGCGCCTCGCCCGCGTTCGAGGAAGCCAAGTTCCTCGCCGGTCAGCAGACGCCCATGCTGTTCGGCTCGGCGGTGAACAACTTCGGCGTGCGCGAGGTGCTCGACGCGCTGGTCGATCTGGCGCCGCCCCCGGGCGAACGGCCCGCGATCCAGCGCGTGGTGAAACCCGAGGAGACCAAGTTCAGCGGCGTGGTCTTCAAGATCCAGGCCAACATGGACCCGGCGCACCGTGATCGCATCGCTTTCGTGCGCGTGGCCAGCGGCCATTTCGAGCGCGGCATGAAACTCAAGGTGGTGCGATCGGGCAAGGACCTGCGGCCCAACACCGTGGTGAGCTTCCTGTCGCAGCGCCGCGAACTGCTCGACGAAGCCTTTGCCGGCGACATCATCGGCATCCCCAACCACGGCGTGCTGCAGCTGGGCGACACGCTCACCGAAGGTGAGAGCCTGCAATTCACCGGCCTGCCCTTCTTCGCGCCGGAAATCATCCGCAGCGTGGAAGTGGCCGATCCGCTGCGCAGCAAGCAGCTGCGCGCCGGCCTGACTCAGCTCGGCGAAGAGGGTGCCATCCAGGTGTTCCGCCCCGTGGCGGGTTCGGTGCTGCTGCTGGGCGCCGTGGGTCAGCTGCAGTTCGAGGTGGTCGCCCACCGCCTGGAGCACGAGTACGGCGTGAAAGCCCGCATCATGAACAGCCCCTACCAGGTGGCGCGCTGGGTGACCTGCGCACCCGAGGACGGTGGCGAGGTCGAACTCAAGCGCTTCATCGATGCCAACAGCCACCGTGTGGCGCTGGACGCGGTGGACGCGCCCACGCTGCTGGTGGACCACTCGGCCACCCTGCGCGCCGTGGAGGCGAACTGGCCGAAGATCAAGTTCCACGCCATGCGCGAACACGCGGGGCTGGTGTTCGCCAAGGGTGTCTGATCAGGCAGCGGCCAGCAGCCGCTCCACCGCCTGGGGGTAGATGACATGCTCCTGCGTGAGCACCCGCGCCGCCAGCGCCTCGGGCGTGTCGCCCGGCAGCACCGGCACCACCGCCTGCGCCAGGATCTCACCGTGGTCAAGCTCGCTGGTCACGCGGTGCACCGTGGCGCCGGCGAAGCGGCAGCCCATTTCGATCGCGCGCTGGTGCGTCTTGAGCCCCGGGAAGGCGGGCAACAGGCTGGGGTGGATGTTGACCAGCCGGCCTTCGTAGTGCTGTACGAAGCCCGGGGTGAGAATGCGCATGAAGCCCGCCAGCACCACCAGCGCGGGGCCGTGGCGGTCGATCTCGGCCATCAGCGCGGCGTCGAATGCCTCGCGGCTGGTGTAGGTGGTGTGATCCAGCGCGGCGGTGGCGATGCCCCGTTCCTTCGCCCAGGCCAGGCCCTGGGCAGCGGCCTTGTTGCTGATCACGGCCACGACGCGCGCGCCGAACCGGGCCTGCCAGCGTTGCGTCCGGGCGGTTTCCACGATGGCGGCCATGTTGGAGCCACTGCCGGAGATGAGAATCACGATGTTTTTGTTCACGCCAGACATGGCCGGGAAGTGTAATGACCTCAGACCTGCAAACCCCTTCAGCCGGCCGCCCGCGCGGCCACGATTTCCAGCAGCGCCCGCTCTCGCCCGTCGAGGCACGCGTGCTCGGCACGCTCATGGAGAAGGCGCGCACCGTGCCCGACAGCTACCCCATGACGCTCAACGCCCTGGTGACGGGCTGCAACCAGAAGTCCAGCCGCGACCCGGTGATGAACCTGGCCGACGCCCTGGTGCTGGAGGCGCTGGACGAGCTGCGCAGCCTTCACATGGTGATGGAGGGCAGCGGCAGCCGAGTCACCCGCTACGAACACAACTTCGCGCGCGCCGTGGGCGTGCCCGAACAATCCGCCGTGCTGCTGGGCATGCTGATGCTGCGAGGCCCGCAGACCGCCGGTGAGCTGCGCCTGAACACCGAACGCTGGTACAAGTTCCTGGACATCGCCTCGGTTGACGGCTTCCTGGAGGAACTGCAGGACCGCAGCGCCGAGAAAGGCGGCCCGCTGGTGGTGAAGCTGCCACGCGCACCCGGCGCACGGGAGCAGCGCTGGGCCCACCTGCTCTGCGGGCCGGTGGACACCACCGCCGTCGCGGCGGCGCCGTCCACCCAAGGCAGCGCGGCCACCGAAGACGAACTGATCGCCCTCACCCGCCGGGTGGCCACGCTGGAAAACACCGTGGCCCTGCTGCAGGACCAGCTTCAGAATCTGAACGAGCAGCTCGGCTTGTCGCAGCCCGGACAGCCCTAAAACGAACGGTCGTGCGAAACTGGCCGGCGTTGTTCAATTTGCCGGCACACATCCTGTGGCGGCCATCAGGAGACATTGCATGGATTTGGCATTCACGCCCGAAGAACAGGCGTTTCGCGAAGAGATCCGGGGCTGGGTCAAGGCCAACCTGCCGGCCGAAATCGCCCACAAGGTGCACAACGCGCTGCGCCTGACGCGCGACGACATGCAGCGCTGGGCCAAGATCCTCGGCAAGAAGGGCTGGCTCGGCTGGGGCTGGCCCAAGGAGTTCGGCGGTCCGGGCTGGACCGCGGTGCAGAAGCACCTGTTCGAGGAAGAATGCGCCCTGGCCGGCGCGCCGCGCGTGGTGCCCTTCGGCCCCGTGATGGTAGCGCCAGTGATCATGGCCTTCGGCAACAAGGAACAGCAGCAGCGTTTCCTGCCCGGCATCGCCAGCGGCGAGGTGTGGTGGAGCCAGGGCTACAGCGAACCCGGCTCGGGCTCGGACCTGGCCTCGGTCAAGACCCGCGCCGAGCGCCAGGGCGACAAGTACATCGTCAATGGCCAGAAGACCTGGACCACGCTGGGCCAGTACGGCGAGTGGATCTTCTGCCTGGTGCGCACCAGCACCGAGGGCAAGCCGCAGACCGGCATCTCCTTCCTGCTGATCGACATGAAGTCGCCCGGCGTCACCGTGCGGCCCATCAAGCTGCTGGACGGCGAGAGCGAGGTGAACGAAGTCTGGTTCGACAACGTCGAGGTGCCTGCGGAGAACCTGATCGGCGAGGAGAACAAGGGCTGGACCTACGCCAAGCACCTGCTCAGCCACGAGCGAACCAACATCGCCGACGTGAACCGCGCCAAGCGCGAGCTGGAGCGCTTGAAGCGCATCGCCAAGACCGAAGGCGTGTGGGACGACCTGCGCTTTCGCGACCAGATCGCGCTGCTCGAAGTCGACGTGGTGGCGCTGGAGATGCTGGTGCTGCGCGTGCTCTCGGCTGAAAAGTCGGGCAAGAACTCGCTCGACATCGCCGGTCTGCTCAAGATCAAGGGCAGCGAGATCCAGCAGCGCTACAGCGAACTCATGATGCTCGCGGCTGGCCCCTACAGCCTGCCCTTCATCGAGGAGGCCATGGAAGCCGGCTGGCAGGGCGACTTCCCCGGCGGCGTCACCGCCAACGCGCCGCTGGCGTCCACCTACTTCAACATGCGCAAGACCACCATCTACGGCGGCAGCAACGAAGTGCAGCGCAACATCGTCGCGCAAACCGTTCTGGGCTGAGGAGAAAAACATGGACTTTGATTTCAGCGACGACCAGCAGCAACTGCGCGACGCCGTGCGCAAATGGGTCGACAAGGGCTACACCTTCGAGCGCCGCAACGGCATCGTGGCCGCGGGCGGCTTCGACCGCGCCGCCTACGGCGAACTCGCCGAGCTCGGCCTGGCCGGCCTCTACGTGAGTGAGGACGACGGCGGCCTGGGCATGGGCCCCATCGAAGGCATGGTGGTCATGGAAGAGCTGGGGCGCGGCATCGTGCTCGAACCCCTGGCCCAGACCCTCATCACCTCCGGCGTGCTGGGCGGTTACGCGCCGGCCGACCTCAAGGCCGCGTGGCTGCCGCGCATGGCCTCGGGCGAAGCGCTGGTGGTGCTCGCTCACCAGGAGCGCAAGGCCCGCTACAAGCTCGACGTGTGCGCCACCACCGCCACCCAGGCCGGCAGCGGCTGGACGGTCTCGGGCAGCAAGAACGTGGTGCCCGCCGCCGACCAGGCCGACGCCTTCGTCGTGCCCGCCGTGGCCGGTGGCAAGCTCGCCCTGTTCCTGGTGGAGCGCACCGCCGCTGGTGTGGCCACGCGCGGCTATGGCACGCAGGACGGCGGCCGTGCCGGTGACCTTACGCTCAAGGACGCCCAGGCCCAGCTGATCACGGCAGACGGCCTGACCGCGCTGGAGCATGCCGTGGACATCGGCATCGCCGCCGCCTGCGCCGAAGCCGTGGGCGTGATGGACAAGACCGTGGCCATCACCGTCGAATACATGAACACGCGCAAGCAGTTCGGCGTGGCCATCGCCAGTTTCCAGGCGCTGCGCCACCGCGTGGCCGACATGAAGATGCAGCTGGAACTGGCGCGCTCCATGAGCTACTACGCCAGCCTCAAGCTCAACGCACCGGCGCCCGAACGCCGCGCGGCCATGGCGCGGGCCAAGGTGCAGCTGGGCACGGCCATGCGCTTCGTCGGACAACAGGCGGTGCAGCTGCACGGCGGCATCGGCGTGACCGACGAGTACATCGTGAGCCACTACTTCAAGAAGCTCACGCAGCTGGAAATGACCTACGGCGACACCCTGCACCACTTGGGCGAGGTCTCCGCCCGGATGCAGGACACGGCCGGCGTGTTCGCCTGATCCCCCCAGCGGCCCGCATCCAGCGGGCCGCGGTGTTTTTGGCCACCCCTTCAACAGGAGAGACCCGATGCCCACCCGCCGAACCGTTTTCGCCACCGTCGCCAGCGGCCTGTTGCTGGCGGCCTGTGCCAATGCACCCCGGGGTGCCGGGCAGCCACCCATCGTGTTCGTGCACGGCAACGGCGACTCCGCCTCGATCTGGCAGACCACGCTGTGGCGCTTCGAGTCCAACGGCTGGCCGCGCGAGCGCCTGCACGCGATCGACCTGCCCTACCCGCTCGCGCGCGACGACGACGGCAAGGCCCAGCCGGGGCGCTCGTCCACGGCCGAGCACATGGCTTTCCTCAAGGCCGAGGTGGACAAGGTCCTGAGGGCAACCGGCGCGCCGCAGGTGGTGCTGGTGGCCAATTCGCGCGGCGGCTACGCGGTGCGCAACTACATCCAGAATGGCGGCGGCGACAAGACCGTGAGCCACGCCGTGCTGGGCGGTACACCCAACCACGGCGTCTGGTCCATCAAGGGATTCCGGGAGGCCAACGAATTCGCGGGCACCGGCCCCTTCCTGAGCGCACTGAATGCGCCCAAGAACGCCGCGGGTGACGAGGTGGCCGGCCCGGTGAAGTGGATGACCCTGCGCTCCGACAACAACGACAAGTTCGCCCAGCCCGACGGCGTGTGGATCGGCGCCCGGGGCACGCCCACCAACGTCGGTTTCGACGGGCCGGCGCTCAAAGGTGCCCACAACGTGGTGCTGCCCCGCGTGGACCACCGAGAAACGTCCTTTTCACCCACGGCGTTCGATGCCATGCACCGCTTCATCACCGGCCAGGCACCGCGCACGCTGGCGATCACCGCCCAGACGCCGGTGGTGCTCAACGGCAAGGTCACCGGCCTGGGCGTGTCGCCCACCGACCCGGCCTCGGGCAACGAGACCAACAACCTGCCCGTGCCGGGCGCGCAGCTCACGGTGTACGCCACCGACCCCGCGACGGGCGAGCGCCGGGGCGCGGCTGTGCACAGCAAGACCGTGGGCGCCGATGGCCTCTGGGGCCCGTTCACCGCGCAGCCCGGCGTGGCCCACGAGTTCGTCATCAGCGCGCCGGGCTACGCGACCACGCACATCTACCGCAGCCCCTTCCCGCGCGGCAGCGAACTGATCCATCTGCGCGCCGAGCGCATCGCGGCCGCCGACAAGGGCGCGAAGTCCGTCGTCACCTTCACCCGGCCGCGCGGCTACTTCGATGCCGCCCGCGACACGATGTCGTTCGACGGCAAGGCCCTGCCCGGCGTGCCGCCCGCGGGAGCGGGGGTATCCAGCTCGAAACTGGCCCTCGCCACGGAAGGCGTGCGGCCCATCGCGGCCGAATTCAACGGCGAGAAGCTCACCGGCCGGACCTGGCCAGCGGGCGAGAACCACCTCGTGGTCCTGGAGCTGACCTACTGAAATTCGGCCTCAGGCGTGCAGCCGCGAGGTCTTGGGCAGGTGCGACATCAGGAACTCCATCTGGTCCGCCAGGATGCGGCGGTTGCGCAGGATGAAGTCTTCCCACAGGCTGGGCACGTAGGGCGTGTACAGCAGCCCCATGTGGGCCTGTTCGGGCGTGCGGTTGCCCTTGCGGTGGTTGCACGACTTGCAGGCCGTCACCACGTTCATCCAGGTGTCGCGCCCGTTCTGTCCCAGCGGCACGATGTGCTCTCGCGTGCACACCTCATCGTGGCAGCTCTCGCCACAGTAGGCGCAAACGTTGCGGTCGCGCGCGAACAGCTTGCTGTTGGTCAGCGTAGGCCGCAGGTCGAAGGGGTTGATGCGCGGCACGCCCTGGGTGCCGATGATGGAGTTGACCGTGATGATGGACTGGCGCCCGGTCACCGCGTTGTGCCCGCCGTGGAACACCGCGACCTCGGCCCCCATTTCCCAGCGCACCTCATCCGCCGCGTAATGCAACACGGCTTCCTCCAGGCTGATCCACGACTGTGGCAGCCCCTGCGCGGAGAGCTTCAAGACCTTCAAGACGGGCTCCTTCCAACGAACATGTCACCGGGGAGGGGCGGCCCTGGGCAAGCCGCCCTGCGACCGCGGGCAGGGCCTGCGGGCGCATATCATCGTGTGCCAATATAGCAAGCTTTGAAGAATCGGCCGTGACGGCAGGCCTGGAAGCCAAGGCTTTCGCCCTCAAATGCCCCTTCGACCCAGCCTTTGACACCCCTCACGGCATGAAAATCTATCGCGGCCTGCGCTCCCGCCCCCCCGGCTCCCCGGGCTGCGCATTGACCATCGGCAACTTCGACGGCGTCCACCGGGGCCACCAGGCCATGCTCGCGCTGCTCAACAACGAAGCCCGGCACCGGGGCGTGCCCAGCTGCGTGATGACTTTCGAGCCGCACCCGCGCGACTACTTCGCCGCCCTGCACCACAAGCCGGAGCTGGCCCCCGCGCGCATCGCCACGTTGCGCGACAAGCTGCAGGAGCTGGACCGCTGCGGCGTGCACGAATGCGTGATCCTGCCGTTCAACGCCCGGCTGGCCAACCAGGCGCCCGAGGCCTTCATCGAGGACACGCTGGTGGGCGCGTGCGGCGTGCAGTACGTGCTGGTGGGCGACGATTTCCGCTTCGGCGCCAAACGCACCGGCGACTACGCCATGCTCGATGCCGCCGGCGGCCGCCTGGGTTTCGACGTGGCGCGCATGCAGAGCTACGAGGTGCACGGCCTGCGCGTGTCCAGCTCCGCCGTGCGCGAGGCCCTGGGCGCCGGCCGCATGGACGACGTGGCAGCCCTGCTGGGCCGGCCCTACAGCATCAGCGGCCACGTGGTACACGGGCGCAAGCTCGGCCGCCAGCTGGCCGAGAGCAGCCCCGGGCGCGGCGACGGCTTTCGCACCCTCAACCTGCGCTTTTCGCACTGGAAACCGGCGGCCAGCGGCATCTTCGCGGTGCACGTGCATGGTCTGGGCCCACACGCCGATTCGCCCCCCCTGCCGGGCGTGGCCAACCTGGGCGTGAGGCCCTCGCTGGACCCGGACGACGTCAACGGCGGGCGGGTGCTGCTGGAGACCCATTGCCTCGACTGGCCGCCCGCCCTGGCCGCCAGCCTGCCCGGCGGAGAGGCCTACGGTAAAATCGTGCGCGTGGAACTGCTGCACAAACTGCATGACGAGCTGAAGTACGACAGCCTCGACGCCCTGACCCAGGGCATCGCACGGGACTGCGACGACGCACGCGCGTTCTTTGCGTCGCTGCACACCCAGACCCACCGGCAGACCACCCGCGACCGAATTTAGACGACCTGTCCGTCCGGTCGCCGCCCTTCGACAGGCTCAGGGCGAACGGTTTCTGTTTCCAGTCCCCTCGCACTCCCCCGGTTCGGGCTGAGCTTGTCGAAGCCACCATGGAATTCCCGTCATGTCCGACACCCCCACCGACTACCGCAGCACCCTCAACCTGCCCGACACCCCCTTCCCCATGCGCGGCGACCTGCCCAAGCGCGAGCCGGGCTGGGTGAACAGCTGGAACCAGGAAGGCCTCTACAAGCGCCTGCGCGATGCCCGCGAAGGCGCGGCGCTGTTCGTGCTGCACGACGGCCCGCCCTACGCCAACGGCCAGATCCACATGGGCCACGCCGTCAACAAGGTGCTCAAGGACATGATCGTCAAAAGCCGCCAGCTGGCCGGCTTCGACGCCCAGTACATCCCCGGCTGGGACTGCCACGGCCTGCCGATCGAGAACGCGATCGAGAAAAAGCACGGCCGCAACCTCAGCCGCGACGACATGCAGGCCAAGAGCCGCGCCTACGCCACCGAACAGATCGGCCTGCAGCGCGAGGACTTCAAGCGCCTGGGCATCCTGGGCGACTGGGAGCGCCCCTACCGCACCATGGACCCGGCCAACGAGGCGGGCGAGATCCGTGCCTTCAAGCGCGTGATCGAGCGTGGCTTCGTCTACCGCGGCCTCAAGCCTGTGTACTGGTGCTTCGACTGCGGCTCCTCGCTGGCCGAGTTCGAGATCGAGTACGCCGACAAGAAGAGCGACACGCTGGACGTGGCTTTCGAAGCCAACGACCCGGCCGCGCTCGCCAAGGCCTTCGGCCTGGCCGCACTGCCAGCCGGCAAGACCGCCTTCGCCGTCATCTGGACCACCACCGCCTGGACCATCCCGGCCAACCAGGCGCTCAACGCCCACCCGGCCCTGGGCTACGCGCTGGTCGACACACCGCGCGGCGTGCTGCTGCTGGCCGAGTCGCTGGTCGAGAAATGCCTGGAACGCTTCCAGCTCGAAGGCCAGGTGATCGCCACCGCCCCCGGCGAGGCCCTGCGCGACCTGAGCTTCCGCCACCCCCTGTACGACGTGGACGCCGGCTACCGCCGCCTCTCGCCGCTGTACCTGGCCGACTACGTGAGCGACAGCGACGGCACCGGCATCGTGCACTCGGCCCCGGCCTACGGCCTGGACGACTTCAACTCCTGCGTGTCGCATGGCCTGACCTACGACGACATCCTCAACCCGGTGCAGGGCAACGGCACCTACGCGGCCGACTTCCCGCTGTTCGGCGGCCAGCACATCTGGAAGGCTGTGCCGGCCATCCTGGAGGCGCTGAAGAACGCTGGTCGCCTCATGGCGACGCAGCCCATCACCCACAGCTACCCGCACTGCTGGCGCCACAAGACGCCGGTGATCTACCGCGCCGCCGCGCAGTGGTTCATCCGCATGGACGAGGGCGAGGGCGTGTTCACCAAGGACAAGGCGCCTCGCACCCTGCGCCAGACGGCGCTGGACGCGATCGAGCACACCCACTTCTTCCCGGAGAACGGCAAGGCGCGCCTGCACGACATGATCGCCAACCGGCCCGACTGGTGCATCTCGCGCCAGCGCAGCTGGGGCGTGCCCATCCCCTTCTTCCTGCACAAGGACTCGGGCGAGCTGCACCCGCGCACCATGGAGATCCTTGACCAGGCCGCCGACATCGTCGAGAAAGGCGGCATCGAGGCCTGGAGCCGCGTGACGGCCGAGGACATCCTGGGTGCGCAGGACGCGCCGAACTACACCAAGAGCCAGGACATCCTGGAGGTCTGGTTCGACTCCGGCTCGACCTTCCAGCACGTGCTGCGCGGCAGCCACGCCAAGGCCTACGTCAACGGTGCCTTCCACTCGCAAGGACCTGAGGCCGATCTGTACCTCGAAGGCCACGACCAGCACCGGGGCTGGTTCCATTCCTCGCTGCTGCTGGGCTGCGCGCTGCACGACCGCGCGCCCTACCGAGGCCTGCTCACCCACGGCTTCACCGTGGACAGCCAGGGCCGCAAGATGAGCAAGTCGCTCGGCAACGGCATCGACCCGCAGGACGTGACCAAGAAGCTCGGCGCCGAGATCATCCGCCTGTGGGTGGCCGCGAGCGACTACTCGGGCGACATCGCGGGCGACGACAAGATCCTCGCTCGCGTGGTCGACGCCTACCGCCGCATCCGCAACACGCTGCGCTTCCTGCTCGCCAACGTGAGCGACTTCGACCCGGCCACCGACGCCGTGCCCCTGGACCAGATGCTGGAGATCGACCGCTACGCGCTCGCGCGCGCGGCGCAGTTCCAGGCCGAGGTGCTGGCGCACTACGACGTGTACGAGTTCCACCCCGTGGTGGCCAAGCTGCAGGTGTACTGCTCGGAAGACCTGGGCGCGTTCTACCTCGACGTGCTCAAGGACCGGCTCTACACCACCGCGCCCAAGAGCCTGGCGCGGCGCAGCGCCCAGACCGCGCTGCACCAGATCACCCACGCCATGCTGCGCTGGATGGCGCCGTTCATGAGCTTTACCGCCGAAGAAGCCTGGCCGGTGCTCGCGGGTGCGCAGAACCAGGGCTCGATCTTCTTCGAGACCTACGCCCAGCTGCCCAACGCCGATGAGGCGCTGCTGGCCAAGTGGACGCGCCTGTGCGAAGTGCGCAACCTGGTGAACAAGGAGATCGAGACCGTGCGCACCGCCGGCCAGGTGGGTTCCTCGCTGCAGGCCAACGTGCGCCTCACCGCCCCGGCCGATGACCACGCCCTGCTGGCCTCGCTGGGCGATGACCTGAAATTCGCGCTGATCGTCTCGGCCGTCGAGTTGCTGGCCGGTGACGAGCTATCGGTGCAGGTCGTGCCGTCCAGTGCCATCAAATGCGAGCGCTGCTGGCACTACCGCGACGACGTGGGCACGGACGCCGCCCACCCCACGCTGTGCGGCCGCTGCACCAGCAACCTGTTCGGCGCGGGCGAACCGCGCATGGTGGCCTGACATGACCCGCAGCGCGAACAGCCACCTCTGGCCCTGGCTGGGCCTGGCGGCCGCCCTGCTGGTGGCCGACCAGCTCACCAAACAGTGGATTCTGGCCGCCTACCAGCTGGGCGACAGCACGCACGTCACCAGCTTCTTCAACCTCGTGCGCGTGCACAACACGGGTGCGGCGTTCTCCTTCCTGGCGGGCGCGGGGGGTTGGCAACGCTGGTTCTTCACCGCCGTGGGCGTGGGTGCCGCCGTCTTCATCGTCTGGATGCTGCGCTCGCACCCGGGCCAGAAGCTGTTCGCGTTCGCGCTGTCCTGCATCCTGGGCGGGGCCCTGGGCAACGTGATCGACCGCCTGTGGCACGGCTACGTGGTGGACTTCCTCGACTTCCACTGGTCCTTCCTGGCCGGCCTCTTCCCCGGCGGGCACTTCCCCTCGTTCAACCTCGCGGACATCGCCATTTCGGTCGGTGCCGCGGCCCTGATCCTGGACGAGATCCTGCGCGTGCGCCGCCGCCGCTGACCCCTCGCGCGGCCTCGCGAGTCCGCACCGCCCACGGGGCTTCGCTCCGGGGCGTATAGTTTTGAGGTTCATGAAACATCTGCTGGACCTTCTCGCGGCCATCGCCTTGCTGGTTTGGGGCACCCACCTGGTGCGGGCCGGCGTGCTGCGCGTCTTCGGCAGCAACCTGCGGCAGTTCCTCGCCGCGAGCATGGGCAACCGCTTCACGGCCGCCCTCTCCGGCCTGGGCGTGACCGCCCTGGTGCAGTCCAGCACCGCCACCGCACTGATCACCGCCTCCTTCGTGGGCCGCGGCCTGATCGCGCTGCCCGCTGCCCTGGCCGTGATGTTGGGCGCCGACATCGGCACCAGCCTGATGGCGGTGGTGTTCTCCTTCGACCTGTCCTGGCTCTCGCCGCTGTTCATCTTCCTGGGCGTCACGCTGTTCATCTCGCGCCAGGGCACGCCCGTGGGCGACTTCGGCCGGGTGCTGATCGGCCTGGGCCTGATGCTGCTGGCCCTGCGGCTGATCTCGGCCGCCACCAGCGTGCTGACGCAGAACCCCGCGGTGCAGCTGATGCTGGAATCGCTCACCAGCGATCTGTTCCTGGAAATCCTGCTGGGTGCCGCGCTGGCCGTGGTGGCCTACTCCAGCCTCGCGGTGGTGCTGCTGGCGTCCTCCCTGGCGCTGCAGGTGGTCGGGCTGGACGTGGCCCTGGGCATCGTGCTCGGCGCCAACCTGGGCAGCGGGCTGCTGGCCGTGATCACCACCGCCAAGTCCGGCATCAGCACCCGCCAGGTGCCGCTGGGCAACCTGCTGTTCAAGGTGCTGGGCGTGGCCATCGCGATCTGGCTCATTCCCCTGTGGCTGCAGGTCATGCAACCGCTGGTGCAGGACCCGGCCACGCTCACCGTGCTGTTCCACCTGAGCTTCAACCTGATGGTCGGCGCGGTCTTCATCGGCCTGACCAAGCCGGTCGCCCGCATGGTCAACCGCCTGCTGCCACTGAAGAAGGACAAGAGCCCGCTGGACCGGCCCAACCACCTCGACCCCTCGGCCCTGGCCACGCCCTCGCTGGCCATCTCCTGCGCCGCGCGCGAGGCCATGCATCAGGCCGACGTGGTCGAGACCATGCTGCGCGGCGTGGTCACCGTGATCCGCAACAACGACGCCAAGCTCTCGCAGGACCTGCGCAAGCTCGACGACACCGTCGACAACCTCTACTCCTCGATCAAGTACTACCTCACCAAGATCTCGCGCCAGCAGCTCAGCGAGGCGGAGAGCCGGCGCTGGACCGACATCATCAGCTTCACCATCAACATGGAGCAGATTGGTGACACGGTCGAGCGCGTGCTGCTGGACATCGAGGACAAGAAGATCCGCAAGGGCCGCAGCTTCTCCGAGGCCGGCATGGCCGAGATCACCGAGCTGCACGCGCGCCTGCTCGACAACCTGCGCCTGGGCATGAGCGTGTTCCTCAACGGCAACGTGCGCGACGCGCAGAAGCTGGTGGAAGAGAAGGTGCGCTTCCGCGACATGGAGCGCGAGTACGCCGCCACCCACCTGGACCGGCTCTCCGGCATGACCCCGCAGAGCATGGACACCAGCTCGCTGCACCTGGACCTGATCAGCGACTTGAAGCGCATCAACTCGCACATCTGCTCGATCGCCTACCCCATCCTCGACAGCGCGGGCGTGCTCGCCCCCAGCCGCCTGCGCGAGCCCACACCGCCTTCGCACGCCAGCCGGCTCTGAGGATCCGCACGGCTGCAAGCCCGGGAGGGCTGTGCTACGCTGGCCCTCCGTTTTCGCGCCCGACACAGGAGACAACATGCCCGGACTGCTGCCCCACATCGACCCCGACGGTCTGCTCGAGTTCTCGGTCGTCTACACCGATCGCGCGCTCAACCACATGTCCAAGCGCTTCCAGGGCGTGATGACCGACATCTCGGCCATGCTCAAGCGCGTCTACGGCGCGCATTCGGCCGTGCTGGTGCCCGGCAGCGGCACCTTCGGCATGGAATCGGTGGCGCGCCAGTTCGCGCAAGGAAAGCATGTGCTGGTGATCCGCAACGGCTGGTTCAGCTACCGCTGGACGCAGATCTTCGACATGGGTGGCATCCCCGCCAGCCACACTGTGATGAAGGCGCGCCGCATCGGCGAGGGCGCGCAGGCGCCCTGGGCGCCGGCCCCGATCGACGAGGTGGTGGCCACCATCGCGCGCGAGAAGCCGGCCCTGGTGTTCGCCCCGCACGTGGAAACCGCGGCCGGCATGATCCTGCCCGACGACTACCTCAAGTCCGTGGCCGATGCGGTGCATGCGGTGGGCGGCCTGTTCGTGCTCGACTGCATCGCCTCCGGCGCGATGTGGGTGGACATGAAGGCCACCGGCGTCGACATCCTGATCTCGGCCCCGCAGAAAGGCTGGAGCAGCTCGCCCTGCTGCGCCATGGTGATGCTCAGCGAGCGCGCCCGCACGGCCATCGACGCCACGCAGAGCACCACGTTTGCCATGGACCTCAAGAAGTGGCTGCAGATCATGGAGACCTACGAAGGCGGCGGCCACGCGTACCACACCACCCTGCCCACCGACGCGCTCACCCGCCTGCGCGAGACCATGAAGGAAACCGAGGCCTACGGCTTCGAGCGCGTGCGGCAGGAACAGCTGGCATTGGGCACGCAGGTGCGCGCGCTGCTGGTGCGCCACGGCTTTCCCAGCGTGGCCGCGGCCGGCTTCCAGGCGCCGGGCGTGGTGGTGAGCCACACCACCGACCCCGACATCCAGTCGAGCAAGAAATTCCTCGCGCAAGGCCTGCAGACCGCCGCCGGCGTGCCGCTGCAGTGCGACGAAGGCCCGGACTTCAAGACCTTCCGCATCGGCCTGTTCGGCCTGGACAAGTGGCACGACGTGCCCGCCACGCTTCAGCACCTGGAGCGGGCCCTGGCGGAAGTGATGCCCAGGCAGGCTCAAGCGGCCTGATTTCGCGCCTGGACCTCGCGGGATCGGAGTGCCATGGCGCTCTGCTCCGCGAATGTCCCCCGGCGGCTGGTGCCGCCTCCTCCTTGACTTCGCTGCGCAGAACGCCAGCGCACCCCGATCCGGGGGCAGTGTGTCGGAGCTGCAGCATGAGGTTCAGGGCAACAGCACCGTGCAACCGGTGGTGGCTCGCGCTTCCAGGCTCTTGTGCGCAGCCTGCACATCGGTCAGGGCGAAGCGCTGGTCGATCCGCACCTTCACCTTGCCGCCCTCCACCACCGCGAACAGGTCGTCGGCCATGGCCTGGGTGCGCTCGCGGCTGTTGATGTGGGCGAACAGGGTCTGGCGCGTCACGTAAAGCGAGCCCTTGGACGCCAGGATGCCGGGCGCGAACGGCGGCACCGGGCCCGAGGCATTGCCGAAACTCGCCATCAGGCCGAAGGGGCGCAGGCACTCCAGCGACTTGTCGAAGGTGTCCTTGCCCACCGAGTCGTAGACCACCTTCACACCCTGGCCGTTGGTGATGTCCTTGACGCGCGCGGCGAAATCCTCGGTGCGGTAGTTGATGGCGTGCACCGCGCCGTGTTCCAGCGCCAGCGCGCACTTCTCGTCGGAGCCCGCGGTGCCGATGAGCTGCAAGCCGAGCGATTTCGCCCACTGGCAGGCGATCAGGCCCACGCCCCCGGCAGCGGCGTGGAACAGCACGAAATCGCCCGCCTCCAGCCCCTCGACCGGCCGGCAGCGCTTGAGCAGGTACTGCGCGGTCAGGCCCTTGAGCATCATGGCCGCGCCGGTCTCGAAGTCGATCGCGTCGGGCAGCCGGCAGACGTTCATCGCCGGCATCACACGCACATCGCAATAGCTGCCTGGCGGGTTGCCCGCGTAGGCCGCGCGGTCGCCCGCCTTGAGGTGCGTCACGCCCTCGCCCACCGCCTCGATCACGCCCGCGCCTTCCATGCCCAGCGCCAGCGGCAAGGGGAAGGGGTACAGGCCGGTGCGCTGGTACACGTCGATGAAGTTCAGGCCGATGGCGTGGTGCCGGATGCGCACCTGGCCCGGCCCGGGTTCACCCACGCTCACGGTGTCGATCACCAGTTGTTCGGGGCCGCCCACGGCATGGATGCGCACGGCGCGGCTGGTCTGTTCGCTCATCTCGGTTCTCCTCGGGGTTCGAAAGCGGCCATGCTGCCACGAAACGCCCGCCCAGCCGATGGCGCCTTGCATCACCCCCAGGCCCTCGCCGGGCATGGGCTCGCGGGTACAGTGCGGGCCATGTCCCAGAACGCCAGTGCCCGCCTCAGCCCCACCACCCTCCTGCTGCTCGTCATTCCGCCCCTGATGTGGGCGGGCAACGCGGTGGTGGGCCGCATGATGCAAGGCGTGGTGCCCCCGGTCACGCTGAACTTCCTGCGCTGGACCCTGGCCTTCGCGCTGTTGCTGCCGTTCGCCGGCCGGGTGCTGCGCCCGGGCCCCGACGGCCTGTGGCCGCACTGGCGGCGCTTCGCCCTGCTGGGCCTGCTGGGCGTGGGCTGCTACAACGCCTTCCAGTACGTGGCCTTGAAGACGTCCACGCCGATGAACGTGACCCTGGTTGCGGCCAGCATGCCGGTCTGGATGCTGCTGCTGGGTCGGATCTTCTATGGCGTGGCCATCTCCCGGCGCGCGGCGCTGGGTGCCCTGCTCTCGCTGTCCGGTGTGGCGGTGGTGCTCTCGCACGGCGAGCTCGACCACCTGCTGGCGGTGAAGCTGGTGCCGGGCGACGGCTGGATGCTGCTGGCCTCGTTGCTCTGGGCCTGGTACAGTTGGCTGCTGGTGCGCCCCAAGCCCGGCACGGAGCCTGCCCACATCAAGGCCGACTGGGCCGCCTTCCTGCTTGCGCAGATCGTCATGGGCGTGCTGTGGTCGGGCCTGTTCGCCGCGGGCGAGTGGCTCACGCTGCCGCCCTTGCCCGAAGGGCAGCACCCCATCCAGTGGGGCTGGCCGCTGGCCGCCGCGCTGGTGTACGTGGCCGTGGGCCCTTCGCTGGTGGCCTACCGCTGCTGGGGCGCCGGCGTGGCGCGCGTGGGCCCGGCCATGGCCTCGTTCTTCAACAACCTCACGCCGCTGTTCGCCGCCCTGCTCTCGGCCACCCTGCTGGGCGAGCTGCCCCGGCTCTACCACGCGCTCGGTTTCGTGCTGATCGTGGGCGGCATCCTGGTCTCGTCGAGAAAGTGATCAGGCGAGCCTGAACGCCGCCACCGCCTGCACCAGCTGATCGGCCTGCGACTTCAGGCTCTGCGCCGCGGCGGCGCTTTCCTCCACCAGCGCGGCGTTCTGCTGCGTGGCCTGGTCCATCTGCGTCACCGCCTCGCCGACCTGCGACACACCATCGCTCTGCTCGCGGCTGGCCGCGCTGATCTCGCCCACGATGTCGGTCACGCGGCGGATCGAGCCCACCACCTCGCTCATGGTGCTGCCGGCCTGGTCCACCAGCGCCGTGCCCTGCTCCACGCGGTCCACGCTCACCTCGATCAGGCCCTTGATCTCCTTGGCCGCGGCGGCGCTGCGCTGCGCCAGGCTGCGCACCTCGGCCGCCACCACCGCGAAGCCCCGGCCCTGCTCGCCCGCGCGCGCGGCCTCCACCGCCGCGTTGAGCGCCAGGATGTTGGTCTGGAAGGCGATGCCATCGATCACGCTGATGATGTCGGCGATCTGGCGCGAGCTGTCGTTGATGCCCTTCATCATGTCGACCACCCGGCTCACGGCGTCGCCGCCCTGCGTGGCCACTTCGGAGGCGCAGATCGCCAGCCGGTTGGCCTGCTGCGCATTCTCGGCGTTGAGCTTCACGGTGGAGCTCAGCTCTTCCATCGAGGCGGCGGTTTCCTCCAGCGCCGAGGCCTGCTGCTCGGTGCGCGCCGACAGGTCGTGGTTGCCCTGGGCGATCTGCGAGCTGGCCGCGGCCACGCCCTCGGCGTTGCCGCGCACGCTGCCCACCACGCGGGTCAGTTCGGCCTGCATGGTCGACATGGCCTGGAGCAACTGACCCATCTCGTCGCCGCCACCCGATGGCACGGCCTGGCTCAGGTCGCCGGCGGCCACGCGGGCCGCCACCGTGCGGGCCAGCTCGGCCGGGCGCGTGATCGAGCGGCCGATGACGATCGCGAAGGCCACGCCCGCGCCCAGCAGCGCCGCGATGGTGCCCAGCACCCAGCCCAGCTCGCCGCGCTGTTCGGTGTAGCGGCTGTCGATCTCCACGCCCAGTTCCTTCGTCGCGCGGTCGCTCAGCCCGTACATGCCGTCGATCGCGGTGGTCGTGGTCCTGAAGTAGTCGGCCGATCCGTACTGCAGCACGGGCGCCTCGACGATCTGCTCGCGCGCCAGCTTGAGCGCACCTTCGAATTCGTTGCGCGCCTGCGCATGCGAGGCGGCCAGGCGGGACTTGAGGGTGGTGTCGTGTTCGAACGCCTTCTCCAGGCTGATGTCGAGCTCGCGCACACCGACGCGCGCGCGCTCGACCAGGCTGGCGATCTGCGCCTTATCTTCCGGCGTGGCCGACTGGCGCACCAGCAGCGCGGACCCGCGCGCGCGCGCCTGGCCCAGCATCTCGGTCAGGCGCGGCATCTGCTGCAGCGTGCCGATGATCAGGAAGTAGGTGGACTTGTCCGGGTCGGAGGTCAGACCGAAGTGGTCCGACACGCGGTCGTTGAGCTCGATCAGGCCCGCAATCATCGCGGTGTGGCGGGCGAAGCTCTCCGGCCCGGCAATACCGCGCGCGGCCACCGCCTGCGACAGCGACTGCCATTGCTCCACGATGCCCCGCCAGTCGCGGCGGATGCGCGCGTCGTCCACGTCGCTGGCCAGCAGGGCCTCGAAGCGCTGCACCGCCTGCTGCACCTCGGCCGCGCGGGCCTGGCGCTGAGGCTCGGCATCGGCTTTGCCACCGAGCACAGTGGCCGTCATGCCGCGGTGGATCTGCGCCAGGCGCACCACCTCCAGCAGCGAGCGCGAAGGCGCCAGGCCCTGGCGCTCGGCCTCGATGGCGGCGAGTCCACCCAGCGCGTCGCGCACATAGGCCGTCAGGGGCACGGCCACCAGCAAGGCGGCGATGAGTCCGAGCAGGACGAGCTTGTGGACCAGGCGCAGGTTTCGGATCAGGGACGGCATGAGCGGGCGATCGAGGAGGGTTGGACGTGGTCCAACTATCGACGGGCACCCCCACAAGTTGAGGCATCAACGCACGACTTTTTCTCGGCGGTTTTCATTCGGAAAAACCGCATGGAAGTGGTGCGGAAAATGCGCCTCGGCGGTGCGTTTTCACCGCTTTTCGACACCCTCGCACAAGCCTGGTGCAAGGGTGCCGCGCGGCCTCAGAACGTGCCTGGGTAGGCGCCGCCATCGGCCAGCACGTTCTGGCCCGTCATGTAGCCCGCGTGCACGCTGCACAGGAAGGCACAGATCGCGCCGAACTCCTGCGGGTGGCCAAAGCGCTTGGCCGGGATGGTGCTGCGGCGCGCGTCCATCACGGCGTCCAGCGGCTGACCCGCCTTGCTGGCGGCACCGGCCATGGTGGTCTTGAGGCGGTCGGTCTCGAAGGCGCCCGGCAGCAGGTTGTTGATGGTCACGCCCTGCGCGGCCAGCGGGCTGCGCGCGGCACCGGCCACGAAACCCGTGAGGCCGCTGCGCGCGCCGTTGGACAGGCCCAGGATGCCGATGGGGGCCTTCACCGCGCCCGAGGTGATGTTGACGATGCGGCCGAAACCGCGCTGCGCCATGCCATCCACCAAGGCCTTGATGAGTTCGATCGGCGTGAGCATGTTGGCGTCCAGCGCCTGGATCCAGTCGTCGCGCTCCCACGAACGGAAATCGCCCGGCGGTGGGCCGCCGGCGTTGTTGACCAGGATGTCGAAGGCCTTGCCCGGCCCGCCCGCCACCGACAGCGCGGCCGCGCGGCCTTCGGTCGTGGTGATATCGGCCGCCACGCCCAGCACGTTGACGCCAGGTGCCGCAGCGCGCAGCGCGCCCACCGCCGCGTCGAGGTCGGCCGCGCCGCGCGCGACCAGCACCACGTTGACGCCCTCGGCCGCGAGCGCCTGCGCGCAGCCCAGGCCCAGACCCTTGCTCGCGCCGCACACCAGCGCCCATTTGCCCTTGATGCCCAAATCCATGTGAATCTCCTGAGGTTATTTTTTCGGTGCCGAGCCGAAGCGCGTCACCAGGAAGACGCCGCCGAGCACCAGCACCGTGCCCGCGACGATCCAGCGGTTGAAAGGTTCGTCCAGGATCAGCACGCCCATCACGATGGTGGACATGGGGCCGATCATCCCCGTCTGCGCCGACAGGCCGGCGCCGATGCGCTCGATCGCCATCATCACCATCACCACCGGCGCAAAGGTGCACAGGGTGGCGTTGAGCAGCGAGAGCCAGATCACTTCGGGTGCCACGGCAGCCGCGCTCATCGGCCGCAGCAGCACGAACTGCAGCAGGCACAGCACGCAGGCCACGCTGGTGGCCAGACCCACCAGTCGCATGGAACCCAGCCGCTTGACGAGTTCGCCGCTGTACACGAGGTAGATGGCGTAACTCACGGCGCTGCCGAACACCAGCACCGTGCCCAGCCAGACATTGGGCCCCTGGAAACCCGCCTCGTGGCCGAACACCAGCACCACCCCGCCATAGCTCACGGCCATGGCGATGGCCTGCAAGCCGGTGACGCGCCGCTTGTAGATCACCCAGCCCAGCAGCAGCACCAGCGTGGGGTTGAGGTACAGGATCAGCCGCTCCAGGCTCGCGCTGATGTACTGCAGGCCCCAGAAATCCAGAAAGCTCGCGAGGTAATAACCGGTGAAGCCCAGGCCGAACACGCCCAGCCAGTCGTGCCGCGACAGCGGCGCCGGCTTCTCGCCACCGGGCCGGTGGCTGGCCCACCAGGCCAGCGCCAGGAACAGCGGCAGCGCGAACAGCATGCGGTACATGATGAGCGTGACCGCATCGACCCCATGCCGGTAGGCCAGCTTGACGATGATGGCCTTGCCGCTGAAGGCAATGGAGCCCGCGCTGGCCAACAGCAGGCCGGTGGCGAGGTGGGGCGAGGGGTGGGAAGCGGAAGGCGCGGCGGGCATCCAGTCGATTATCCGGGCGCGGGGAAGGGCCCGTGGCGCGCGGGGCTTCGTCTTTGGCGATGGCAGGCTGCGTCAGTCCGGCGCGCGCCGGCGCGGCTGCAGCACCACGACCAGCAGCAACAGGATGGCCACCATCAGCAGCAGTGCCGAGACCGGCCGCTCCAGGAACACGAACCAGTCGCCGCGCGAGAGCCGCAGCGTGCGGCGCAGTTGCTCTTCCAAGCCCGGGGCGAGCACGAAGCCCAGCAACAGCGCCACGCCCTCGCAGCCCAGGCGCTGCAGCACGAAGCCCAGCAGGCCCAGCCCGATGACCAGCCACACGCCCCAGCCGTGCGGGCCGAGCGCCAGCGCGCCCAGGCCGGCGGCCACCAGCAGGCCGGCCAGCACCGCGCGGCGCGGCACGCGCAACACGCCCAGCAGCACAGGCGCCCACCAGCGCGCCAGCGGCAGGTTGAGCAGCAGCAACAGCAGGTTGCCCACCCACATGGACACCAGCAAGCCCCAGAACAGCGAGGGCTGCACGCCCATGACCGAGGGGCCGGGCTCGATGGCGTGCAGGCCGAGCGCGCCCAGCAGCAGCGCCATCACGGTGTTGGGCGGCAGGCCCAGGGCCAGCATGGGCAGGTAGGCGGTCTGCGCGCCCGCGTTGTTGGCGGCCTCGGGCGCGGCCACGCCGCGCAGGTTGCCCTGGCCCAGTGGCGGCGTGCGGTGGCGCGAGACCATCACTTCCAGCCGGTACGCCGCCAGCGAGGACAGCAGCGCACCGCCGCCCGGCACCACGCCGAGCACCGCACCCAGGCCGGTGCCGCGCAGCAGGGCCGGCAGCGCGTCCCTGAGTTCCTCGCGCGTGGGCCGCATCGCCATGCCCGAGACCACCGATGTGCTCGGGGGCGTCTCTCGCACAGGCGCCGCAGGCGCCAGGGCGGAGAGGCCCGCCAGTTCGGCCGCCACCGGCGCGACCACGAAAAAGCCCAGCGCCAGCGCGATGAAGCCCACGCCTTCGGTCAGGCCGTGGTGGCGCCCCATCCAGGGCTCCAGGCCTTCGGGCACGAAGCGCGCGGTGCCGGTGTGCACGTCCCAGCCCGTCAGGCCGAGCAACAGGCCCAGCACCGTCATGGCCAGCGCCTTGAGGAACGAACCCGAAGCCAGCACCGTCGCGCCCACCAGCCCGACAACCAGCAGCAGGAACCGCTCGGCCGCACCGAACTGCAGGCCCAGGGACACCACCGCCGGCGCAAGCAGGACCACCAGCGCGATGGCCAGGCAACCGGCGGCGAACGAACTGATGGTCGCCACGGACAGCGCCACGCCCGCCCGGCCCTGCAAGGCCATCGGATGCCCGTCGTGGCTGGTCATCACCGACGAGGCCTCGCCAGGCTGGTCGAGCACGATCGCCGGCAGCGAGCCTCCGTACTGCGCGCCGTAGTAGACGCCCGCGAGCACCAGCAGCGCGGGCAGCGCGGGCAGGCCCAGCGTGGCCGGCAGCAGCAGCGCGATGGCGGCCACCGGCCCCAGGCCCGGCAGCACGCCGAACACGCTGCCCAGCAGCACACCGAGCGCGATCAGGCCCAGCGCCTGCCAGCCCCACACCGCGGCCAGTCCCTGCGCCAGCGAATCCCACCAGGAAAAGTCCACCATGCCCGTGCGTCCCTGCGGTATTCAGCGCAAGGCGCGCGTGGGCCACAGCGGCAGGTCCAGCCCCAGGGGGCCGATCCACAGCGCACACACCACCGCCGCCAGCGCGATGGCCCACAACCACACGCGGCCGCTGGCGCCGCCGGGCTCACCCGGCACCACCGCCAGCACCAGACCCGACACCCCCGCCGCCAAACCCAGCGTGGGCCAGCCAGTGAACCAGGCCCCGATCCATGGCCACTGCGCCGGCCCGCTGCACAAGGCCAGCCACAAGAGGCCGCCGAGCACGCGCAGCAAGGGGCCCCAGCCCCAGTGCCGCACGCGCCCGCCGCCCAGGGCCTCGAAGGTCAGCGCCTTGAACAGAATGAGCAGGCCCAGCAGCGCCAGCACGAGGCCCAGCAGCAGCGGCACATACCCCGGGCCCATCTGCGCCGCCGAGCCCAGCACATGGCGCGAGGCGGCCCAGCCGAAACCGACGCCCAGGGCCAGGAACAGCAGCCCGGCCAGAAAGTCCTGCAGGTTCTTGATCATGCGTCGTGGTGACCGCGCGGACGGCTCATTGCACGGGCGGCGTGCAGGCCAGCACCTCGTCCATGGTGGTCAGGCCCTCGGCCACGCGCGCCGCGCCCGCCAGGCGCAGCGGCCGCATGCCATCCTGCACGGCCTGCCGGCGCAGCGCGTCGAGCACGGGCTCGCGGCTGACCTTGTCCTTGAAGGCCTCGGTGACCACCAGCAGTTCGTACAGGCCCATGCGGCCTCGGAAGCCGGTCATGCGGCAGTCCACGCAACCCACCGGCTGGTAGGGCCGGTAGCTGCCGCTGACCTGCCAGGGCTTGACCAGCTCGGTCAGCGTCGCCCGCGAGGCCGCGATCTCGTCCTGGTCCTGTGGCTTGCGGCAGGCCGGGCACATCGTGCGCACCAGGCGCTGGGCGAGCACGCCCAGCACGGTTGCGTTGATCAGGTAGGGCGGGATGCCCAGCTCCATCAGCCGCATGATGGCCGAGGGCGCGTCGTTGGTGTGCAGCGTGGTGAACACCAGGTGACCGGTGAGCGCGGCCTGCACCGCCATTTCGGCGGTGGCCAGGTCGCGCACCTCGCCCACCATGATGATGTCCGGGTCCTGCCGCATCAGCGAGCGCAGGCCCTGCGCGAAATCGAGATCCAGGTGGGGTTGCACCTGGGTCTGGTTGAAAGCCGGCTCGATCATCTCGATCGGGTCTTCCACCGTGCTCACATTCACCTCTTCCGTGGCCAGGCGCTTGAGCGTGGCGTACAGCGTGGTGGTTTTGCCCGAGCCGGTGGGGCCGGTCACGAGCACGATGCCGTGCGGGTGCCGCGTGAGGCCTTCCCAGCGCTGCGCGTCGTGCGCGGCGAAGCCCAGGGCGCTGAGGTCCTTCACGGTGGACTCGGGGTCGAAGATGCGCATGACCAGCTTTTCACCGAACGCGGTGGGCAGGGTGGACAGGCGCATCTCCACCTCGTCGCCGCGCGCGCCGCCCACGCCCGGGCGCAGGGTCTTGATGCGGCCGTCCTGCGGGCGGCGCCGCTCGACCACGTCCATGCGGCCCAGCAGCTTGATGCGCGCGGTCATCGCGTTCATCACGCCGATGGGCATCTGGTAGACGGGGTGCAGCACGCCGTCGATGCGGAAGCGGATCACACCCTGCTCGCGCCGGGGTTCGAGGTGGATGTCGCTGGCGCGCTGGTCGAAGGCGTATTGCCAGAGCCAGTCCACCACCTGCACCACACCCTGGTCGTTGGCGTCGAGCTGCTTGTTGGCCTTGCCCAGTTCCACCAGCTGTTCGAAGCTGCCGAAGCCGCCCGGCGCGCCGCTCTTGTTGGCCGCGCGCACCGACTTGGCCAGCGCGAAGAACTCCCCGGTGAAGCTCTTGATGGACTGCGGGCTGGAGAGCACCAGGCGCACGCTGCGCCGGGTCTGGCGCTCCACCTCGGGCACCCAGTCGCGGATGAAGGGCTCGGCCGTGGCCACCACCACCTCGCTCGGGCTCACCAGCACCGGCAGCACCTTGTGGCGTTCGGCGTAGGCGGCGCTCATCACGTCGGCCACCTTGCCCACATCGACCTTGAGCGGGTCGATGCGCATGTACTCCAGGCCGCTGCGTTGGGCGAGCCATTGCGTGAGCATCTCCACGTCGAGCACATGCTGGTCGGCCCTGCGCGACATGCCCACCACCGCCAGCCGCTGCAGCGGGTGCTGCGAACTGTGCGCCGACGCGCAGCGCGTGGTGGTTCGCTCGGCCTCCTCGGCGGAGATCACACCGTCCTCGCACAGCCAGCCCACGAGGCTGCGCCAGTCGAGCGGGCCATCGAATGTCTTCTGTTGTTGCTGCGGTGGCGTCGGCGGGGTCTTCATGCGTCGATCAGGATACCGGTTTGAACAGCCGCAGCCACTTCACAGCGGGTAAACCCCAGCGCGCCTGCACCGCTTCGGCGCGCGCCAGCAGGGCCATGCGGGTGGGCCGCTCGGCGGTGCGTTGGGCCAGCACCACGGTGTTGCCTTCGCGGGTGGGCTTGAAGGCCCAGACCGCGTCGGTGCCGAAGGCGGCGCAGATGCTTTGCAGCGAGCGCTCGTAGCTGGCGTCACGGCCGAAGAGGTTGACGGTCAGGCAGCCGTCGTCGGTGAGCGCGGCGCGGCAATCGGCGTAGAAGTCGGGGCTGTCGAGCACGGGCGCGGCGGCCTCGTGGTCGTAGAGGTCGACCTGCAGCGCGTCGTAGGCGCCGGTGTGGTCGGCACGGCGGATTTCTTCTCCCGCGTCGGCCAGCAGCACGCGCAGGCGCGGTCCGTCGGCGGGCAACTTGAACCACTGCCGGCACACCGCGACCACCTGCGGGTTGATCTCGATGGCGGTGGTGTCCATGCGCAGTTTCTTGAAGCAGAACTTGGTGAGCGCGGCGGAGCCCAGGCCGAGCTGCAGTGCGCGGCGTTTGGGCACCGAGTCCGGATCGACGAAGAGCAGCCAGGCCATCATGCGCTGGACGTAGTCGAGTTCGATGTCGAACGGCGACTCCAGCAGCATCGAGCCCTGGATCCATTCGGTGCCCAGGTGCAGGAAGCGCACTTCGCTGTCTTCGGAGATGGTCACGTCCGGCAAGGTCTGGACCGAGCGCCGTGCGCGAGCGGCGGCGTTGGCGCCGGCCTTCATGCCTTGCCCTCGCTGTTGCGCGGGAATTGTTCGGAGGGGTGGGGGGAATGCTGCATCTTGGTGTCTGGCCTTGGGAGGACGATTATGAACACTGTGTCGGGTTGGGTTTTTCTCCGGCGGCTCCCTGCGGTTCGGGGCGGGGGGCCGACTCCGCTCATGTCCCCCGACCCGGCTTTGCCGGGTCTCCTCCTTTACTTCGCTGCGTCGGCCCCCCCGCCCCGAACCGCAGGGTTGGTAGCGAGAGATTCGTGTGCCTGCCTGTTGTCGGCCCGGAGCGATGGGGCGTTCTGCGCAGCGGGGTAAAGGAGGAGAACCGGCGAAGCCGGTTCGGGGGACACCCGCGGAGCAGAGCGCCCCATCGCTCCGGGCCCGCGAGGTCCCACCCCAAAAACCTCAGCCCCCCACCCCATGCCGACGCAGCACCTCGGCCCAAGCCGCCAGCTTGCGATCAAAACTCCAACTCGCATTCGCCGGACTCGTGGAAGGCAAGCGGTACACCGGCACCCCCAGCTTCTCCGTGTGTCGCGAATGCCGGAAACTCTCGCCCCCGTTGTGGGCGATCGCCTCCAGCATCGGGCACTCACGCAGCACCATCGAAAAATCGTTCAACTCCGCATTCAGAATGTTGGCGTCCAGGCTCCCCTCGCGCTCGCAGGCCCCGTACACATCCCACACCCCCAGCCCATGCTCGCGCAACGCCGCCACCCGCTCCGCGTACACCATCGCCGGCAAAGGCAAGGCCCACAAAGCCCCCAGGATCTTCCAGAAATGGTTCTGTGGATGACCGTAATACTGCTGTGCCCGCAACGACGCCACCCCCGGAAAACTGCCCAGCACCAACACCCGCGTGTTCGCGCTCAACACCGGTGCCAGACCCTGCAACCGGCTCATGCCAAAGCCCCCAGCCGTGGCAATGCCGCCAGGGCATTCGCGGTGCTCGCCACCATCAGATCCTCCACCGGCATGCCCCGCAAATCCGCCACCACCGCCCCAATGCGCGGCAGCTCCGCCGGGCTGTTGATGCCCTGCGCGCGCCCGGCCTCACGCTCGGCCGCCGTCACGTACAGCCAATGCGGCGGAATGTCCGGCGCGTCGGTCTCCATCACCAACGCCGACAAGGGCAATGCGGCCGCGAGCCGGCGCAACTGGCGCGCGGGTTCGAAGGTGCTTGCGCCACCAAAGCCCAGCTTGAAACCCAGATCGATGAAAGCCTGCGCCTGCTGTTCGCTGCCGTTGAAGGCGTGCGCGATGCCGGTCGCCGGCAGTTCACGCAAATGCTTGAGCAACAGATCGGCGCTTCGCCGCACGTGCACGATCACCGGCAGGCCGTGCTTTCGCGCGAGCCGAAGCTGCGCGCGGTAGAAGGCGGTCTGCCGCTCACGCATCTCGGGGGTGCAGAGCTCTGGCACGAAAAAATCCAGACCGATCTCACCCACCGCCACGAGGCGGGGATCGTCGCGATGATCGGTGAGCACCGCGTCCAGGGCCGTGAGGTCGTCTTCCGTCGCCTTGGGCACGCACAGCGGGTGGATGCCCAGCGCATAGGCGTCGCCCAGGCGGTGCGCGAGCAGGCGCACGGTGTCGAAATTGAAGCGCGCCACGGCGGGAATGACGCACCGGCCCACGCCGCGCGCGGCCGCGATTTCACGCAGGCTGATCGCGAGCGCGTGGTCGGCGCCGAACTCGGGCGCATCCAGATGGCAGTGTGTGTCGATCCACATGGCGGTATAACGGGCCATTGTGCCGGCAAGCCGCTTGCCCACCCGAACGCTCAACCCGCAACAAGGAGGAAATCACCATGTCACACACCACCCGCCTCGCCTGGCTTGCTGTTCCCGCCCTGCTGGCGCTCAGCGCCTGCGCCCTGCCGGGCGTGCCCGCCCCTGCCCCGCTGGTGGGCAGCGAATGGCAGCTGGAAGACCTGGGTGGGCGCGGCGTGCTGGACCGTGTGCAGGCCACCCTCGCCTTCCCGGAAGCCGGGCGCGTGGCCGGCAACAGCTCGTGCAACCGCTTCTTCGGTTCGTACACCCTGATGCAGGACCGCGTGGCCTTCGGCCAGCTCGGCGGCACGCGCATGGCCTGCCCTGAAGCGGTGAACGACCAGGAGACGCGCTACCTGGACGCGCTGCAGAAGGCCCAACGTCTGGAAGTGAATGGGAGGACGATGCTGATGCACGTGCAGGGGCTGGACAAGCCGCTGCGCTTCACCCGAACAAAACCCTGAGCCCCCACGCTCCGCCGCTGCGCGGGTCGCTGCCCCCCAAGGGGGCTGATCCGCCTTGGGAGCGGCCCGGCGGCGGATCGCCTTAAGTCAGGACCCCTGCCGTCAGCCGCAGCACACGGGCGCAGCGGGCCGCCAGGGCCTCGTCGTGCGTGACGACGATGAAGGCCGTGCCCTGGTCGCGGGCCAGTTCCAGCATGAGCTGGAACACGCCCTCGGCGGTGCTGCGGTCCAGGTTGCCGGTGGGCTCGTCGGCCAGCACGCAGGCCGGTTGTGTCACCAGCGCGCGCGCGATCGCCACGCGCTGGCGCTCGCCGCCCGACAGCTCGGCCGGCCGGTGGTGCAGGCGCTCGCCCAGGCCCACGCGCGCGAGCATCTGCTCGGCCTGCTGCGCCGCCTCGGCGCGCGGCAGGCGGCGGATCCACAGCGGCATGGCCACGTTGTCGCGCGCGCTGAACTCCGGCAGCAGGTGGTGGAACTGGTAGACGAAGCCCAGGTGCCGGTTGCGCAAAGCGCCTTGTTGCGTGGCGCTCAGGCCCGAGAGGGTCTGCCCCATCAGCTGCACGCTGCCGCTGGTGGGCGCGTCCAGCCCGCCGAGCAGGTGCAGCATGGTGCTCTTGCCCGAGCCCGAGGCGCCGACGATGGCCACGGTTTCGCCCGCGCGCACCGCGAGGTCCACGCCCTTGAGCACGGTGACATCGAGCCGGCCTTCGTGAAAGCGCTTGGTCAGGCCTTGGGCCTGAAGTACTGTTTGTGTCATAGGGGTTTCGCCGCCGGGCCGCCCCAAGGCGAAACGCGCCCCCTCGGGGGGCAGCGACCCGCGCAGCGGTGGAGCGTGGGGGTCCGTTCACTCATAGCGGAGGGCTTCAGCGGGGTTGACGCGACTGGCGCGCCAGCTCGGGTAGATCGTGGCCAGGAAGGCCAGCACCAGCGAGATCACCGCGACCGGCACGATGTCGGTCTGCTGCGGATCGCTGGGCATGCGGCTGATGAGGTAGATGTCCTGCGGCAGGAAGCTCGCGCCCAGCAGGCGTTCGAGCGCGGGCACCAGGGTGTCGATGTTGAACGCCACACCCAGGCCGAGCAGCAGGCCCGCACCGGTGCCGATGATGCCGACCATGGCGCCCTGCACCATGAACACGCCCATGATGCTCTGCGGGCTTGCGCCCAGCGTGCGCAGGATGGCGATGTCGGCGCGCTTGTCGGTCACCGTCATCACCAGCGTGGACACGAGGTTGAACGCGGCCACGGCCACGATCAGCGTGAGGATGATGAACATCATGCGTTTCTCGAGCTGCACGGCGGCGAACCAGGTGCGGTTCTGGCGCGTCCAGTCGCGCACCAGCAGGCCGGGGTCGAGGTCGGAGGCGATGGACAGGGCCACCTCGCGCGCCTGGTGCAGGTTCTTGATCTTCACGCGCACGCCGGTCGGGCCTTCCACGCGGAAGATGCGCGCGGCGTCATCCTGGTGCAGCAGGGCCAGGGCCGAGTCGTACTCGAAGTGGCCCGAATCGAAGGTGCCTACCACCGTCATCTGGCGGATGCGCGGCACCACGCCGGCCGGCGTCACCTGGCCGTTGGGCGCGATCAGCGTGACACTGTCGCCCGCGATCACGCCCAGGCTGCGCGCCAGCTCGCCGCCGAGGATGACGCCGAACTCGCCGGGCACCAGGCGCGGCAGCATGGTGTCGGCCAGTTCCGCTGCCAGGTCGGTCACCTTGGGTTCGAGCGCGGGGTCGATGCCGCGCACCAGCGCGCCTTTCATGTCCTCGCCGCGCGCGATCAGCGCCTGCGCGCCCACGAACGGCGCGGCGCCCACCACCTCGGGGTGGCGCTCGATGCGGGCCAGCGTGTCGGCCAGGTTGGGAATCGCCTGGCCGCTGGGCTCGAACACCTCGATGTGCGAGAGCACGCCCAGCATGCGGTCGCGCACTTCCTTCTGGAAGCCGTTCATCACCGAGAGCACGATGATGAGCGCGGCCACGCCCAGCGCGATGCCCAGCATGGACACGCCCGAGATGAAGGAGATGAAACCGTTGCGCCGGGTGGCGCGGCCGGCGCGGGTGTAGCGCCAGCCCAGAATGAGTTCGTAAGGGGTTTGCATGCAATAGGTGGTGGGATGCAGCGGGCATTGTGGCATCCCCGACAATCACGGCATGCCCGCCCCCTACCCGGCCTCTGAGCCTCGCCTGCACCTGCTGGTTCCTTTCGCCAGCGCGAGCGACCCCGCCTGCCGCGCCGCGCTCCCGGGTTTGCCATTGCCCCAGCTCACCGCGCTGCTGGCCGAACTGGTGCCCGTCTACACCGACGCGGGCGACGACCACAGCCTGAGCCCGCCGCACGAGCGCGCCTTGGCGCAGGCGCTGGGCCTGCTGCGCGCCGACGGCTGCCCCTTCGGCGACGGCCTGATCCCCTGGGCCGCGATGGAAGACGCGCAACCCGACACGCCCCAGGCCTGGTTCACGCCCTGCCACTTCCAGGTCGGCATGGAACAGGTGACGCTGTTGCCCGGTGATCAATTGGGCCTGAGCGACGACCACTCGCGCGCGCTGTTCGACGCCCTGGCGCCCTATTGCGCCGAAGACGGCATCACCCTCACCTACCAGTCGGCCACGCGCTGGCACGCGCGCGGGGAGCCGCTGCGCGGCATCGCCTGCGCCAGCCTGGACCGGGTGAGCGGCCGCTCGGTGGAGGCCTGGATGGCCGAAAGCACGGCCAACCCGGCCGGGGGCCTGCTGCTCAAGCGCCTGCAGAGCGAGGCGCAGATGCTGTTCTACACCCACGCCGTGCACGACGCGCGCGAGGCCGCGCGGCTGCACCCGGTCAACGGCTTCTGGGTCAGCGGTGCCGGCGCGCTGGACCGCCCCATCGCACCACAACCTGAACCGATCCAGCCCGATGCGCTGCGCCGCGCCGCGCTGCAGGCCGACTGGGCCGCGTGGCAGCACGCCTGGGCCGAGCTCGACGCCGGCCCCATCGCCGAGTGGCGCGAGCGCGCGCAACGCGGCGAGGCGGTCACCCTCACCCTGTGCGGCGAACGCGCCGCGCAGCGTTTCACCAATGCCCCCCGAGGCGCCGGCGCGCGCCTGGGCCGCCTCATCAAGAACCTGCTTGGCCCCACCCCGGCCTGGAAGACCCTGGACACCCTATGAAGATCATCACCCGCGACGTGCCTCCCCGTGCCGCCTGGGCGCTGGAGCAAAGCGGCCTGCACCCCCTGCTGGCGCGCCTGTTCGCCGCGCGCGGCATCACCAGCAAGGACGAGCTCGACGACGCGCTCGCGCGCCTGCTGCCCCCCTCCTCGATGCTCGGCGCCCAGGAGGCCGCGCGCGCGTTGGCCGACGCGATGGCCGCCAGCAAGTCCATCTGCATCGTGGCCGACTACGACTGCGACGGTGCCACCGCCTGCGCGGTCGGCCTGCGCGGCCTGCGCCTGCTGGGCGCGCCCCTGGGGTTCGACCGGGTGAACTACCTGGTGCCCGACCGCGTGACGGACGGCTATGGCCTCACACCCTCGATCGCGAAGCGCGTGAAGGCCCAGGGAGCCGACGTGCTGGTGACGGTGGACAACGGCATCGCCAGCGTGGACGGTGTGCGCGCCGCGCGCGAGCTGGGCCTGGAGGTGATCGTGACCGACCACCATTTGCCCGCGCTGAAGGACGGCGGGATCGCCCTGCCGGTGGACTGCATCATCGTCAACCCCAACCAGCCGGGCTGCGCCTTCGAGAGCAAGTCGATCGCGGGGGTGGGCGTGATGTTCTACGTGCTGCTGGCGCTGCGGGCCGAGTTGCGCGAGCGCGGTGTGTTCACCGCGCAGAACCAGCCCAAGATCGACACCCTGCTGCCGCTGGTGGCACTGGGAACCGTGGCCGACGTGGTCAAGCTCGACGCCAACAACCGGCGCCTGGTGGCGCAGGGCTTGAAGCGGGTGCGCGCGGGTGCGATGCCGCCGGGCATGACAGCGCTGTTCAACGCCGCCGCGCGCAAGCCGGCCGCCGCCACCGGTTTCGACTTCGGCTTCGCCCTGGGCCCACGCCTGAACGCAGCGGGCCGCCTGGCCGACATGACGTTGGGCATCGAGTGCCTGACCACCGAGGACGCACTGCGCGCCGACGAACTGGCGCGCACGCTGGACGGCATCAACCGCGAGCGCAAGGCGATCGAGGGCGACATGCGCGAGCAGGCCTTGCAGATGGCCGAGGAGATGTTCGACGAATCCGAGGAGCCGCCGCCGGCACTGGTGGTGTTCGACCCCGACTTCCACGAGGGCGTGGTGGGCATCGTGGCCTCGCGGCTGAAGGACAAGCTGCACCGCCCCACTTTTGTGTTCGCGGCCAGCGGTGCCGAGGGCAAGGAGCACGAGCTCAAGGGCTCGGGGCGCTCGATCGCGGGTTTCCATCTGCGCGATGCGCTCGACCTGGTGGCCAAGCGGCATCCGGGGGTGTTGTTGCGGTTTGGTGGCCATGCGATGGCGGCGGGCTGCACGATCGATGAGGAGCAGCTGGAGACTTTCGAGGCGGCCTTGCAGCAGGTGGCGCACGAGTGGCTGGACGCCGCGACGTTGCAACGCCGCATGGAGGCGGACGGCCCGCTGGACACGAAGTACCGTCGCGCGGACCTGGTGGACACCTTGCACCAGGAGGTGTGGGGTCAGGGGTTTGCACCGCCGGTGTTCTGCGAGGAGGTGGTGGTGGTGTCGCAGCGTCTCGTGGGCGAGAAGCACCTGGCGTTGAAGCTCAAGCACCAGGGTGAACCGGTGGACGGCATCTGGTTCGGCCACACGGAGCCGCTGCCCTCTCGGGTGAAGATTGCTTTCCGGCTGGATGCGGATGAGTGGCAGGGGCAGCGGCGCGTTCGCTTCCTGGTGGAGGCGGCGGAGGTCTGAGCTTCCCTTCGTTCGTTGTACCTCGCGGGCCGCCAGGGTGTGGGCGCTCTGCTCCGCGGGTGTCCCCCGCCCCGGCTTCGCCGGGGCTCCTCCTTTA
>NZ_JBMDKH010000013.1:0-170501 GCF_057809615.1 Hydrogenophaga sp. FG152 | reverse complement strand
GCCGCCCATGAGCCGCATTCCGGCCATGAACAACCTCCTGAGAATCAACACCTAGCCGGGCAGGACGTGCAGCTGATCCTGACCAACGAAAGCACGGCCGCCGTGCCGCTCCCATCGGGCTCCATCCCCAACTTCTCCGCCAGTGATCCGTTCACCGCTTCTGCGTCGCAACTGGAAGATCCGACGAAGGCAAGCATTGCGGAGTTCAATCGCGCCGGGTGGCACCAGGCCATCCTTGATGCACAAGGTCGCGCTCGCTCACTGATCAGCAGCCCACAAGCTTCAACGGTCCACGTGGTGGGCGACACACAGCCGTTCACCCTATTCGGGCACTTGCGACAGCTACTCCGTGTCGGGATCGTTTGGCGGGTTCCTCGTGCGGCAACTGGGCGTGGGATTCTTCAAAAACCTGCTGACGCAGTCCCAGGCAAACTCCCTCCTTGCGCTGGACGCCGCCATCAAGGTGGCAGCACCCGCGTCCTCGCTGGCGCAGCAGTTCCGGCGCTTCACCGTGAGCGCGGCAGGCGTGCTGCCGGCGGCCAGTGCGCCGACCGGCTACGGATTCCCGGCGCGATCGGAAAGTGGTTTCAGTGTTCCCGCCATCAATGCGTTCGCCTTCAAGAGCCAGCGGGTTCTGCCTTCGTCAGCCCCCACACAGATCAAGTCGCTGGCCACCTTGCCTGTCGTGCGGCAACGCGTCACCGGCACCTACATCGATTCGGTGAGAGTTCCTCCGGGTGCATCCCTCTCCGTGGTCATTCACTGAAAGCCCGGGAGCGCCAGCGATGCTGAAGAACTTCCCGTCGATGCGCCGGTGGCTGACCTCTTTCGCGGTCACGGCCAGTTTGCCACTGGCTGTTGCCTGTCAAGGCGGTGTGGCGAGCGCTGGCACGATCGAAATCGAAGGCACGCTGGTGCTGAAAGGGAACGAACCCTTCGTGCAAACCGTGGTTGTGGTTTCCGACACGGAACAGTGGGAGCTTCTGGGCTTGCACCGTTCCAAGGCCGAAAACCATCAAAACCAGGTCGTGAAAATCAAAGGGCAAGTGGTCCACGAAGCGACGCCGTCAACAGCGCGACTTCCTTCACTCAAGGTGCTGGACTTCACACCCCGCCTCACGAAGCCAGCGCCCGCATCTCCGAAATGAGATCCGCCTTGCCCTCGAAGCCAATCCCCGGCAGCGCGGGCAAGGTCACATAACCCTGCTCCACCTTCACCCCATCGGGGAACCCGCCGTAGGGTTGGAACAGATCCGGGTAACTTTCGTTGCCGCCCAGGCCCAGGCCGGCCGCGATGGCAAGCGACATCTGGTGGCCACCGTGGGGGATGCAGCGGCTGGGTGACCAGCCGTGTTGCTTGAGCATCTCCAGCGTGCGCAGGTACTCCACCAGGCCGTAACTCAACGCACAGTCGAACTGCAGCCAGTCGCGGTCCGGACGCATGCCGCCGTGGCGGATCAGGTTGCGCGCGTCCTGCATCGAGAACAGGTTCTCGCCCGTGGCCATGGGGCCGGCGTAGACCTTGCCGAGTTCGGCCTGCAGCTCGTAGTCCAGCGGGTCGCCGGCTTCTTCGTACCAGAACAGCGGGTACTGCGACATCGCCTTGCCGTAGTCGATGGCGGTCTTCAGGTCGAAGCGGCCGTTGGCGTCCACCGCCAACTGCTGGCCGGGGCCGAGGATCTTCAGCACGGATTCGATGCGCTCGCAGTCGTCGGCGAGCGACGCGCCGCCGATCTTCATCTTCACCACCGAGTAGCCGCGCTCCAGGTAGCTTTCCATTTCCTTTCGCAGGCCGTCAAGCCCCTTGCCAGGGTAGTAGTAGCCGCCGGCGGCGTAGACGAACACGCGCGGGTTGGGTGTGCCGCTGCCGTAGCGCTCGGCGAGCAGCTGGTACAGCGGTTGGTTGGCGATCTTGGCGACGGCGTCCCACACGGCCATGTCGATGGTGCCCACGGCCACCGAGCGTTCGCCGTGGCCGCCGGGTTTTTCGTTGATCATCATCTGCGCCCAGACCTTGTGCGGGTCGAGGTTCTCGCCGGTCTCGTCGAGCAGGCTGGCCGGGTCGGCTTCGAGCACGCGCGGGCGGAAGCGGTCGCGGATCAGGCCGCCCTGGCCGTAGCGGCCGTTGGAGTTGAAGCCGTAGCCGATCACGGGTTGGCCGTCGCGGATCACGTCGGTGACCACGGCCACCAGGCTCAGGGTCATCTTGGAGAAGTCGATGTAGGCGTTGCGGATGTCCGACTTGATGGGGCGGGTGGATTCGGCGATGTCGACGATTTTCATGGTGCAGCTGCAGGGGTGAAGGAAGTGGGAATGGGTGGCATCATTCCCGGCGGACCGCACCGCGTCCAATACCCGAATCGCATACAACTATCGCTTCGCCCATGGGCCCCGGCAACCGACCCCTTGACCTCGAATGGCTGGAGGATTTCCTCGCGCTGGCCGAGAGTGGCAATTTCTCCCGCGCGGCGCAGGCGCGCCACATCGCGCAGCCGGCCTTCAGCCGCCACATCAAGTCGCTCGAAGAATGGGCGGGCGTGCCGCTGTTCGACCGCAGCGCGCACCCTGCGGTGCTCACGCCGGCCGGTCAGCGTTTCAAGCCCTTGCTCGAAGATCTGCTGGGCCGGCTGGAGTCGGCGCGCAGCCTGGCGCGCGCGGCGCACGACGAGGCCGCCGCCGGCCTGCGTTTCGCGGCCACGCACCTGTTGTCGCTGGCGTTTTTTCCTTCGTGGTTTTCGCTCGTGGAACAGACGCTGGGCCCCCGCATGGTGCAGATGCATTCCAACAACCTGGAGGCCTGCGAAGACCTGATGCTGCAGCGCAGTGTGCAGTTCCTGCTTTGTTATGGGCACCCCGAGGTGCCGGGTCGGCTGGAAGCCTCGGGCCACCCCATGCACCCCATCGGCGAAGAAACGCTGCTGCCCGTCGCGGCCGCGCGGCCCGATGGCGCACCGGCCTTCCGCCTGGGCGAACCCAGGCCCGCGCAGGAGCCCCTGCCCATCCTCGCGTACCACGCCTCGTCGGGCCTGGGCCGCATGCTGCAGACCTGCCTGCGCCCGCTGCTCGGTGGTGAGGTGCAGCACCACACGGTGTTCGCCGCGCACCACGCGGTGGTGCTCAAGGCGATGGCGCTGGAAGGCCGGGGCGTCGCGTGGCTGCCGCGCAGCCTGGTGGCGGCCGAGCTGGCGGGCGGCCAGCTCGTGGTCGCCGGTGGCGACGAATGGGCGCTCGCGATGCAGGTCCGCCTGTACCGCCAGCCGATGGAGATGACCGAGTCGGCCGAAGCACTGTGGTCGCTGGTGCGCGGCCACGCGGCCACCACCGCGCCTTGAGCGTTCAGCCGGTCTTGCGGTCGGCTTTCACGGGCAGCACCAGCGGGGCGGCGTCCTCGGGCCGCAGGCGCTCGCCCATCCAGCGCTGCATGTCCATCCACATCTGGCGCATCTCGGCGTCCAACGGCGTGCGCAGTGCGCTGGGCAGTTCGACCGTGACCACCGGCATGCCCTGGTGCACGCCGCCGTAGTTGCCCAGGCTGCCGGGGAAGATGCCGACCTGGTCGAGGTACAGGCGCCCGAGCTTGGGCGGCGGCACGCCGGGGCCGTCGAAGTCGAGCACGCCGTAGGGTGCGTGGATGCTGACGATGAGGTGGGGCTGGAAGCGCGCCATCTCGTCGTGCAAAAAGCGCGATTCGGGCTCGGACAGCGGGCTCGACCCCGGCCAGCGGCGCGGGTCCTTGCGGGTGCGCTGCTCCCAGTACACCTTGGCTTCGCGTTGCCAGTTGGGCGTGGGGAAGTTGCGGTTGAGGTCCACGCCGTTGGCGTTGGTGCGCCGCGCAGGGCGGGCCAGCAGGCCGTCGGGGTTGAGCGCGGGGATGAAGCGCCAGTGCGCGTTGGCCGGCATCTGCACGGCGTGCTGAATCCAGTGCAGGGCCACGGCGGCGGACGAGAGTTCGTCGCCGTGCATGGCGCCGACCACCAGCACGCGAAGCTTCGCGTCGGGCGCGCTCACGTCGCGCGCATAGATCGTTCGGCCCTGCACCGAGCGGCCGGGCGTGGCCTTGAGTTCGGCCGCGTCGCACAGCGCCCGCTTCAGGTTAGGCAGGCGCGCGACCAGGGCTTCGCAAGGGTGGGCCGCCGCCGCCTGGGTGTGGGCGTTCAACAGGCCCAGCAGCGCCAGGCACAGCGGCAGAACGGAAGGGAACCGGCGGGCTTGGAACATCCCGGCATTCTAGGAGCCTGGCCCCGCCATTCGTTCCCCGTTCATTCGTCGCGCTCGCCGGCCTCGTACAGCGTCTCGCGCCCCATGCGGTCGAGGATGAGTTCGGCGGTCCAGGGCAGCATGAGCGCGCCGCAGCGGCTGTCGCGGTACAGGCGCTCCAGCGGCAGGTGTTTCATCATGCTCTGGCCGCCGCAGGTGCGCAGGGCCAGGCGCGCGATGTCGTTGGCGCCTTCCATCACGCTGTAGTGGGCGGCGTACAGGCGCAGCTTCTCGTCTTTCGTGGGATTGGGCCTGGCCTCGGTGATGGCGCGCAGGAAGAGGCTCTTCATGCTTTCGAGCTGGATGCGCATCTGCGCCACCGCGATCTGTTTGGTGGGGTACTGGCGGCGCTTCACCGGCGGCTCGCCTTGGACCTCGCCGCGCAGGTACTTCACCGTGAAGTCGTAGGCCGCGGTGGCGATGCCGAGGTAGGTGGGCGCGAGCGTGAAGAACATGGCGGGCCAGGTCTGCGCGCCCTTGAAGTAGATGCCGCGCGGCATGAGCTGTTCGGCGTCGCTCACGAACACGTCCTTGAACGCGAGGTTGCGGCTGACGGTGCCGCGCATGCCCAGTGGGTCCCATTCGCCGCTGATGGAAAAACCCGCGCTGGTGGCGGGCACGCTGATGTAGAGCGTGTCGCGCGCGTCAGGGTGGTCGTCGCCCTTGTCTTCGGTGCAGAGGATGCCGTAGTAGTCGGCCGCGCCCGAGAGGCTGGCGAAGATCTTGCGGCCGTTGACCAGCCAGCCGCCCTCGACCTTCTTCGCGGTGGTGCCGAAGGGCGCGCGGCCGGCGGCGGCGGCGCTGCCTTCGCTGAAAGGCTGCGCATACACGGCGCCCTCGTTCACGATGCGCTGGAAGTGCAGCTCGCGCCGCGCCAGGTGTTCGGCGCGCTGCGCCTCGGTCATGGCGATGCCGTCGGCCAGCACGCCGGTCCACATGGTGCTGCAGATGTGCATGTTCCAGGTGAGCGCGGTGGCGCCGCAGAAGCGGCCGATCTCGGCCGCCACCATCATGTAGGTGGCGTAGTCGGCGCCCAGGCCGCCGTGCGCGGTGGGCACGCACAGCCGGAGGAAGCCTGCCTCGCGCAGGTCGTCGTAGTTGGCGAACGGGAAACTGGCCTCGCGGTCCCATTGCGGCGCGCGCGCGGCGAAGCGGTCGCGGCCCAGCGCGTGGGCGCGCTGCAGGAGCTCGCGCTGCAGCGGGGTGAAGGGCAGGTCGCCCACGGCGGGGGTGAAGCTCAGGGAGGGGAAGGCGTCCATGGGTGTGTCCCTTGAAAACGAGGGGAAGAAAGATCAGTCGATGCGCCCGCCCAGCGAGGCCAGCACGCCGCGCCAGAGCGCGTCGGTTTCGGCCCGGGCGTTGTCGTCCCCGCCACCGCCCGGATGCTCCCAGGCCGAGGTGACGACCATCACGAGGCCGCTGGCGGGTTGCACGAACAGGTGCTGCCCGTGCACGCCGCGCATGAGGAAGGTGCGCTCCTTGAAGGGCAGCAGCCAGAACTGGTAGCCGTAGCCGTAATATGGGATGGTGCGGCCGGGCCGCAGCGCATGGCTCTGCCGGTACTCGTCGGTGGCGTCCATCAGGTAATCGCGCGGCACCACCTGGTGCTCACCCACGCGGCCGTTGTCGGCCAGCAGCACGCCCAGGCGGCCCCAATCGCGCAGCGAGGCGCTGAAGAAGGCGAAGGCGCCTTCCTGCCCGTCGCCGCCGGTGCGCCAGAACGCCTCGTGCTCGGCGCCCATGGGCTGCCACAGCCAGGCCTGGGTCAGCGCGGCCAGGCCCTGGCCGGTGGCGCCGCGCAACACGTAACCCAGCACCTCGGTCTCGCTGCTGGCATAGGCGAAATGCTCGCCGGGCGGCGCGTTGCGCTGCGTGATGGTCTGCAACACCTCCATGGCCCCGCGGGGCGACTGCATGAAGGCCACGGCCAGGCGCGTCACGTCGTCGTTGCCGTCGTAGCGCTCGCTGAACTGCAGGCCCGAGGTCATGGTGAGCAGGTGCCGCAGGCGCGTGGCGCCGTAGGGCGTGCCCGCCAGCGCGGGGGCGTACTTCTCCGCCGGGTCGTCCAGCGAGGCGATGAGGCCCTTGGCCTGGGCGATGCCCACCAGCAGCGAGGTCACGCTCTTGGCCATGGAGAAGGACAGGAAGCGCGCGCCGGGTTCGCGGCCGTAGCGGTAGCGCTCCGCCACGATCTGCCCGTCCTTGATGATGAGCAGGCCGGTGGCGCGCTGGTGCTCCAGGTAGTCGTCCAGCGAGTAGCTGTGCTCACGGTGGCGGTAGTGCACGGCCGGCGGTGCGGCCATGGCGGGCAGCGGCCGCGCATGCGATGCCGGCGCCACCCGGGCCACGTGCACGCCCGGCACGCGGTCCAGCGCCGACCAGGACCCGACGCGGTAGGGGTTGTTGCCCCAGGTGGTGGCGTTGCCCACCGGATACCCCTGGGCCTTGCCCAGCAGCGCCTCGTCGGGCTCGGCCCCGGCCCCCAGCGCGGCCAGCACCAGAGCGGTGGCCAGCGCAAGGTGGATTCGCCGCATGGACCGCCTTGGACGCGCCGCTCAGTGCAGCGCGCGCGTCTGCGCCAGGAAGTCGAGCAGCAGCGCGTCGAAGTCGTCGGGCGCCTCCAGGTTCATCAGGTGGCCGATGCCTTTGAGTTCGGCGTAGCGCGCGTCGGGAATGGCCTCGGCCATTTGTTTCATCACCGCGGGCGCGGCCACGCGGTCGAACTCGCCGCCGATCAGCAGCGTGGGCACGCGAATGTCGCCCAGGGCGGCCTGTCGGTCGAAGGTGACCAGGCAGTCCAGCGCGCGGCGGTAGGTGGCGGCCGGCACGCCAGCCATGCAGTGCTCGGCCAGGCGCAGGCCCTCGGGCAGGGAGCCGGGGCCGACCATCTGCGGCACCAGCCGCTGCGCCACCTCCGCCATGCTCTGGCCCGCGTCCAGCGGTGCGGTGCGCTGCGCAATGAACTGCTGCGCCCAGGCGTCGGCGCTGCGGCCGTCGGTGCGCTTGCCGAAGGCGGCCGAGGTGCCGCAGAGCACCAGCCGGCTCACACGCTCGGGCCGGCGCGCCACCACCTCCTGCGCCACCATGCCGCCCATGCTGTGGCCCAGCAGCACCACGTGTTCGCATTGCAGCGCGTCGACGAGGTCGATGCAGCTCTGCGCCAGGCCCTTGAAGGTGTAGGGCTCGATGGGCGCGCTGTGGCCGTAGCCCGGCATGTCCCAGGCCACCGCGCGGTAACCGGCGGCGGCCAGCGTTTCCACCTGCGGCGCGAACGCCACGTGGCCGCCACCGATGCCGTGCAGCATCAGCACGGTGGGCCCGCTGCCCAGGGTCGTGAAGCGCGGAATCATGCGGCCACCACCCGGCCAGCCTCGACCACCACGCTGCCATCGAGCGCCACCGTGCAGCCGCGCAGAGGGAAGTCGAAGTGGCCGCGCGTGTGGCGCCCGGCCACTTCGTTGGCGCCGGTGCTGTAGAGGAAGTTGCCTGCGAAGGCGCGCAGCTCGGTGCCGTTGAAGTCGCGCTTGTCGTAGAGCGCCATGCTGTCCCAGCGCGCGGCTTCGTTGAGGCCGTACCCGATATGGCTCACCGCGTAGGCTTCCTTCTCGTTCCAGGCCGCGTAGTGGCTGCGCAGCAGCTCGGCGTCCACACCGCTGCCCTCGATGCGCGTCACGTGGTCGTTCTCGATCGTGAGCACGATGGCGCGCTCGATGTAGCGCTTGAAGGTGAGGTTCACGTCGCCCTCGGCCAGCACCAGCGTGCCGTTGACGCTGCCGGCCGCCGGAAAGGCCAGCACCATGCCCCCGGGCCAATGCGTGAGCGTGCCGGCGCGCGTGGTGCTGCCCCAGTTGCCGCCCACCACCGCGCCCTGCAGCGAGATGGTGAGGTCGGTGCCGGCGGCGGAGCTCACGCGCAAGGCCTTGGCGCCGCGCACCCGTTTCACATGGTCCTTCACACGCGCCTCGGTCGCGTCGTCGGGCAGCAGCCGCACCAGCGCCTCGGGGTGTTCGTTGCTCACGTACACAACGCGCGGCTGGATGAGGCCATTGCCTTTCAGGATGGCGGGCAGCTCGGGCGCGTGCATCAGGCCCTCGACCGTGCAGTCCACCACCAGCGTGCTGCCCGACAGCGCGGCGATCACCGGCGCCAGTTGCTGCAGGGCTGGGCTGGCGCCGGTGGAGCGCGAGACCGGCTCGCCGGTGCTGAACACCGAGGGCAGCGTGAGCGTGAAGCTGCGCGCCCCCAGGCGGGCCGCCGCGAGCCGCGCCAGTTCCATCAGCACGGGCCGGCTCTGGGTTTCGCCGAGAATGGCCACCGTATCGCCGGTTTGCACCGCGCAGCGGCGCAGCACGGTTTCGAAGGCATCGATCCAGGCGGGTTCGGTCCGCTCCTGCAGCATGGGCTTTCCTTGTCTTGGGCCGGACCGCGTCAGGGTCTTGCAGCCGGCGTTGCCATTATTCATGAATTTTCATATAAATTCCAACCATGTCCCCAGCCCGCTCCGCCGGCCAACAGGCCCGGCCCCCTGACTTTTCGGCGCACGAGTTCCGCGCCTCGCTGGGCATGTTCGCCACCGGGGTGACCATCGTGACCGCGCGCACCGACGGAGGCGATCTCGTGGGCCTGACGGCCAACTCCTTCAACTCGGTCTCGCTGTCGCCGCCGCTGGTGCTCTGGAGCCTGGCGCGCGCGGCGGGCTCCATGGCCGCGTTCTCGAATGGCCGGCACTACGCGATCAACGTGCTGGCGGCCGACCAGCAGGCGCTGGCCGAGCGCTTCGCCGCGCGCGACACCGACCGCTGGGCCGGCGTGGGTTTCACCAGCGGGGCCAGCGGCGCGCCGCTGCTCGATGGCGCCGCCGCGAGCTTCGAGTGCTTCAACCGCAGCCAGTACGCCGAAGGCGACCACGTGATCTTCGTGGGCGAGGTGGAGCGCTGCCGACATCGGCCCGAGGCCTCGCCGCTGCTCTTTCACGGCGGGCGCTTCTACACCGAACACCCCTTGTGAACACCCGCTCCGTGAACGAACACGTTCCGCCGCCGGGCCGCCCCAAGGCGGAACAGCCCCCCCGGGGGGCAGCGACCCGCGCAGCGGTGGAGCGTGGGGGCCCGCATGCGCCGCCGGGCCGCCCCAAGGCGGAACAACCCCCTCGGGGGGCAGCGACCCGCGCAGCGGTGGAGCGTGGGGGTGCACGCTTCACGGACGACTACCTGGGCTACCTGCTCGGGCAGGCCAACCATGCGCTGTTCAAGGACTTCGATGCCGTGGTGCGCGACGCCGGCCTGAGCAGCATCGAATGGCGCGCATTGGCCACGCTCACCGGCCGTCCACCCATGCCGGTGGGCCAGCTGGCGTTCGAGGTGTTGAGCCAGCAACCCACGGTGACCAAACTCGTGCAGCGCCTGGCCGCCCAGGGTTGGGTGGCGCTGCGCGACGACCCGGACGACCAGCGCCGCACGCTGGTGAACATCACCCCCGCGGGGCAGAAGAAGGTGGCGCCGCTGATCGCGCGGGCGCGCGAGCACGAAGCGGCGGTGCTCGGCACCCTGAGCGCGGCCGAGGTGCGCCGGCTCAAGGACCAGCTGCGCCGGCTCGCGCAGCCCGGCTGACCCCACACGAAGCCCACGCGACAGCCGGGACATCGGCGCGCGCCGACAATCGCCGGCATGACTTCACCGGCTGACCGCAAGACCCACCTCGACTCCCTCGCCATCACCCTGCTCGTGGTGTGCTGCGCCTTCTGGGGTTTCCAGCAGATCCTGATCAAGGACACCGTGGCCGAGGTGCCGCCGCTGTGGCAGGCCTCGCTGCGTTTCTGGGGCGCGGCCGTGCTCATCTGGGCCTGGTGCCAGGCGCGTGGTGTGCCGCTGTTCGCGCGCGACGGCACGCTCAAGGCCGGCCTGCTGGCGGGTTCGCTGTTCGCCGGCGAGTTCGCCTTCATCTACCTCGGGCTGCTGCACACCAGCGCTTCGCGCCTGACCGTGTTCCTCTACACCAGTCCCTTCGTGGTGGCGTTGCTGCTGCCGCGCGTGGTGCCAGGCGAGCGGCTGCGGCGCATCCAGTGGGTGGGCCTGGTGATCGCCTTCGCTGCCGTGGCGCTGGCTTTCAGCGAAGGTTTCATGCACGGCTCGCCGGTGGCCGGCGCGTGGCTGGGCGATGCGATGGCGCTGGCCGCGGGCACGCTCTGGGGCCTAACCACGCTCACCATCCGCGCCACGAAGCTCTCGGGCGCGAGCGCGGAGAAAACCCTGTTCTACCAGGTGGCGGTGACGGCGGTGGTCGCGCCTTTCATCTCGCTCGCGCTGGGCGAGGTGTGGTCGCTCGACTACTCGGCGCGCGCCTGGGGTTCGCTGGGCATCCAGACCGTGGTCGGCGCCTTCGCGAGCTACCTCACCTGGATGTGGCTGCTGCGGCACTACCCCGCCACGCAGATGTCCACCTTCACCTTTCTCACCCCGGTGTTCGCACTGGTGTTCGGCGTGGTGCTGCTCAACGAGCCGCTCACGCCCCAGCTGGTGGTGGCGCTGGCGGGCGTGGCGCTGGGCATCGTGCTGGTGAGCCGGCGCGGCTGAGCACGCCTGCGCATTCGCGCGGTGGGAACCCGGGAAATCCCGGGGCGGTTTGACCGAACCCGGCCAGTGACCTTCCTCACTACCTAGTTTCAGCGCCTTCATTGCTGAAACGGAACCGGGGGGTCATTTTGAGCATCAATCTGTCATCAACCGATAACCGCGTGTTTCCCGCCATGGGCGACGACGGTGCGGAGCCATCCGATGAGGAGTCGCTGCTTCTGGTCGGCGATGCCGTTTTGTGCACCGAACCCGACGCCCGATTCGACGACGTCCGCAGTGAGCATCGCTCCGTGAACAACTCCTTGTCCACGGCGATCTCCCCCTTCAGTCAGACCTCCCGCTTTCTCTTTCCGTCCCCCTTCTCCCTTGAGAGAAGCAAGACCAACGAGCCGTCACCCGAAATCCAACGGCAGGTGGCGGCCATTCTGCAGGATTTCGACGCCGGCCCGCCAGAACCCGCCCCCACCGACCTCCTGTCCGCCCAGCACGTCTACCCGGTGTGGTGCGTCCTGTTGTTCGCGACCGTCGGACCCGGCTACGGCACAAGCATCGACTTCCAGACCGGCGCCGAGCACCCGAACGCCGGGCTTCACTACCTGCCGGCGATGATCGCCGGCCTGGGCCAGGCGGGCGACTCCAAGATCACCTGGGACGGTGTCCGCGGCGGATTGGTGAGCCATCGGCAGGAGCTGGAGGACTGCCACGTCTACCTGAATGCGGTGTCCGGCCTGCAGGCCCTGGCCGCGCTGGAAACGCAACGAGCGCCGGACCGCGCCTTGGTCGAGAAGGCCCGGGCCCGATTGCAGGAGCTGGTGCACACCCACACCGCCACCTTCCATCGTTGCCTGGAGCCAGGCTACCTCGTCCCTCGCTGCATGATCGCTGGCGTGCGAGACGTCGGGTTGGGGGGACTGTCTCTTCTCAAGACCGTCCCGACGGCGGCGATCAGCGGGATGTCCACCAGCAGCGAGCCGCTCGCGGGCCCCGCCAAAGGTCTGGCCACCACCCTGCCCTATCTCTCCGCGTCCCTCACGATACTCACGGGCGTTTTCCATCTGGCGCACGCGATCCTGGAGGGCCTGGACGCACGAAGAAGCCGCAAAGCACTGGCGAAGGCCGAGCAGTTCGACAAAAACGTGTTTGTGGCGCATGGAGCACATTGCCCCGAGCTGGCCGAGCTGATGGCGCACCGCCATCAGTGGCGTGAGCTGGCGCGGCTCGATACCGATCTGCTCGACCTGCATGGCTGGGTCCGTGGCATCTATGGGGGTACCAGCCTGGGAAGTGCCGTGGCCAGCGTTGCCCTGACCGCGCTGGGCGGTGCCGCCCTGTTTGGCGCCGCAGGCATGGGCATCCCTGGTCTTGTCGGCATCTTCCTCGCGGGCGCCTACATGATGTGGTACGGGATTCGCGCCAACATCAAGAACGAGCACCAGAAACGCCATGAAAAGACCTGCCGCACCATCGCCGCGCTTCATGAGCGAAGCGCCGACAAGATGCCCGGCCTGTCCAGACCACCCCTCGGCCGCCCGATCCAGGCGATCGCGCACGATCTCGTCCGCCGGCTTCTGACGCCGGACACCCAGCAGCAGACCCGGCAGATGCTGATCGACCTGGGGCTTTCCCCGGCAGAAGTCGATGCGGCCATCGAAGGCGACAGCGAACCGCTCATCCCGCGCATCGAGCGATTGGCCTCGCAGGCAACCCTGTCCTCGGAAACCGAGGCCCTGCGCCGTTTCCATGCGTGCTCGGACAAGCCTGCCTCGAAACAGCTCACCGTGTGGGAGCGATGGGGGGACCTGGGGCACAAGCCGGCGGACATCACGGCGCCTTGCCATCTCGCCAAGCCAAGCTGGACACAGTACCTCGCACCCGGCGCCGACATGGGCGATCTTCGCAAGTCCTCGCTGACCCCGCGGCTCATCCGCCATCACTGGCACGATGCCGGCTTCCAGCCGATGCTGCGTCGGCAGCTGTGCGCGGATGGGCTCTACGTGATGAAGACACCCGACGATGCCTGGGACCTGCTGGACATCCATCGCTACGGTATGCACCGGGAAGCGATGGCGCGCGCCGACATCGCCGGATGGATCCATGCCGGCCAATGGCGCAACCTCGAGGGGTGTCTGCGCGATGACCTGGCCACGCTCCCCCATCAGAAAGTGCTTCAGGACGACTACGGGATCTTGCCCAGGCACACGGGAAACCTCCTGGCCGTGCTGCAGCAATGGGCCGCGAACGTGCCCCTGCAAACCGACACCCTCCCTTCGTTCATCGCCATCTACAAGGCCAGCGACGCGACGGGCAAACGCTCGCTCCTGCCCCAAGTTCAAGCCCTGGTGAATGCCTCCGCCCAGAGCATGCCAAAAGAAGAGGAGGTGACCTTGCGCACCGCGCTTGGCATCGCGGCCGATGGCAACGTCGATGAGCAGAACGCGGATGCCGTGCTGCTGTCGCTCCAGAAGTTCCTGACGGTGTCCGAGAAGCTCCGCGGCCAGACCCTGTCCAAGGTGGTGGCATCGCTCCACGCCTATCCCACCAGCAACCGCTTTCCCAAGGCCCTGTGTCGTCTCGCGGCCCTGCGTGAGCTGCGCATGCGATGCGAAATGCAGGGCTGCAAACTGGACCGGCCAGACGTCGAGCATGCTCTGAGGCAGGCCAAGGCACTGTCGGCCGAGAAGCTTCACACCCGCGCGGTCGGTGCTGGCGAGGGCGGTGGTGTGTTCGGTTTCGGGGGCTATCGCCTGAACAAGCAAGGCGTCTTCATCCGGTCCCTCTTCGAACAATGCATGAGCAGCAAGCCGAGCGCCGCTCCCAAGCAAGAAGAGAACAGCATGAGCAGCAAGCCAGGCGCCTCCCCCAAACAGAAAGAGAACATTCAGGCCGTGCAGCAGCAAAGCGCCCTGTTTCTGCAAGACCATTTTTCAACACTCGTGCTCGCTTGCAAGGCCAGCAAGCCCGCTGAAAAAGGCGCGTTCTTGCCCGAGGTTCGAGCCCTGGTCGATGCCGCTGCTCAAGGCATGCCCGAAGACGAGCGTGCAGACTTGCGTGCCGCCATCGGCGTTCCGGCCGAGAAGGACATCGATGCGGGAAATGTGGATGCCGTGCTGCAGGCGCTGCAGAAATTTCTGACCGTGTCCGAGAAGCTCCAGGCCCAGACCCTCTCCAAGGTGGTGGCCTCACTCCACACCTATCCCACCGACCGCAGCATGCCCAAGGCCCTGTGCCGGCTCGCCGCCTTGCGCGAGCTTCGCCAGCGATGCGAAACGAAAGGCCGCTCCCTCGCCGAGCCGGAGGTGCTGCACGCTTTGGTGTTGGCCAAGGAACTGTCGACCGAGAAGCTGCATGGCCACGGCTTCCTGGGTTTGGGGCGGTGGCGCCTGAACAAGAAAGGTGCGTTCCTCCACCACCTGTTCGAGAGGTGCCTGGGTGGCCATCCACCCCAGGTTGCCATGTCGTCGACTTCGCTCCAGCAGTTGTGGCGCCGGTCGGACGAGCCGATCTACCGTGCCGCGCTGTTGCAGAGCGCGAACCGGATGATGGGGCGCGCGCCCACCGCACCTGTCCCCGCCGATGCGCAGGCGTTTGCCGAGCGCTTCGCCCACTACAGCACGCCCGGAGCACTGCAGAAGGCGCTTCTCAGCAAAGACTCCAAGCAGCGCAAGGCGGCCCTGGACTGCCTGGAGGAGATGCTCACCGCTGCCGAAAAGCGCGTCGGGGATTCGTTGGGTGGAGAGGACTGCGTCATGCACCTGAAAGCGTACTTCCGCCTGGAGAAACTCAAGCACGGTCTGAACCCACCCTCGCGTGAGCTGGGCGCCATATCCGCGGAGCGGCTCAAGACCTACCGCGCCGCTCTCGCCTGGCGCAAGGGAAGAATGCCGTCCTGGCTCAGAAAGATCGCACCGGCCTGGCTGGTGGCCCGGGTCACGAAAGCGCAGAACAAGAACACCAAGGCGATCCAGGCCGAACTCCAACAATTGAGGAACGGCCAGAAAGCGCGAGGCCATTCGCCCTGGTCGTCCAAATTCCTGACTCAACACAACGCCAGCGCCACCGAGCTGCAGAAAATGCAGGCGCTCTATCCCGGTATCGAGGCGGCCACCTACAAAGATCTGGTCACAAGGCTCCGGACGTTGGGCCAAATGAGCGTGCCTCAGCTTCGGGAGTCGATTCTTCAGAACCCGGAGCGGGCCTGGCACTGGATTCAGGTCGAGTTCAGATCCCGCGGCCTGCCGCCGCCCACCGACAAGCCCCATGCGCTGAACTTGCTGAGAGAGGCTGCGGAGAAGGGCGGGCCTGATCTGTTGATGGCGCTGTCGGCCCTGAAACGCAGCGCCAGCAGGCGGCAGGCGGAAGACGTGGCCCTACAGCGCTGGCGCGATCCCGACCGCAGGATCGCCGCCGAAGAGGACGGGGGCGACAGTCAAGGTCTCACCCGCAGCAACAGCGCCACCCTCGTCCCGAGACACCGGATCAGCCTGCTGATCTCCAACGAGTGAGAGTCCGCACGGTGTAAGTCAATCGTCAGTTCCGAGGATCAGCATCTGGCGGGCCCACGGCCTGCGGCATCCCCTCACGACCGTCGGCCAGGAGACCCCCATGCTGCCTAAGGCCATTGTGTTGCTGTCGCTGGTCGCGCTCATCTTCCCCATGGTGTTCTTCACCTTCGCGTCGCCGCCGCTGCTCATCCTGAAACACGACACCCCGCAGGACGCGCGTTTTGTCCGGGGGCTGTTCAATTACTACTACACGGTGGTCGTGATCGCCGCCAGCGTCGGGGCTGTGGGGCAGATGGCGGTGGGCCGCGTCGTGGTGGGGTTGGCCATGGGCGGCGTGGCGGCTTTTGTCTTCGCGGTGCGCCGCTGGGTCGTCCCGCGCATGGATGCGCTGCGCGAAAGGATCGCCAGTGGCGACGCCTCCGCGATCCCGGGTTTCCGGCGCCTGCACCTCGCGGGCATCCTGCTCAACCTCGTGCAGGTGGGCGTGGTCGCCTGGGGCATGGCGAAACTCGCCGCGCTGTAAGCAAAGCTCAGCCCGGCCGGGCCGCGAAGTGCTGCTGCAGGGCCTGCAGCGCATGGCGCACCTTGGCCGGTTGTTCACCGCGCCGGGGCGTGACCGCGAACACCGCCGCCGGTTCCAGCCGCCAGTCCGGCAGCACGGGCGCAAGCCGCCCTTCGGCCAGGGCCTGGCGCACGTCGTCGGCCATGCCCACGTACAGACCCCACCCCGCCAGCGCCATGGCCTGCAGCGCGGTCACCTGCGAGGCCAGAAGGCGCGCTTCGACGCGCACCTCTTCGCGTTCGCCCTGCAGACCCTGAAAGCTCAGCGTGTCCACCGCCGTGCCGCGCGGCGGCAGGCCCAGCCAGTCGTGCCCGGCGAGTTCGCCCGGATGGCGCGGCCAGCCGCGCTCCGCCAGGTAACGCGGCGCGGCGCAGAGCTGGCGCTGGAGTTCCCCCAGGCGGCGCGCGACCAGGGAAGAATCGGTGAAGCGGCCCACGCGCAGCGCGAGGTCCACCCGCTCGCCGATGAGGTCGATGGGCGTGTCGTCCAGCAGCAGGTGCAGCCGCAGCCGGGGGTGGCGGCGCAGGGGTTCGAGCGCGCTGGCCAGCAGCTCGCCGAAGCCGATAGGCGCGGCCAGGCGCAGCTCGCCCTCGGGTTCGTCGCGCAGGCGCTCCAGCGCCTGGTCGGCGCTGCGGGCCTGGGCGACCATGGCGGCGCAGGCGGGGTAATAGCGCTCACCGGCCTCGGTGAGCGTGAGGCGGCGGGTGGAGCGGTGCAGCAGCACCAGGCCCAGGGCCTCTTCGAGCAGGCGCAGCTGCTGGCTCACGGCCGAGGGCGTGCTGCCCAGGCGGCGAGCGGCGGCGCTCAGCGACCCGCTGTCCACGATCTCCGCGAACAGCGCCATGCGTTTGAGTTTGTCGGTCCAGGCGGTGGTTTCGCTGCTCATTGTTTAGATTTCCTACAAGAAGAAAGCTGATTTTGCCGCCTACCGCTCGTTTCTTGTAGCCATGACACTAGATCCATCCCAACCTTTTCAGGAGTCTCGTCATGAAGATCGCCCTCATCGGTGCCACCGGTTTCGTCGGCAGCGCCGTGCTCACCGAACTGCTCTCGCGCGGCCACAGCGTGACCGCCCTTGCCCGCCACCCCGAGAAGCTGACCGCCCAAGCCGGGCTGCAGGTGGTGAAGGCCGACGTGACCGACGCCGCGCAGGTGGCCCGGGCCGTGGCCGGGCACGACGCCATCGTGAGCGCCTACAACCCCGGCTGGAAAGAGGCCGAGATCAAACGCCTGTTCGGCCTGGGTTACGACGGCATCCTGGCCGGCGCGAAGCAGGCTGGTGTGCAGCGCGTGCTGGCCGTCGGCGGTGCGGGCAGCCTGGAGATCGCGCCCGGCCTGCAGCTGGTCGACACGCCCGAGTTCCCGGCCGAATGGAAGCAGGGCGCGCTGGCCGCGCGCGACCTCCTCACGCGCCTGCGCGGCGAGACCGGCCTGGCCTGGAGCTTCCTCTCGCCGCCGATCCTGCTCGCACCGGGCGAGCGCACCGGCAAGTACCGCACCGGCGGCGACCAGCCGCTGCCGGGTTCGGGCGATCAGCCGTCCGGCATTTCGGTGGCCGATCTGGCGGTGGCGATCGTGGACGAAATCGAAAGCCCGAAGCACACCCGCCAGCGCTTCACTGTGGCGAACTGAAAGCTCACTCCGACTAGAACGGGGGAGGCCACCGGGTGCCCGGCTCCGCGGCTGTCCCCCGGGGCGGCTTCGCCGCCCCTCCTCCTTTACGCCGCTGCGCCGGACACCCGGTGACCTCCCCCTTGGTGGCACACAAACGGTTGAACACCTGCACGCCGCCGCTCGCGAGTGCCGGGCGCTCTGCGCAGCGGGGTAAAGGAGGAGAACCGGCGAAGCCGGTTCGGGGGACACCCGCGGAGCAGAGCGCCCGGTGCTCGCGAGCCAGCGAGGTGCAGGCGCGAGACTGCAGTTACGCCCGCGACGCCGCGAACGTCACATACCAGTCCAGGCAGCCCGGGTTGGCCATGGCCTCGCGGTTGATGACCTTCTCCAGCGGCTGGCCGAGCAGCAGCTTCTTGATCGGCAGTTCCTGTTTCTTGCCGGAGAGCGTGCGCGGAATCTCCGCCACCTGAAACACGCCGTTGGGCACGAAGCGCGGCGACAGCGCGGTCTTGATGCTGTCGTTGATGCGCGCCTTGAGCGCATCGTCGAGCACGGTGCCTTCGCGCAGCACCACGAACAGCGGCATGTAACTCTCGCGCCCGAGGTACTCGAGATCCACCACCATGGAGTCCATGACCTCGGGCAGGGCCTCGACCGCGCTGTAGAGCTCGCTCGTGCCCATGCGCAGGCCGTGGCGGTTGATGGTGGCGTCGGAGCGGCCGTAGATCACGCAGGAGCCGTCGGCACCGATGCGCAGCCAGTCGCCGTGCCGCCAGACCGCGCCGGCCTCGGGGCCGAGGTCGCCACCCCCGGGCTTGCGGCCCTGGCCCGGCGGGTAGGTGTCGAAATAACTGCCGATCAGGCGCTGGTGGTCCACGTCGCCCACGAAGTACAGCGGCATCGACGGGATCGGTTGCGCACACACCAGCTCGCCCACCTCGTCGATCACCGGCTGGCCCTGCTCGTTCCACGCTTCGACCGCACAGCCCAGCAGCCGGCACTGCATGCGCCCGGGCGTCTGCGGCAGCTCGCGGTTGCCGCCAATGAAGGCGCCCGCGAAGTCGGTGCCGCCCGAAATGTTGCACCACCAGATGTCCTGCTGCGCGCCGCTCTTCGCGATGCGGCGGAACTGCTCGGTGCCCCAGCGCTGTGCGTCTTCCGAGAGCGGCGAACCGGTGGTGCCTAGCGCGCGCACGGCGGACAGATTGCCACACGCGGCCAGGTCGACGCCGGCCTTGATGCAGTTGGCGAAGAAGGCCGCGCCCGCGCCGAAGAAGGTCACGCCCAGCTCGGCGGCGAAGCGCCAGAGCGTGGTCCAGTCGGGCTTGTCCTTGCTGCCGCCGGGGTTGCCGTCGTAGATCACGCAAGTGGTGCCATTGAGCAGGCCGCTGGTCTGCGCGTTCCACATCACCCAGCCGGTGGAGCTGTACCAGTGGAAGCGCTCGCCCCAGCTGTTGGGGTGGTAGCTGCAGCCCACGTCGTTGTGCAGGATCTTGAGCGCCATGCCCACGATCACCGTGCCGCCATGGCCGTGCACGATGGGCTTGGGCAGGCCGGTGGTGCCGCTGGAGTAGACGATCCACAGCGGGTGGTCGAAGGGCAGCCACACCGGCTCGAACGCGGCGGTGGCAGCGTCGTCGCGCGCGATCGCGGCCGCGAAGCTGGCGCAGGGCGCGGCGGCCCGCAGCGCGTCGGCCTGCGCCGCTTCGCCCTCGGCCAGGTTGGTGTGCAGCACCACGTGGCGCACGGTGGGCAAGGCCGCTCGCAGCTCGGCCACCACGGCCAGGCGGTCGTGGTCGCGGCCGGCGTAGCTCACGCCGTCGCAGGCGATCAGCACCACCGGCTCGATCTGGCGGAAGCGGTCGAGCACGGCGTGGGTGCCCATGTCGGGCGCGCAGATGCTCCACACGCCGCCGATGGACACGGTGGCGAGAAAAGCCACCATGGCCTCTGGAATGTTGGGCAGGTAGGCCGCCACGCGGTCGCCCGGCTGGACGCCCTGGGCCTGCAGGTGCTGCGCGAGCGAGGCGACCTGGCGCCGCAGCTCGGGCCAGCTCAATTCGGCGTGCCGGCCCTTCTCGTTGCGGCTCACCACGGCGGCAAAGCCCGCCTCGTGCGCCGGCCGCACGTGGCGGAACACCTGCTGCGCGTAGTTCATGCGCGCGCCGGGAAACCAGGGCGCGCCAGGCATCACGTTCCTCGCCAGCACGGCCGTGTGCGGCGTGGGCGACTGCAGCTCGAAGTAGTCCCAGATGCTTTGCCAGAAGCCATCGAGGTCGGTGATGGACCAGCGCCAGAGCGCGCCGTAGTCGTCGAAACGCAGGCCGCGGTGCTCAGCGAGCCATTGCTGGTAGAGGCGGATCTGGGGCACGTGGGGCGCGGTCATGCGCCGAGCTTAGACCGGGCCCGCGCCCGGTACGACTAGGGTTTGTACGGTTGTACAAGAATCGGCGCCGCCCGTTCAATGCCCCTTCGCCGGCCGCAGCCCGCGGCCCGCCCCACCGGGACATCCCATGGCTTCAACGAACAACCCGCTGGACGGCTTCGAGGTCGACCGCGCCGCCATCCGCACCATCGGCCAGGACCTGCAGCGGCCCGAGTGCATCCTGGCCGAGCGCGACGGCACGCTGTGGGCGGCCGACGCGCGCGGCGGCGTCACGCGCATCGGCGCCGATGGGCAGCAGCGCTTCATCGGCCAGCGCGCCGACCAGCGCTTCGCCAGCGCCGCGCAGGCTTCGCTGCACGACGTGGAGGCCAAGTACACGCAGGGCACCTTGCCCAACGGCCTGGCATTCGCGGCCAACGGCGACGTGCTGATTGCCAACTTCGGCACCGACCGGCTGGAGGTGATGGCGCGCGACGGACAGACGCGCACGCTGCACGACACCATCGACGGCGAGGCGATCGGCAAGGTCAACTTCGTGCTGCGCGACTCGAAGAACCGCATCTGGCTCACCGTCTCCACGCGCGTGAACCCCTGGACCGTAGCGGCCAGCAGCCGCGTGCGCGACGGCTACATCGCGGTGGTGGACGAACGCGGCCTGCGCGTGGTGGCCGACGGCTTGCACTTCACCAACGAGATCCGTTTCGACGCAACCGAGGAATGGCTCTACATCGTCGAGACCACCGGGCCGCACATCAGCCGCATGCGCGTGGTGGAGTCGGCCCAGGGCGTCGCCCTGACCGACCGCGAGGTGTTCGGACCCTCCCACCTGGGTGGCTTCCCCGACGGCATCGCGTTCGACGCCTTCGGCAACCTCTGGTGCACGCTGGTGATGACGGACCAGCTGATCGCACTCACGCCGCAGGGCGAGCGGCGCCTGCTGCTCGACGACGGCAACCCCGAGGCCTCGAAGGTGCTGCTGGACCACATGAACGACGGCACGCTCACCGCCGAGGACATGCTGCGCGCGCGCGGCACGCTGGCGCCCTGGATGGCCAGCGTCACCTTCGGCGGGCCCGACCTGCGCACGGTCTACATCGGCAGCCTCATGGGCACCACCATCCCCTTCTTCACCTCGCCCGTGCCCGGCCTGCCCATGGTGCACTGGTAGCACATCGGCGACCGCCTTCCGCACGACCCGGCCCAGGGTTTGTACGGGTGTACAACATTTTTGAACACATGTTCAATACCACCATGCCGTCCCGCAAGCCTGAGCCTGCCCGTCGCCAGAAGAGTGCCGCGCCCCGCCCCGACCGCCAGCAGGCCATCCTGCTCGCGGCCGAGAAGCTGTTCGCGCAGCGCGGCTACCACGCGGTGACGATCCGCCAGATCGCCGAAGAGGCCGGCGTCCCGCTGGCGCTGGTGGCCTATTACTACGGCCCCAAGCAGGACCTGTTCCACGCGGTGTTCGCGCACTGGAGCCACACCATCGAGGAGCGACTGGCCGCGCTGGACGCGGTGTCCAAGGACCCCGCCGATCCGAACACCCTCACGCGCATCGTCGAAGCTTTCGTGTTCCCGGTGATCCGCATGCGCTCCAGCCCCGAAGGCCAGTACTACGCGCAGCTCGTGGGCCGCGAGCTGGCCTACAACAGCGAAGAAGCCGACCGCGTGCTGCACGACTTCTTCGACCCGATGGCCAACCGGTTCATCGACGCGTTGCACGAGGTGCTGCCGCATGGCACACGCGCCGAAGCCGCCTGGGGCTACCAGTTCGCGCTGGGCTCGCTGCTGCATCACCTGGTGGACGACCGCATCGCGCGGCTGTCAGCCCACATCAACACACCGAGCGACCCCGCTGCCGCCGAACGGCTGGTGCGCTTCATCGTGGGCGGCCTGCGCGCGGCCCTGCCCGAATCGTCCAAGAAGAGTTCGATCACCCCACCCAAAAGGAGACAGACATGAAACGTCGCACCGCCCTGGCCGCCCTGGCCTCCGTTCCCGCCGCCATGAGCCTGCCGGCTTTCGCGCAGAGCCCGACCAAGATCGTGTTCGGCTACACCGCCGTGACCGACTTCGCCTCGGTGTTCGTCGCCGCGGAAAACGGCTACTTCAAGAAGCGCCTGCTCGACGTGGAACTCAAGTTCATCCCGATCAACTCCACCATCCCGGCGGCGGTGCAGGCCGACTCGCTGCAGATCGGCGGCCCCACGCCCAGCGTGTACCTGCAGTCGGTGGACGGCGGCCTGGACCACGTGGTGGTCGCCGGTGCCGGCGTGACCTCCAAGACCATCACCGGTTTCGGCCTGGTGGCCAAGGCCGGCAGCGGCATCCGCAAGGCCCAGGACTGCGTGGGCAAGAAGATCGGCGTGCCCGGCCTGGGCGCCTTCCTGCACGTGACCTTCCGCGCCTGGCTCAAGAGCCAGGGCGTGGACTACACCAAGGTGAACTTCGTCGAAGCCTCGTTCCCGCAGCACGGCGACCTGCTGCGCGGCGGTTCGGTGGACGCCGTGGTGAGCGCCGACCCCTTCATGAGCCGCATCACCGACTCCGGCGTGGGTTACGTGGCCTCGTACTACTCGACCTTCCTGCCCGAGAACCAGCCCACCATCATCCACGTCGCGCGCCGCGACTGGGTGGCCAAGAACCCGGCGGCCGCGCGCGGCTTCCGCGAGGCCGTGCAGGAGGCCGCGGCCTTCATGAACCAGCCGAAGAACGACGGTGCCGTGCGCGCGGCCATCGGCAAGTACATCAAGCTGCCGCCCGAGGTGATCGCCAAGGTGCAGATCTCGCCCCCCATGGCGGTGGTGACCGAGAAGCAGCTCAGCTACTGGGTTGACCTCATGAAGGACCAGGGCATGCTCAAGACGGTGCCCGACGTGGCGCGCCTGATCGCCAAGTGAGGCACGCCACGCCCCACGCCAGCGCCGCTTCGACCATGACCGATACCGTTCTGCACTTCGACCGCGTCGCCATCGAACTCGGTGGCCGGCAAATCCTCTCACCCACCGAACTGACGGTGAAGCGCGGCGAGTTCGTGTGCGTGATCGGTCCCTCGGGTTGCGGCAAGACCACGCTGCTGCGTGCCGCCGCCGGCTTCGTGACGCCCAGCCAGGGCAGCGTGCGCCGCCAGGGCGCGCCCATCACCGGCCCGAGCCGCGAGGTCGCCTTCGTGTTCCAGGACTACGGGCGCGCCCTGCTGCCCTGGCGCACGGTGCAGGCCAACGTGAGCCTGGCGCTGGAGGCGGCGAACGTGCCGGCGGCCGAACGGCCCGCGCGCATCGACCACGTGCTGAAAACCGTGGGCCTGGCCGCGCACGGGCACAAGTTCCCGGCGCAGCTCTCGGGCGGCATGCAGCAGCGCGTGCAGATCGCGCGCTGCCTGGCCCAGCAGCCCGACGTGATGCTGATGGACGAGCCCTTCGGCGCGCTCGACGCCATGACGCGCGAGACCCTGCAGGACGAGCTGGCGCGCCTGGTGCGTGAAGAGGGTCTGACGGTGATGTTCGTCACCCACGACCTGGAGGAAGCGCTGTACCTGGGCGACCGCGTGATCGCGCTGCGCAGCAACCCCACCCCAGAGCTGCCCAGCCTGGCCGCGCTGATCGACGTGCCGCTGCCGCAGCCGCGCGACCAGCTCAGCACCAAGGAGCACCCCGAGTTCCTGCGCCTGCGCCGCGAGCTCTATCACTACCTCGGGCACTGAACGATGAAGCTGAAGTCCCTTGCGTTCCCGGCTCTGCTGCTGGGCGCGCTGGAAATCTGGGCCCGCACCACGGGCCGGGGCAGCGATGCCATCGCCCCGCCCAGCGCCGCGCTGCGCGCCTTCGGCGGCGCGATCACCGACGGCTCGCTGCTGGAGGCCACGGCCTTCACCCTGGGCACGGCCGCGCTGGGCCTGCTGATCGGCGCGCTAGGCGGCCTGCTGCTGGGCACGCTGCTGGGCCTGTCGCGCCGCGCCGCGCAGCTCGGTTTCCTGAGCGTGGAAGTCGCGCGCCCCATTCCGTCGGTGGCGCTGATCCCACTGGCCATGCTGGTGTTCGGTTTCGGCCTGCGCATGGAGCTCAGCGTGGTCGCCTTTGCCTGCCTGTGGCCCATGCTGGTGCTCACGCAGGCCGCGGTGCAACAGGTCGAGCCCCGCCTGCTGGAGGTGGCGCGCGCACTGGAGCTCACGCCACGACAGCGTTTCGCCTGGATCATCGGCCCGGCCATCGTGCCGCGCCTGTTCGTGGCGCTGCGCCTGGGTGTGGCGATCGCCCTGGTGGTCGCCGTCACGGTGGAGATCGCGGCCAACCCGCACGGCATGGGCTACGCGATGATGATCGCGCAACAAAGCCTGGACCCGGCGCTGATGCTGGCCTGGCTGGCCTGGATCGGTGTCGTAGGCTACGTCATCAACGTCGGCGCGCTCGCGCTGCAGCGCCGCGTGGCGCGCGCCATGGGGGAGCAGGCCGCATGATCAAAACCACCCGCACCCTCTCGGCCCTGGGCAGTGCCTCGGGCTCGGCCCTCGTGCTCGGGGCCTTCATCGCCCTGTGGTGGGCCGCCAGCACCAGCGGCTGGGTCAATCGCGCCTTCCTGCCCACGCCGCAGGCCACGCTGCAAAGCCTGGTGCAGGGCCTGGCCGGCGGCGACCTGGCGGCCTACACCTGGGCCACGCTCAGCCGCATGTTCAGTGGCTGGGTGCTGGCCAGCGCGCTGGGCATCGCCCTGGGCGCGCTGATCGGCAGCTCGCGGCGCGCCAGCGAATGGATCGGCCCGACCCTGGAGTTCATCCGCCCGCTGCCCGCCTCGGCCGTGATGCCGCTGGCCATCGCGCTGTTCGGTCTGTCGGGCGGCATGGTGCTGGCCGTGGTCGCCTTCGGCGCCATGTGGCCGGTGCTGCTGGCCACGCTGCATGGCCTGGCCAACGTGCACAAGCAGCTGCGCGAGGTTTCGCGCTCGCTGGAACTCAGCCACCTGGCCTTCGTGCTCAAGATCGGCCTGCCCAATGCGATGCCCGACATCCTGGCCGGCATGCGGCTGTCGATGACGGTCTCGCTCATCGTCTCGGTGGTGGGCGAGATGATCGCCTCGCAACCCGGCCTGGGCCAGGCCATCCTGCTGGCCGCGCGCTCGTTCCAGGCCAGCGAACTGTTCGCCGGCATCGTGCTGCTGGGCGCCATGGGCTTTGCGAGCAACGTACTGCTCGCCGTGGCCGAACGCTCGCTGCTGCGCTGGCAGCGCCCCTGAATCCCACCTCGCTCCCTTGGAGAACCACCATGCCCCGCAAATTCATCGACCTGTCCATCTACCTGGAGAACGACGTGGTGAGCGACCCGCCCGCGTTCGCCCCCAAGATCCAGTACTTCACGCACGACAACACCTTCGAGCAGATCGAGCCCTTCTTCCCCGGGCTGAAGAAGGAAGACCTGCCCGACGGTGAAGGCTGGGCCGTGGAGCTGGTGCAGCTCTCCACGCACAACGGCACGCACCTCGATGCGCCCTACCACTTCCACTCCACCATGGACAAGGCGCTGGGCGAGAAGAAGCCCGCGATCGCCATCCACGACGTGCCGCTGGAATGGTGCTTCCAGCCCGGCGTGAAGCTGGACTTCCGCCACTTCGCCGACGGTTACGTGGTCACGGCCGCCGACGTGGAAGCCGAGTTGAAGCGCATCAACCACACCCTCAAGCCGCTGGAGATCGTGGTGGTCAACACACGCGCCGGCTCGCGCTACGGCCACAACGACTTCGTCTCGGCCGGCTGCGGCATGGGCTACGAAGCCACCATGTATTTGCTGGAGCGCGGCGTGCGCCTGACCGGCACCGACGCCTGGAGCTGGGACGCCCCCTTCGTGCACACCGCGCAGAAGTACGGCGAGACGAAAGACGCCTCGCTGATCTGGGAAGGCCACAAGGCGGGGCGCGACATCGGTTACTGCCACATCGAGAAGATGCACAACCTGGAGGCCCTGCCGCCCACCGGCTTCTTCATCTCCTGCTTCCCGCACAAGATCCGTGGCGCGTCCGCTGGCTGGACGCGCGCGGTCGCCATCTTCGACGACGCACTTCAGGCCACCGCATAGCCCCCACGCTCCGCCGCTGCGCGGGTCGCTGCCCCCCGAGGAGGCTGATCCGGCTTGGGGCGGCCCGGCGCCGGATCGTCTTTCTTCAGCACAGGAACCCTCATGGAACTCAACCACACCCACGACGCGAACACCCGCAGCTGGCTCGAATCGGCCAACGCCCCGGGCACCGATTTCCCGATCCAGAACCTGCCCTTCGGCGTTTTCCGCCGCAAGGGTTCGGGCGAAGCCTTCCGGGGCGGCGTGGCCATCGGCGACCAGGTGATCGACCTGGCGGCCATCGCGCGCGACAACGCGGTGTCCGGCCCGGCCGCACAGGCTGTCAACGCCTGCACCGGCGACGCGCTCAACGACTTCCTGGCCCTGGGCCCGGGCGCCTGGCGCGCGCTGCGCCACGCGCTGTTCGACCTGCTCAAGACCGGCGCCAACGGCCCCGGCGTGAACGCGCTGCGCGCCAGCCTGGTGCCGCAGGCCGAGGTGGAGATGCGCGTGCCCACGCGCATCGGCGACTACACCGACTTCTACACATCCATCCACCACGCGCGCAACGTGGGCCGCGTGATGCGCCCGGACGACCCACTCACGCCCAACTTCCAGTGGCTGCCGATCGCGTACCACGGCCGCGCCTCCAGCGTGGTGGTCAGCGGCACGGCGTTTCGCCGCCCCATGGGCCAGGCCATGGCACCGGGTGCCGCCGCGCCGGTCTATGGCGCCTGCAAGCGCCTGGACTACGAGCTGGAGATGGGCTTCTACATCGGCCCGGGCAACGCCATGGGCCAGCCGATTCCGCTGGCCGAGGCCGAGCAGCACATCTTCGGCATGTGCCTGCTCAACGACTGGTCGGCGCGCGACCACCAGTTCTGGGAAATGGCGCCGCTCGGCCCCTTCCTGGGCAAGAATTTCTGCACCACGGTCTCGCCCTGGATCGTGACGCTGGAAGCGCTCGCGCCCTACCGCGTGCCCTTCGCGCACCCTGCCGACGAGCCGCAGCCACTGGCCTACCTGGACAGCACGGCCAACAGCGAGCGCGGCGGCGTGGATGTGCAGCTCGAAGTGCGGCTGGAGTCGCGCGAGCACCGCGAGCGCGGCATCGCGCCCGACCGCCTCTCGGCCACCAGCTTTCGCCACCAGTACTGGACCATCGCGCAGATGGTCGCGCAGCACAGCGTGGGCGGCTGCAACCTGCAGCCGGGCGACCTGCTGGGCACGGGCACCATCTCGGGCCCCACGCACGCAGAAGCCGGCGCCATCGTGGAACTCAGCGTGGGCGGCACGAAGGACGTGCCGCTGCCGGGCATCGGCGCGCAGCGCCGCTTCCTGGAAGACGGCGACACGGTGATCCTGCGCGGCTGGTGCGAGAAGCCGGGCGCGGCGCGCATCGGCTTCGGCGAGAGCCGTGGCGAGGTGCTGCCCGCGATCGGCTGAGAGACGCGCGGGGCCAGGGCGCCTGCGCCCCGCTCAGGCCTCGGCCTTGCGCGTGGTGCGGGCCTGCATGAACTTGCCCAGCCCCACCACCAGCAGCGCACCCGTGGCCGCCGCGACGTAGTGCAGCCAGGGGTGGGCCATGGTGTAGCCCTGCATCAGGTGGTCGTTGACGACGGTTTCGCCGCCGACCCAGCCGATCAGGGCGGCGCCCAGGGTCACGATGACCGGAAAGCGCCCCATGAGCTGGATCATCAGCGTGGAGCCGAAGACCACCAATGGAATGCTGATCGCCAGGCCCAGGATCAGCAGCACCATGTTGCCCTGCGCGGTCGCGGCCACGGCGATCACGTTGTCCAGGCTCATCACCAGGTCGGCGATCAGGATGGTGCGGATGGCGGCCATCATGGTGCCCGTGCCCTTGTGGTGCCCGTCTTCACCATCTTCGTCGCCGCTGAGCAGCTGGTAGCCGATCCACAGCAGCAGCACGCCGCCGATGACCTGCAGGAACGACAGCTCCAGCAGCTTGGCCGCCACCACCGTGAGCACGATGCGCAGCACCACGGCCGCGCCCGAGCCGAACAGGATGGCTTTTCTTTGCTGCTCGGCCGGCAGCGAGCGCGCCGCCAGCGCGATGACGACGGCGTTGTCGCCCGACAGGATGATGTTGATCCAGATGATCTTCACCAGACCGACCCAGAAGTCGGCGGTGCTGAGGAATTCCATGGTGTCTCCAGCGTTTCAGGTTTGAAGGGTGAAGGCACTTTAGGAGCGAAAAACGGCCTCCTTCATGCGGGGTTCTGCGTAAACTTTGCGCGCCCAGGGGCCGAAACTTAAGCGTGTTAAGTCTGCTGCGGCTCGGTGGCTTTGCGGGCACAATGCCTGCGGCGCGAGGGGCGCCTTTTTTCACAACACGACAACGAGGAGACCGTGCCATGGGCATGTTCAACTGGACGGAGAAATCGGCTTCCACGCTCAACCACGGCGGCGTGATCGCGCCCGATGAGCGCCTGCCCTGGCCGCAGACGGCGGTGATGGGCGTGCAGCACCTGATCGCCATGTTCGGCGCCACGGTGCTCGCCCCCATCCTGATGGGCTTCGACCCCAACGTCGCCATCCTCATGAGCGGCATCGGCACGCTGATCTTCTTCCTCATCACCGGCGGCAAGGTGCCCAGCTACCTGGGTTCGAGCTTCGCTTTCATCGGCGTGGTGATCGCCGCCAGCGGCTACGCAGGCCCGGGCCCCAACGCCAACATCGGCGTGGCGCTGGGCGGCATCATCGCCTGCGGCCTGGTCTACACCCTCATCGGCGCCATCGTGCAGGCCGTGGGCACGGGCTGGATCGAGCGCTTCATGCCGCCGGTGGTCACCGGCGCGGTGGTCGCGGTGATCGGTCTGAACCTGGCCGGCATCCCCATCAAGAACATGGCGCCCACCGGCTTCGACGCCTGGATGCAGGGCATCACCTTCGTCTGCGTCGCGCTGGTGGCCGTGTTCACCAGCGGCATGGTCCAGCGCCTGCTGATCCTCATGGGCCTGATCATCGCCAGCCTCATCTACGCCGTGCTCACGAACGGGCTGGGCATGGGCAAGCCGCTGGACCTCTCCGGCATCGCCAACGCCGCCTGGTTCGGCATGCCCAACTTCAGCGCGCCCGTGTTCCAGATGAACGCCATGCTGCTGATCGCGCCGGTGGCCATCATCCTGGTGGCGGAGAACCTGGGCCACATCAAGGCCGTGACCGCCATGACCGGCCGCAACCTGGACCAGTACATGGGCCGCGCCTTCATCGGCGACGGCGTGGCCACCATGGTGGCCGGCAGCGCGGGCGGCACCGGCGTGACGACCTACGCCGAGAACATCGGCGTGATGGCCGCGACCAAGATCTACTCCACCGCGATCTTCCTGGTGGCCGGCCTGATGGCCGTGCTGCTGGGCTTCAGCCCGAAGTTCGGCGCGCTGATCCAGGCCATTCCGCTGGCCGTCATGGGCGGCGTGTCCATCGTGGTGTTCGGCCTGATCGCCATCGCCGGCGCCAAGATCTGGGTCGACAACAAGGTCGATTTCTCCGACAACAAGAACCTGCTGGTGGCCGCGATCACGCTGATCCTGGGCACGGGCGACTACACGCTGAAGTTCGGCGGCTTCGCGCTGGGGGGCATCGGAACGGCCACCTTCGGCGCGATCATCCTGTACGCGTTGCTCAACCGCGGCCGGGCCACGCCCAAGGCCTGAGCCTCTTCACCGGCGCGTGCGCTCGGGGGCGGCCTTGTCCGCCCCCACCTTCGGCGGCCCGCTGACCGCGCCACCGATCCTGGACCCGATGGCGGTGCCGATGCCCGGCAGGATCGCCGTGCCGACCGCCGCTCCGGCCAGGGCGCCCCAGGAAATCTCCACCGCCGGCTCGCGCGTGGGCCCCTTGGCGGCGAAGGGCACGCTCACGATGCCGCCACCGATCGACAGCTCCCCTTGTGCGTCGATCTGCTGGCGGTGCAGCGTGGCCTTGCCCGTGGCGCTGTAGCTGCCCGCCACCGCCTTCACCTCGGTGAACTCCGTCCGCATGCCTTGCTCGGTGTTGCGCGTGGCCATGACGCCGCTGAGGCTGTCCAGCGGCGTCTGGCCCTCGCGGTCTTGACCCAGGGACTTGATGGCCTTGTCCAGGTCGATGCGCAGCATGCGGGCGCGCTCCACGTCGAGCACGCTGCGCGTGCGCAGCGAGCGGAACAGCTCAACCGCCGTGTCGCCTTCGGCGCTCAGTGCCGTTCGACCCGAGGCAAGGCCACCAATGAACGAACGCCGGTGAAAGGCGTCCATCAGCGCCGCCACGTCCACGCGCCGGGGCGCAAGTTCCCCTTGCAGCACCATGCGGCCCTCGGCCGAGGTGGCCAGCCGCGCCTGGCCGTTCGCCGATCCGCCACCTGCCTGCACACGCAGCTGGTAGCGGTCCGCATCGCCTTCGGCTCGGCCGTCGCGCGTGGCGTCCAGCGAGACCGGTGGATTCGCGTCTGGCCGGCGGATCTGCAGGCGGCCCGGCCGGCGGTCCTCGTCCAGCTCGATCTCGCCCTCGTACACCACCGGCACCTCGCTGTAGGAGATGTAGGTCACGTCGCTGAACACGATCGAGCGCAGGACCAGCGCGCCCGCCTGGCTGTCGGTGGTCTTGCCCCGGTAGGCGGCCAGCGCCTTGCGCGGCACCACGGCGCCCTCCACCTCCAGGCGGTCGATGACCAGTTGCTTGCGCCACAAGGGCATGAGCCGGGGGCGGATCGCGATGCGCCGCACCTCGATGGCTTCGGCTTGTTCGGTGCGGGCGTCCAGCACCTCGACTTCCGGCACGCCGAGCACGCGCCAGCGCACCGAGCCCACCACGAGCTTCTGGCCCAGGCGGGCCTCGAACTCGGCCTCCAGCCGCCGCGCCAGCTCGTCGTCGCTGGGCAGCCACGCCCACACGGCCAGGCAGGCGAACACCAACAGCGCCACCAGGGCGGCTGCGGCCAGGGCCCAGCGGCGTGCGAGTGTCATGAAAGGGGTTGCTCCACCCTGGATGGTGCGGGCGCGCGCCGCCGCCGTCTGTAGGCATTCGCCGCCTTCTGCATCGGAACCGGCCGTCTCCTATAGTGACGCCACCATCACAGGAGCCCGACCTTGCCCATCTGGAAAAAACCCCTCTCCGTCGCCGAACTCACCGCCATCCACAAGGACACCGCCGTGCAACACCTTGGCGTGGAGTTCCTGGAGGTCGGCGACGACTTCATCCGCGCCCGCGTGCCGGTGGACACCCGCACCAAACAACCTTATGGCCTGCTGCACGGCGGCGTGAGCGTGGTGCTGGCGGAGACACTGGGCTCGTGCGGCGCGGCCTACAGCTGCCCCGAAGGCCACCGCGCGGTAGGCCTGGACATCAACGCCAACCACCTCAAGGGCGCCACCAGCGGCTGGGTGACCGGCGTCACGCGGCCGGTGCACATCGGCCGCACCACGCAGGTCTGGCAGATCGACCTGACGAACGAGGCGGGCGAACTCACCTGCGTCTCGCGCATCACGATGGCGGTGCTGGGGCCGCGCTGACCGGTCGGCGGCTCAGCCGCGTTCGCAGCGCCCCTGCGCCGTGGCCTGGCCCCGGAAATCGCTGGCCCAGGTCTGGGCGGCGGTGTCGATCTGGATGCGCTCGTTGTCGACCGCGGTGAGGATCACGGTCTCCTGCACCGAGAAGGTGTAGACCGGCACGCCGTCGATGTGCACCGCGCGCACGCGCTTCTTGTCGTAACCGATGCGCACGGTGCGCGTCCACGTGGTGCGCGCGGGCAGGTAGACCGCTTCGCAGACCAGCGTCACCTCTGCGGTCTTGTCCGCATTTTTGTTCTTGCCTTGCGCCACGGCTGGTGCCGCCACCATGGCGGCGGCCGTCATCATGCCCAGCGCCAACAGCCCCGCGCCTTTCATGGTGCGTCGGCCTTGGCCAGACGCTCGCTCTTCCAATAGACGTCGTCACCGCCGTTCATGCGATTGAGCACGCGCGCGAGCACGAACATCAGGTCGCTCAGGCGGTTGAGGTACTGGCGCGGCGTTTCCTTCAGCTCTTCGGCTTGGCCCAGCGCGACCACGGCGCGTTCGGCGCGGCGCGCCACCGTGCGGCACACATGGGCCTGGCTGGCCGCTCGGTTGCCGGCGGGCAGGATGAACTCCTGCAGGCGCGGCAAGGCCTCGTTGTGCGTGGCCAGCGCCTCGTCGAGCGCGAGCACGGCCTCGGGCTTGAGCAGTTCAAACCCCGGGATGGAAAGCTCACCGCCCAGGTTGAACAACTGGTGCTGGATCTCCACCAGCAGCTGGCGCACGCCCTCGGGCATCTCCTCGCACAGCAGCACGCCGATGTGCGAGTTGAGCTCGTCCACGTCGCCCATGGCGTGCACGCGCAGGCTGTCTTTGGAAACGCGGGTGTTGTCGCCCAGCCCGGTGGTGCCGGCGTCGCCGGTGCGGGTGGCGATCTGGGTGAGTCGGTTGCCCATGAAATGCCTCTTGTTGGCCGATGTGAGACAGCGATTGTCCCCGAGGTCGGGCATCCGGCCGGAACCCGTAACCGGATGAGGGGAAATGTGTCTGAGGCAAGGGTGTTTGGCAGAGCGCAACGGCACGCAAAAGCGCTTGGCCCGGGCCGGTGATGCGGGCGTAATGCGACTTCGTTCCTCGTTTCAAAGGAGTCACACCGATGTCCCGCTTTCGTCTCCAGTCCCCGCTCTCCATCTCGGATTTCGAGAAACGCAGCGTGCAGCTGATGGCCGCCTGCGCCCTGGGGCTGGCCGGTCTCTCCAGCGTGCAGGTCGCACCACCCACGCGCCACGCCCTCTCCGCCTTCACCCCGTCCTCGCGCCAGGCCGACACACCGCGTCCCGTGCGCCTGAACGCCGCCACCGCCCTCTTGCCCGCTCGCCGCTGAGGGCGGAACGCGCGGGCCGCACACGGCGGCCCCCAAGGCTTAAACTGACCGGCTGCACACCCCCACTGCTGCCGGAGACAAGCCCCATGAACGCCCCCACTGCCCTGAGCCACCTCACCCCCGAAGTCCACCAGCGCGCCGTCCCGGCCGAGTTCCTCACGGCCCTGCAGGCGCGATTCGGCGCGCAGTGCTCCACCGCCCTGGTGGTGCGCGAGCAGCACGGGCGCGACGAGTCGGTATACGAGGTGCCGCCGCCGGTCGCCGTGGTGTTCGCCCAGAGCACGCAGGACGTGGCCGATGCCGTGAAGCTGGCCGCCCAGCACCGCGTGCCGGTGATCCCCTTCGGCGTGGGCTCCTCGCTCGAAGGCCACCTGCTGGCCGTGCAAGGGGGCATCAGCATCGACGTGAGCCGCATGAACAGCGTGCTGTCCATCAACGCCGAAGACCTGACGGTGACCGTGCAGCCCGGCGTGACGCGCAAGGCGCTCAACGAGGCGGTGAAAAGCGAAGGCCTGTTCTTCCCAATCGACCCGGGCGCCGATGCCTCCATCGGCGGCATGTCGGCCACGCGTGCCTCGGGCACGAACGCGGTGCGCTACGGCACCATGCGCGAGAACGTGCTGGCGCTCGAAGTCGTCACCGCGCGCGGCGAGGTCATCCGCACCGGCACGCGCGCCAGGAAGAGCAGCGCCGGCTACGACCTCACGCGCCTGATGGTGGGCAGCGAAGGCACGCTGGGTGTGATGACCGAGATCACGCTCAAGCTCTACCCGCTGCCCGAAGCCATCTCGGCCGCGACCTGCTCCTTCCCCACCATCGAAGCCGCGGTGCGCACCGTGATCCAGGTGATCCAGCTCGGCGTGCCGATCGCGCGCTGCGAACTCATCGACCACAACACCGTGCGCATGGTCAACACGCACAGCAAGCTCGGCCTGCGCGAAGAGAACATGCTGCTGATGGAATTCCACGGCTCGCCCGCGAGCGTGAAGGAACAGGCCGAGACGGTGCAGGAGATCGCCAGCGAGTTCGGCGGCAACGCCTTCGAATGGGCCGACACGCCCGAGGAGCGCACGCGCCTGTGGACGGCGCGGCACAATGCCTACTTCGCCGCGATCCAGAGCAAGCCGGGCTGCCGCGCGATCTCCACCGACACCTGTGTGCCCATCAGCCGCCTGGCCGACTGCCTGCTGGACTCGGTGACCGAGGCCGACGCGGCCGGCCTGCCCTACTTCCTCGTCGGCCACGTGGGCGACGGCAACTTCCACTTCGGCTACCTGATCGACCCCAACAAGCCCGAAGAGCACACGCTGGCCGAGGAGCTCAACCACAAGCTGGTGGCGCGCGCGCTGAGCCTGGAAGGCACCTGCACCGGCGAACACGGCGTGGGCCTGCACAAGATGGACTTCCTGGTGTCCGAGGCCGGCACCGGCGCGGTCGACATGATGCGCACCATCAAGCGCGCGCTCGACCCGGACAACATCATGAACCCGGGGAAGATCTTCGCGCTTTGATCGCGCCAAGCCGGCAGCGGTTTTAAGGAACCGAATCCGGCTTTGTCGGCGAAACAGGTGCGGCCATCAAAACGAGGGCTGCGTCGTGCCCCAGCTGGGAAGCCTAAATGGCTTGCATCTGAATGAGCCGGTCAACCACCTGTGCATAGAACTTCTGCAGGACCTCTTCTGTCTGCGTCGATCCAAACTCCTTTCCCACGGAAAACTTGGCGGTCCATAGCGCATCGCCTTGGCGGTGGTCAACCAGGCTGACTTCGACCTGCATCTTTGAAGTGCAAATGAGATTGAGCGAACCGCACTCAACCGTGAAGCCTGCAGGCTTGATGCGCAGTTGGCCATCGGCCCCATCGACTTTTTCGGCAAGCACGCGGACATTTCGATTGGCGAGCGCCGGCACCAGAAACCTGTTGAGGCCGTTTTCGAGGTGCATCAGCAGGACCGGCATATCCTCCTGCTTCTGAGCGATGTGCCGACTCCAATCCAGATGCTTCGCTTGGATGTTCGCATCGGTCACGCTGGTGTATCGGCCCGAGAGCGAGGCCTTCTTTTCATAGTTGACGGTCAGCGCATTCATGCGCGTGAAATGGCCGCGTTGCTCCTCCTTCAAGATGTGGCTTGCGCACCCCATCAGCCCCGTTGCGATGGCGAGGAGTGCAAGCATCCTCAAGGTTCTAGCGGTGGTATCCATTGACTTCATTCCCTTGTATGAAAGAGGATGGGCCGAATGCTTGGTTGGGTCGGCTCGAACGGGTTCAGCGCGGCAGCGGAGGACTGGGCCTCTCTGTTCGCTGCGTCGCGATTCTGGTGCGCTGAATCGCTTTTGCCCATCCAAGAAAACTTGGATTCGCACGAACCGTTTGGCCGCCGTGCGCCCGGCCCGCGCACCTCAGAGACCACCGTCCGCGATCGACACCCCCACCGCCGTCCCCTTGCCCGACACGCTTGTGAGCGTGGTCGACTGCCCCAGCAAGGTCGCCATGCGCTTGACGCTGTACAGCCCAATGCCCATGCCTTCGGGCACGCGCTCCAGCTCGCCGCCGCGCTGGAATGCCTCGAAGCACTGGGCCGCATCGGCCTCGCTCATGCCGATGCCGGTGTCGATCACCATGAGCCACAGGCGCCCCCGCCGGCGACGGCAGCCGATGAGGATGCGGCCGCCTTCGTCCGTGTAGCGCAAGGCGTTGGACAGCAGGTTGCGGGCGATGCGCTGCAGCATCAACACGTCGGTGCGAACAAGCCGGTGCACCGGCAGGTAGCGCAGGGTGATGTGGTGCGCCCGCGTCCACTGGCGAAACTCCTGCACCACGGGTTCGAGCACGGCATGCAGGCTGACCACCTTGAGGTCCAGTACGGGTTGCTCGTTCGAGCTCATCTGGCGCATGCTGACCACGAAGTCGTTGACGGTTCTCATGGCTTCGTCAATGCCTTGCAGAAGCCCCTCCTGATTGCGCAGTGGTGCATCCCGCAAAGCTTGCACGTACAGGTTCACGCTCTGCAGTGGTTGCAGAAGGTCGTGTTGCGCGGCGGCATAGAGCAGGCTGCGGTCTTGCGCCCGCGAGACGCTGGCGCGCAGCAGGTTGCGCCTGCGCAGAATCTGCGCACTGACCGCGCAACCCAACAAGGCCGCCACCAGGGAGCCCTGCACGAAGTTGGAGATCAGGGTGACATGGATGGGCAGTTCCATCAGCCGATAGAGCACATACAGCAGGCCCGAGAACGCATAGACCCCCCACACGGCCAGAAACAGCAAGCGATGCATCTCCGCGCGCCGGATGGCGTGGCGCAAGGCCAGGACCATCATGGCGAAGGCGTAGAGAGTTCCGCCCATCACCAGCATCCGGCGGGAGGTGTAGGGCCAGAGGCACGCCACCAGCGGCACGACCATCAGCCAGAGCCATGCGCCCAGGCGCAGCAAACGGTCCGCCATGGGGTCCTCGGCGCGCGTGTCCAGGAACACCCGGGCGTGCAAGGCGCTCAGTCCAAGCAGGCCGACGTAGCCGGCCCAGCCCAGCCACCCGGTCTGCCAGCGATCCAGCCACGGCAGCAGATGGTGCATCGCGCCGGAGACCCACATGGCCCCCAGCATCTCGCAGGCTGCCATGGCCAGGAACAGAGGCAGTGAGCGGTCCGCCGCCACCGGGATCAGCGTCAGCACGTACAGCACCACCACCAGGGGCACGGCCAACATCATGCCGATGCCCAGGTGCAGCTTTCCCTGCGTCAGTACGAAGGCGTCGTCCTGCATTGCGAACAAGGGAAAGCGCATGAGGTTGTAGCCATCGAGCCGCAGCATCAGGCGCACCTCCTGCCGCCCCTGCAAGTGGAGCCGCCAGGCTGGGTAGAGCAGACCGGAGGAGATGGCGAAGGCGCGAAGACGCTCCAGCTGCGCATGCTCCACCCACTGCCCGCGGTCGTCCTGCAGCCACAACCGCACCTCATCCTGGGTCGGCAGTTCGTAGGTGAGCACCCACGATCGGGGCTTGGCGTCGGGGTTGTTCAGTGTGAGCTGCGCCCAATAGGGGTAAGGCAAGCCATGGCCAAAGGCGTGGTTGGCGTGCGGCAGGCGGGCCGCCTGACCCGATGCGACCCGTGCAGCGATCTGTTCGGGACCGTATTCGCCCCGGGCGTCGGCCACGGCCTGCAGCGCCGACCACAGCGGCACTCGGTCCGTGGCGGGGTCCAGCGCCATCGCGGCCGCACTGGTCCAAGCCCCGAACAGTAGGGCCGCCATAAGCAGCTGTCTAACCCAGCATGCCATGCGCTTGGGCCCATGCCATGTATTGCATGGAGGCCTGCGTCCGGTTCTGCACGCCCAGACGTTGAAAGATGGTGTTCAGATGGGTGCTGACGGTCTGCTCACCAATCTTGAGGCGCAACGCGATCTCCCGGTTGCGGTAGCCACTGGCCACCTCGGCCAGCACCGCACGTTGGCGCTCCGTGAGCAGATCGACGGGGTGATGTGGCACCTCCCCCGAGCTGGCCGGCACCGACAGAGCCGGACCGCACGGCGCTGCCGATCCTGGCAGGAATGGCTGGAGCTTCTGGATGAAGCTCTGTGGCAGCGCCGACTTTGAGATGAAGGCCTGCGCACCCAGATCGAGCGCGGCCTGCTCGGTGGATTTGTCGTCGCTGGCGCTGAAGACGACGATGGCGATGCCCGGCGCCACCTCCCGCAGGGCGCGCAAGGTGGCCAACCCCCGGGAATCCGGCAGATTGAGATCGGCGATGACCAAGCCGGGCGGCTCGCGCCGCCGCAGCAAGCGGTTCTTCGCCTGCATCAGCGAGCCCACGGTCACGACGCCACAGTCCGCGTGGGCCTGCGGGTGCAGCACCGCCAGACTGGCCGTGATCGAACGGATCATCAGCGGGTGGTCTTCGACGATGAGGATGTCGAAATGGCTCATCGCGCGGGAGAACTCAGGAATAACGAACCCATGTTGGATGTCCTCCCTCGGTTCTTGAATTGTTCGTATGGGCCCCACCTGAAAGAGGGCCTGGGCTCAAGAACGCTCAGCCGAGCAATCTATTTCGGCACGCGCGCCACAACGCACATGACGCACGAGTTCGCGTCATGGGTCATTGAATGGCTCTGTTCAGGGAACGAATCGACGCACCGACACCCCGATGCGCGTACCCCCGGGGGTTCGATCGGAAGGCGTCAGGGCGCCGGGCGCGCCTCCAGCACCGCCACTTGCGCGCCCAGCCTGTCCAGCAGGCGCAGGCGCGGGCCCTGCATGGCCCACTGTTCGGTGGTGGCCAGCGCGAACATGAAGGCGCGTTCGCGTTCCATGTCGGCCGCACAGGTCTGCAGTTCGCGGCGTGGGCCGCGCAGCATCTGCAGGGCCTGGCCGTTCAGGGTGTAGGTGCCGATGAGTTCGTTGCAGCCTCCCGAGCCGGTCACGCGGCGGCCCTCGCTGTTCAAGACGAAGTGCGGCGCCTTGGCCGGGTCCTGCGCGGGCAAGGGCTGGCCGTCGAGCGACACCAGCACCCAGCGCACGTTCTCGATTCGGGGCGCGGCGGGCTGCGCGCGGGTATCGACCGGGCGCAGCAGCACGTCGGCATGGGTCGTGCCCGAGTGGCCGAGGACGAGGTAGGCGCTGTCGGTGACGTACAAGGCCTTGCCATCCACCAGGATCTCGGCGCGCACCGAGTAGCTGCCCTTCTCCTGCACCCGCCGTTGCTCCACCGGCAGGCTGAAGCGCAGCGGCTGCGGGCCGCTGGCGGGGCCGGCGAAGTGGGCCAGCGTGACGGAGCCGCCATCGGCGCGGGACACGTCGGCCACCGACACGTCAAGCACCGCGTTGGGCGGCAGGGCGATCGTCCCTTCGAAGCGGGCCGTGCCGGTCACGGTGTAGGACGGCGGGTTGGTGACGGGCGTGCCGCAGGCCGTGAGCAGCAGGCCCGTGGCCAGGGCGCCCAGCAGGGGACGGCGGGACACGCGTTGGCTGGAGAGGTTCGACATCGTCATCGGGAGGCTCCTGAAAAATGGGATGGTGTGTGGGACAGCCACCCCATTGTGCTCAGAAGTGCCCGCCACACCTGTGAAAGCCTGCAACCGGGCTCAGGCCGCCGCGCCCAGCCGGAACACCGCCACCGCCCGAACCAGGTCTTCGGCCTGCTGCCGCAGGCTGGTGGCCGAGGCGGACATCTGCTCGACCAGCGCGGCGTTCTGCTGGGTGGTCTGGTCCATCTGCAGGACGGCCTCGCCCACCTGGGACACCCCGGCGCTCTGCTCGGCGCTGGCGCTGCTGATCTCGCCCACCAGGTCGGAGACGCGGCGGATGCTGCCCACCACCTCCTGCATGGTGGTGCCGGCCTTGTCGGCCAGGGTGACGCCGCGTTCCACACGCTCCACACTCTCGCCGATCAGGTCCTTGATTTCTTTCGCGGCCTGCCCGGAGCGCTGCGCGAGGTTGCGCACCTCGCCAGCCACCACCGCGAAGCCCCGGCCCTGCTCACCGGCGCGCGCGGCTTCCACTGCCGCGTTGAGCGCCAGAATGTTGGTCTGGAAGGCAATGCCGTCGATCACCGCGATGATGTCGGCAATCTTGCGCGAGCTGTTCTCGATGCCCTTCATGGTGTCGACCACCTGGTTCACCACCTCGCCGCCCTGCTGGGCCACGCTGGAGGCGCCCTGCGCGAGCTGGTTGGCGGTGCGCGCGTGTTCCGCGTTCTGGGTCACGGTGCTGCCCAGCTGCTCCATCGATGCCGAGGTCTGTTCGAGGGCGCTGGCCTGGCTTTCGGTGCGGCGCGAGAGGTCGCTGTTGCCCGAGGCGATTTCCGCGCTGCCGTTGGAGACGGCCTCGGCCCCCTGACGCACGGCGTGCACGGACGTGGCCAGCCGTTCGGTCATGGTGCGCAGCTTGGCCAGGGCGCTGTGCGTGTCGCCTTCGCGCACCCGCATGGACACGCCGAGGTCGCCAGACGCCACCGCGTCGGCGATGCGCTTGAGTTCATCGGGGTCGGCGCCGAGGGAGTGCACCACCTTGCGCAGGTAGATCGCCAGCCCGGCCAGCCCCAGGGCAACGACCACCACGGAGACCACCACGATGTTGCGGTCGAGCTTCGAGAGGCTCTCGATCTCGTCGATGCGGAAGGCCAGGCGCTCGCCCTGGCGCTTCTTCTCCTGGGCCAAGGGCTTCAACAGGGCATTGCGCGCGGGGATGGTGTGGTCCACCAGGTAGGCGAAGGCTTCGTCCTTCTTGCCTTCCTGGATGAGCTTCACGTTGGCCTCGCCGATGCGCCAGAACTCGGTCATGAGGGCCGGCAGGGGCGCGAAGGCCTGTCGCCCGGCCTCGTCGATCATGCCCTCGCCGAACATCTTGAGCGCTTCAAGCAGCAGGCGTTTCTTCTCGCCGATGTCCGCCAGCGTGGCGTCGAGTTCCTGGGGGTTGCGCGAGAGGATCGCATGGCGCACCTGCAGCGAGGTGCGGGTGACATTGAGCTCCAGCTCGGCAATGATCTGCAGCTGGGGCACGTTGGTTTGGTTGATGCGTTCGGCAGCCTCCACCACCCGGCCCATCATGATCCAGACCGTGGCCGCGACGGCCAGCAGCAGCACGACGAGCGTGGCATTGATGAGCAGCAGCCGCTGCCCCAGATTCAAGCGTTGCGACATGGGTACCCTCCTCAGGTGGCCCAAGTCGAGTGGCAACTTTCAGAGCAAGGCACAACGCCGCAAAACCGGGCCAGCTCAGGTTATGCGTCTGTCAAGTGGCGCAATGCGGGGAAAAGCCGGGAGAAACAGGCCTGTTTCTCCGCCGCAGGCGGCGCCGTCAGTGGGCAGCCGTGCCGCGCAGGCGGTCGATGATGCCGTTGAGGGCCTCCAGCGAGCCGAACTGGATCACCACTTCGCCCATGTCCTCGAAGCGGCCGTGGCGCTTCACGCGCTTCTTGACCCGCACCTCGACATCCGCCGTCAGCAGATCGGCCAGCTCTTCTTCCACCCGGCGGATGTCGCGCGATTTCTCTTTCTTGAGCTTTTGCGGCGCCAGCGCAAATTCGGCGCCCAGCTTCTTCACCAGGCCCTCGGCCTCGCGCACCGACATCTTCCTGGCCGCGATCTGGTTGCCGGCGGTGATCTGGTGCGCCTTGTCCAGGGCCAGCAGCGCGCGCGCGTGGCCCATGTCGAGGTCGCCCGCCATCAACATGGTCTGCACCGGCTCGGCCAGCTGCAGCAGGCGCAGCAGGTTGCTCGCGGCGCTGCGCGAGCGCCCTACGGCCTGGGCCGCCTGTTCGTGAGTGAGCCCAAACTCTTTCACCAGCCGTTGCAGGCCGTGGGCCTCTTCCAGCGGGTTGAGGTCTTCGCGCTGGATGTTCTCGATCAGCGCCATGGCGGCGGCGGACTCGTTGGGCACGTCGCGCACCAGCACCGGCACGCTGTCCAGGCCGGCCAGCTTGGAGGCGCGGAAGCGCCGTTCGCCCGCGATGATCTCGTACTTGCCGGCGTTCGGGCCGTCGGCCAGCTGGCGCACGAGGATGGGCTGCATCACGCCCTGGACCTTGATCGACTCCGCCAGCTCGTACAGCGCGCCCTCGTCCATGCGGGTGCGCGGCTGGTACATGCCCGCCACCAGCTCGGTCACGGGCAGGCTGTTGGGCGCACCCTCGGCGGCGGTCGGCGCGGCGGCGCCCTCTTCCACCTTGGGCCCCAGCAGGGCTTCGAGTCCGCGGCCGAGGCCCTTGGGTTTCTTGGTGACCATGGGTCTTCTTCTTTCAAAAATCAGAGGTTCATGAGTTCGGCCAGCACGGCATGGCCGGTCGGCCAGTCGCCCAGACCGGACTCTGCGTTGATGTGGCCGGCTTCGCCCAGGTCGACGAAGCGCGAGCCCCAGGCCATGGCAAACGCCTGGGCCCGCTCGAAGCTGCAGTACGGGTCGTTTCGGCTGCCCACCAGCACGCTGGGGAACGGCAGGCGCTGCATGGCAATCGGTGACCAGCTGGGCAGCACGGGGCGCATTTCATCCCGCTCGGCGTCGCCGGGCGCCACCAGCAGCGCGGCCTTCACGCGATCGGTGTTCTTCGAGTGCGAGGCCCAGGCCGCCGTGTGCAGGCAGCCCAGGCTGTGCGCCACGAGCACCGCCGGCTCATCGCAGCCCAGCAGCACCTCTTCCAGGCGCGCGATCCAGTCGCCGCGCTTGGGGCGCATCCAGTCGTGCTGCTCCACCCGGTGGTAGCCGTGGCTGGCCTCCCAGCGGCTCTGCCAATGGTCGGGGCCGCTGTTCTGCCAGCCGGGGAGGATGAGGATGTTCTGAGGTTTCACGTGAAACAAAAGCCCTTTAGAGCTTGCCGATGCGCGCAACCATCTCCTGCGCAAACGCCACGAAGGCCTGGCTGCCCCGGGCCGCCGGGTCGAAGACCACGCCGGGCAGGCCGTAACTGGGTGCCTCGGCCAGGCGCACGTTGCGCGGGATCACCGTGTCGAACACCTTGTCGCCAAAGTGGGCCTTGAGCTGGTCGCTCACCTGCTGCTGCAGGGTGATGCGGGGGTCGAACATGACGCGCAGCAGGCCGATGATGGCCAGGTCCTTGTTCAGGTTGGCGTGCACCTGCTTGATGGTGTTGACCAGATCGGTCAGGCCTTCGAGCGCGAAGTACTCGCATTGCATGGGCACGATCACACCGTGCGCCGCGCACAGGCCGTTGAGGGTGAGCATGGACAGGCTGGGCGGGCAGTCGATCAACACGAAGTCGTAGGCATCCCCCACCTCGGCCAGGGCGGTTTTCAGGCGCTTCTCGCGCCGCTCCACCTCCACCAGCTCGACCTCGGCCCCGGCCAGCTCGCGGTTGGCCCCGAGCACGTGGTAACCGCATTTCTCCGAATACACCGCCGCCTCGGCCACCGAGGCCGACTCCAGCAGCACGTCGTACACCGAGAGCGTCATCTGCCGCTTGTCCACGCCCGAGCCCATGGTGGCGTTGCCCTGGGGGTCCAGGTCCACCATCAGCACCCGCTGGCCCACCTTGGCCAGGCCGGCGGCCAGGTTGACGGTGGTGGTGGTCTTGCCCACCCCGCCCTTCTGGTTCGCCACACAAAAGATTTTCGCCATGATGCTGCTTCTTATTTGGAGAGGGCCAGCTTGATGCCGAAGCCGATGAGGAAGACCCCCGCCAGCTTCTCCAGCGTGCGGCCGATGACCGGGTTGGCGCGCAGCCGCGCGGCCAGGAAGTGGGTGAGCAGCACGGCCACCAGACCATAGAGGAAGGTGAGAACGGCCACGGTGACGGCCATGGCACCGAAGGTGATCAGGCCCTGGTGGCGGGCCGGGTCCACGAACAGCGGGAAGAAAGCCATGTAGAACACGATGGCCTTGGGGTTGAGCAGGGTGATGACGGCCGCCTGCTGGAAGTACTGGCGCGGGCGGATGTTGAGCACCGGGGCGTCGCCGGGTTTGGCGGTCAGCATCTTCCAGCCCAGCCAAGCCAGGTAGGCCGCGCCCAGCCACTGCACCGCACTGAAAGCCGCCGGGTAGGCGGCCAGCAAGGCGGCCACACCGGCCACGGCCAGCCACATCAGCACCTGGTCACCGGCGATCACACCGAAGGTGGCGGCCAGCCCGCCGCTCACGCCACCCTTGCCGGTGGAGGTGATGAGCGCCAGGTTCCCGGGTCCGGGAATGAGCAAAAAGAGGACGATGGCGGCCACGAAAGCGCCGTAATCTGCGATGCCGAACATGGAGGAACCCCGAGAAGTGGAGGGTCGAGTTTAAGCGCCCGCCACCCGCCGGCTGTGATGTTCAGGCAACAGCGCCGGGGGTTGGGCGCATCCAGACGATGCAGCGCTCGGCATCGAGGCCCGGCACCTGGAGTTGTTCCACGTGAAACACGTCCACCACGGCCTTCAAGGCACCTAGTTCATCCGCCGGGTGCTTGCCCTTCATGGCCATCCAGACGCCACCCTCGACCAGGGCGCTGCGCGACCAGTTCGTGAAGTCCACCAGAGAGGCAAACGCCCGCGAGCACACGACCTCGTAGCCTTGCCCCGAGAGCGCGTTCAGGCTTTCCACCCGCGCATGCAGGCCACGCAGGTTGGACAGCTTGAGCGTGGCCGCCGCCTGCTGGATGAAGGCCGCCTTCTTGGCCACCGTGTCCACACAGGTCACCTGGATCTGCGGACAGGCGATGGCGATCACCACGCCGGGCAGCCCACCGCCCGAACCCACGTCCAGCAGCTGCAACGCCCTGCCCTGCGTCTGCCGCAGCAACGGGCCGATGGCGGCCAGGCTGTCGAGCAGGTGGTGCGTCATCATCTCGGCCGGGTCGCGCACGGCCGTGAGGTTGTAGACCTTGTTCCATTTCTGGAGCAGGCCCAGGTAGTCCAGCAGCAGATCGACCTGACGGGCATCGAGGCCGAGCTGGAGCGACTGCAGCCCGGCCTGCAGGGTGGCGCGCAGATCGCTCATGCGGCGGCGTCGGCAGGCAGGGTGGCAAAGCCCTTGAAGCCACCCTTCTTCAGGTGGATCAACAACAGGGAGATGCTCGCCGGTGTGATGCCCGAAATGCGGGACGCCTGGCCCAGGGTCTCGGGCCGGTGCTTGGCCAGCTTCTGCCGTGCCTCGAACGACAGCGCCGTCACCTGCAGGTAGTCGAGGTCGGCCGGCAACTTCAGGCCCTCGTAGTGGGCAGCACGCTCCACCTCGTTCTTCTGGCGGTCGATGTAACCCGAGTACTTGGCCGCGATCTCCAGTTGCTCCACCACCGGTTCGAGCAGTTCAGCCAGTGTTTCACGTGAAACCTCGGGGCCCGCGAGCTTGCCGCCGTCCATGCCCACGAGGTCGGCATAGGCCACCCCGGGTCGGCGCAGCAGGTCGAACAGGTTGTGCTCGTGCTCGATCGCCTTGCCCAGCACCCGCTCGCTCTCTTCCGCCGGCAGGTTGCGCGGATTCACCCAGGTCGCCTTCAGCCGCTCTGTTTCACGTGAAACCGCGTCGCGCTTGCGGCAGAAGGCGTCCCATTGCGCGTCGCCCACCAAGCCCAGGCGGCGGCCGGCCTCGGTCAGGCGCATGTCGGCGTTGTCCTCGCGCAGCTGCAGGCGGAACTCGGCGCGGCTGGTGAACATGCGGTAGGGCTCGGTCACGCCCTGGGTAACGAGGTCGTCCACCAGCACGCCCAGGTAGGCTTCGTCGCGGCGCGGCAGCCAGGCTGCTTCGCCCCGGCATTGCAGCGCGGCATTCAGCCCGGCGAACAGGCCCTGTGCCGCCGCCTCTTCGTAGCCCGTGGTGCCGTTGATCTGGCCGGCAAAGAACAGGCCCTGGATCTGCCTGGTCTCGAAGCTGTTCTTGAGCGAGCGCGGGTCGAAGTAGTCGTACTCGATGGCGTAGCCCGGGCGCAGGATGTGCGCGTTTTCCAGTCCCGGCATGCTGCGCACCAGCGCGTACTGGATGTCGAACGGCAGGCTGGTCGAGATGCCGTTGGGGTAGACCTCGTGCGTGGTCAGGCCCTCGGGCTCCAGGAAGATCTGGTGGCTGTCCTTGTCCGCGAAGCGGTTGATCTTGTCTTCCACGCTCGGGCAGTAACGCGGGCCCACGCCCTCGATCTTGCCGGTGAACATGGGGCTGCGGTCGAAGCCGGAGCGGATGATGTCGTGCGTGCGCTCGTTGGTGTGCGTGATCCAGCAGGGCACCTGCTGCGGGTGCATGGCCGTGCTGCCCATGAAGCTGAACACCGGCACCGGGCGGTCCGGATTCATGCCGCCAGGCACGCCGTCACCGGGCTGCTCGGTGCATTTGGAATAGTCGATGCTGCGCCCGTCCAGGCGCGGCGGCGTGCCGGTCTTCAAGCGGCCTTGCGGCAGCTGCAGCTCTTTCAGACGGGCCGAGAGCGACACCGCCGGCGGGTCGCCCGCGCGGCCGGCCGCGTAGTTGTTCAGGCCCACATGGATCTTGCCGTCCAGGAAGGTGCCGGCCGTCAGCACCACCGTGCGGCCCCGGAAGCGGATGCCCACTTGCGTCACGGCCCCCGTCACACGGTCCCCTTCGACCATCAGGTCGTCCACCGCCTGCTGGAACAGCCAGAGGTTGGGCTGGTTCTCCAGCGTGCGGCGGATCGCGGCCTTGTAGAGCACGCGGTCGGCCTGGGCACGCGTGGCGCGCACCGCCGGGCCCTTGGAGCTGTTGAGAATGCGGAACTGGATCCCGCCCTCGTCCGTGGCCAACGCCATCGCGCCGCCCAGCGCATCCACCTCTTTCACCAGATGGCCCTTGCCGATGCCACCGATCGACGGATTGCAGCTCATCTGGCCCAAGGTCTCGATGTTGTGCGTGAGCAGCAGCGTGGCACAGCCCATGCGCGCGGCGGCCAGCGCGGCCTCGGTGCCGGCGTGCCCGCCGCCAACGACGATGACATCGAATTCCTGTGGGTACAACATGGTGCTTCTTCCGGGGAAATGCAGGCCCGGCGCGCCCGGGCAACCTGCGATTGTCCCACCGTTGGGGATTTCCTGCCCCCTGCAGCCTCTCACGGAACGCAGGAATGCTGCGTGGCGGCGGTGCCAGAATCCCGGCCATGAGCACCCTTCCACCCCTTCTCGTCTTCGCGGGCAGCACCCGCGCCCAGTCCCACAACCGCCGCCTGGCCCAGGTCGCCGCCGACCTCGCGCGCGCCGCTGGTGCCCCGGTGACCCACCTCGAACTGGCCGACTTCGACCTGCCGATGTACAACGCCGACCTGGAGGCGCGCGGCACGCCGGCCGCCGCGGTCCGCCTCAAGGAGATCTTTTACGCCCACCCGGCGTGGGTAATCTGCTCACCCGAGTACAACGGCAGCTACACCGGCCTGCTCAAGAACACCATCGACTGGGTCTCCAGCCCCGTCAAGGGCGACCCGGCTTGGGGCGACGGCCTCAAGCCCTTCGCGGGCAAGGTGGTGGGCCTGCTGAGCGCCTCACCCGGCGGCCTGGGTGGCGTGAGAAGCCTATCCCACCTATCTCCACTGCTATTGAATTTGCAGTGCTGGCTGACCCCGCGCCAGTTCGCGCTGGCGCGTGCGGGCGAGGCCTTCGACGCCAGCGGGCAGCTGGCCGAACCAGCGCGCCAGGGTGTCAAGGGTGTCGTCGATCAGGCACTGTGGGCGGCGCAGCGTTTGGCCCCTTGATACGTCGGCCTTAGCGGTACACGTCGAGAAACGCCTCCCACGCTGTGCGCACCGAGTGGCCACTGCGCGCAATCGCCGGGTCAAGCACCGCCCTCATCTGCTGCAGAGGAATCCCATCTCCGGCGCTGACGCCCTGCTCAATCTGCCGAAGCAGATTGCTGAATGCAGGATGGCTTTGCTCCGCGTCCTGATGCAGGCTCGCGGCGACTTGCCGTGCCGCAGTGAGATACAAAGCCGACACAACCTCCGGGTACCCTGCCTGCCCCATCTGCTCGCGGCACTCGGCAAGAAGGACCAAGGGGTTGTTGGGGTAGCGCACCTTCTGGAGCACAGGGAAGGTTTCGACGATCTGCAACAACTGCTCGTTCAGCGCCTGATCGCGAGGCAGCCTTTGGGCGATTGCAGTCAACCCACCGAGACAGTGGTTCCAGACCGACTCCACGACCTCGGTGGGCTCCAGGCCACGCACGTGGGGTGCGAACTCTCCGATCAACCGGGCTTGCTCGTGTGCTGGCAGGCCCGATGCGCAAACGCCATCGAGCCATTGCCAAAGCACCTGCTTCTTCTCGTTCTTCTTCAAATCATCCAGCGAAGCAACGATCCGGCCGCGCGCACGCCGCAGGTCATCCATCTGCACAGCCACCGCGTTCTCATCGAAATCGTCGACCTGCTGCAGACGGGTCTGGAGATCGGTGTGGTCGTCCACCGTGAATGTCGCCTCGCTCATCATGGGCGTGAAGCCCAGCCGCGTGGTGTCCCACCAATCCTGCAGCACTTGCCGGTCCGCTGCGTTGAACCGTTGCCTCGCCACGGGTTGCACACTGGTTGCAAACTGCCACCGCGCCGCGAACTCGCGCCGTTCCAGTTCGTGCTCCACATGCCCCAGCACCGTGCCGAGCTGACTCCCCATGGGGTAGCTGGGGGGGAGCAGTCCCAGCCGCACGGCAAGGTCTCGCACAGCATTGCCTGAGTGATTGGAGGATAAAAATTCCAGAGACATGGATTCGATGCGCAAGCTCTGGAGAGAGATCGAGTTCAAGAAGGCACACACTTTCTGAAGGGTCACAAAAAAACGCGCACACGCGCGTCGCGATGGACGCGCTGCACGCGATCCAACCCGTCGAAGTGCGTGCATGATCGAAACGGTTCGCCTAGCCACGCGAACCGCGAGCGCCCGGCAGTCAGCGCGTGCGCCGAAGGATCTCGTCGGCCAGCTTCTGGTACTCACCGTTGAAATGGTGGTCGCCCGGCAGCGGCACCGGCGTCACCTGTGTCGTGGGCACGCGCGGGCAGACCGTGTCGCGGTCGTTGGTGCCGAAGACGCACAGGGTGTCGCCGGCGGTGAGCTTCTGCAGCTCGGGCTTGAGCGGCAGGCCGCCGCTGTCGCGCTTGACCCAGTTGCTCAGGCGGAACTCGAACGACGCTTTCTCGCCTGGCCCGATCAGCACCGTGTGCGCCACCAGCCCACGCGAGCTCGGGGGCAGGCGCGGCACCGCGAAGGGCAGCACGTCCGCGCCCTGCGAATAGCCGACCAGCAGCGCCCGGCTCTTCTTCCATTGCACGGCGAAACTGCGCAGCACGCGGTCCAGGTCTTTGGCCAGACCCTCGGGCGTGCGCGCCGACCAGAAGTAGCGCAGCGAGTCCAGCCCCACCACCGGCACGCCCGCCGCCGCGAACTTCGCGGCCAGCTCCTTGTCGATGCCCGCCCAGCCGCCGTCGCCCGAGAGCAGCACGGCGAAGGTGTCCGAGGTGCCGCTGGAGGGCACGGGCACCAAAGGAAGGTCGGCCACGCCGGTGTCGGGCGCGAGCGCCACCGCAGCGGGCAACCGGCTGAGCTTGCGCTGCGCGTCGAGCAGCGCCGGCGTGGTGTCGGCACCCGCCACGCCCACCAGCTCGGCGCCGTGCACCTGCCCCACGAAGGCCTGCACGTCGGCGGTGGCACAGGCAGTGTTCGCGCCGCCCTGCAGCACGGTCCAGGGCGCGCGCAACTGCGGCGACGGCAACAGCGTGAGGGCGGTCCGATCGGCACGGCGTGAGAAGTGAACACCCTCGCCCTTGCACAGCGGCCGCCGCACCGCCAGCGCGGGGCAGAAGGCCATCGAGATCGCGCCACCAAAGGTATCCACAGGTGCCTGCGCGAGCATCGCGTAGGCCAGCGTGCCGCCCTGCCCTTCGCCCACCAGCAGCGGAGGAAAGTAGGCCGGCAGGCGCGCATAGCCCTGCAAAAAGTGCGAGAGGTTTTCCAGATCGCCATCGGGCAGCAGGCAGTCACCGCCGTCCTTGGTCAGTGCGGCCAGCAGGCGCGGCGTGTGGATGCCGGCCACCAGCGCGCCCTGCCCCGCCAGGGCCTGCGCCTGGGCGGCCAGCGCGGGCGTCCAGCCGCCCTCGCCCGAGAGGAACAGCACGAAGGACTTGGCCTCGCCCGGTGGCCGGTACAGCGACAGGTTCTTGAAGTTGCCGTGCGAAAGCGTTTCGACCGGGGCCACAGGCGTCGAGGCCTGCGCGCGCGCCGTCGCCGGTGACGCGAGCACCGCCAGCAGACAGGCCGTGATGATCGAGGTCTTCATCTTCATTTGGAGATCACCTTGCGCAGGCCACCCGCGATCAGCGCGGCCACGTCGGCCAGGATGAAAAACGGCGCGAAGCCGCCCGGCGAGGCCAGGTAGCGCGGCTCCCAGACCGGGTCGAATTTTTCCTTGAACGCGCGCAGGCCCTGGAAGTTGTAGAAGTTTTCGCCGTGGTTGAACAGCAGCCGGCCCAGGCGGTGCCAGTTGGGCGCCAGCGGGTGCTGCGCCATGCCCGAGAGCGGGACCATGCCCAGGTTGAAGCGCTGGTAACCCTGCGCCTGGAAGTGCAGGATGGTCTGCGCGAACAGAAAATCCATCGCGCTGCGCGGCGCGTCGGGCATTTGGCGCATCAGGTCCACGCTCGCCTCCAGTTTCTGGTCGGTGCGCAACAGCGTGGCGAAGGCCACGATGCGCTCGCCCTGCCGCACCACCGCCACCGGCTGTCGCAGCACGTAGTCGCGCCGGAACGCGCCCAGCGAGAACGCCTTCTCCGCCGTGTGGTGCTCGCTCAGCCACGCATCCGAGATCAGCTGGAGCTGGCTGAAGACCTCCACGGCCTGCTCCGGCATCAACACCTCGAAACTCAGGCCATCGCGCTGCGCGCGTGCCACGCCGTGGCGCAGGTTCGCACGCGCCTTGCCCTGCAGCGTGAACGTGGGCAGGTCCACCAGCGCGCATTCGCCGAGCTTGTGCACGCGCAGGCCCGCGTCGAGGTACACCGGCAGCCCCTCGGGCCGCACCTGGTAGAACGCCGCGCGCCCGCCCGACTCGCGCGCCTGTTCCACGAAGCGCCACACCAGCTCGGCCCACTCGTTCACCGGCCCCACCGGGTCGTACAGCGCCACCCACGAACGGCCCCGTCGACCGAACATGATGAACGCCCGCTGCGTGTCCGACACCATCAGGCTCTTGTCTCCCATCATCACCAGCCCCGCCCCCGCCGAGGGCTGGGCCCGCACGATGCGCGCCGCCTGCTCCAGCGCACCGCTGTCGGGCTTGACCAGCACCGCCTGCGGCCGGCGCAACAACTGGCTCAGCGCCACCGCCAGCGTGAGCAGGCACACCGCCACCAGCGCGCGCAGCGAACGCGGCGCGTAGCCGTCGAACTCGAACTGCCACCAGACCTGGTTCACATAGTCCACATCGCGGTACACGAAGAACAGCAGCGCCGTGACCGCCATCACCACCGCCGCCACCGCGGCCAGCCAACCCCAGGTGAAGGCCTGCGAGAACAGCGCCGCGCGCCGGTTGAACTGCTTGCGCGAGAGCGCCAGCGCGCCTGCCAGCACCAGCAGCAGCACCGCTTCCGACACCGCAATGCCTTTGGGCAGGCACAGCACGAGGCTGACCAGCGCCAGGCCCAAGCCGGCCCACCACGACGCGTCCAGCCGCAGGAACATGCCGCGCGCCACGAACAGCAGCGCCAGCCCCGCGATGCTGCCCAGGAAGTGCGCCGCCTCCACCACGGGCAACGGCATGTGGCGCGAGAGCAGCTCGGTCGCGTCCTCGGTGGCCGGCGTCACGCCCGAGACCAGCAACACCACGCCCACCACCCAGGTGAAGGCCGACAACAACAGGGGCGAGAGGCTCGCCGCCGCCTTCACCACCGGCGTGGCCGCGCCGCGCTGCCACTCCGCGCCCGCCAGCATCGCCACGGCCAACGCCAGCGGCAGCAGGTGGTAGACCACGCGGAACATCACCAGGGCGGCGGCCAGCTGCTCGGCCGGCACATGGTGGCCCAGCGCCAACAGCATCACCGCTTCGAACACCCCCAGGCCGGCCGGCACGTGGCTGATCACGCCCAGCGCGATCGCCAGCGCGAAGAAGCCCACGAAGGCCGGAAAGGCAATGGCCCCGGCCGGCAGCAGAAACCACAAAGCGGCCGCGGCGGCCACCACGTCCACGGCCGAAATCAACAACTGCTGCAGCGCCAGCGACGCACTCGGCAGGCGCAGCACCACGCCCCGGAACACCGTCTCGCCCCCGCGCCGGCAAAACCCGATGAACGCGCCCGCCGCCAGCAGCACCGCCACGGCCAGCCCACGCAACAGGCCCGGCGGCGTGCCGAACACCGACTGCACCGTGCCCGCGCCCCACACCAGCGCACCCGCGCCCACCACCACGATGCCGATGCCGAACCCGAAGGCGTTGAACACGATGGCGCGCGAGACCAGGCCCGCCTCCAGCCCCGCCGCCCCATACAGCCGCATGCGCACCGCGCCGCCCGTGAGCACGCCCAGGCCGATGGTGTTGGACAGCGCATAGGCGATGAATGCGGTCTTCGCCACCACGCGCTGCGGCAGCTGGGCGCCCGCATAGGCCAGGGCCGTGCGGTCGTAGAACGTGAGCGCGAAATAACTCGCCGCGGTCGCCAGCACCGACAACGCGAGCGCCGTGGCCGGCGTGGCGCGCACCGCGTCCACGATCTCGCCGTAGCTCAACTCGGTCATGAGCTTGTGGCCGGCCTGCACCAGCAGGGCGCCCAGTAACACGGCCAGCGCCGCGTACACCCACAGGCGCCACTGGCTCAGTCGGGAGACCAGCGTCTCGGGGTGGGTGGTGGTCAGGGGCTCGAGAGGGTTCCGTTGCTGCATGCCGAGGTGCAAAGCCAGTGAAGAACCAGTGTAAGCCGCGCCTTGTCCACCGCTTCGCGTCAATGCACCAGCGAACTCCGTGGTCGACCCACACCACTGCTTTTTGTCGCTCGATGGCTCACCCAGCGAGAGGCCATCTCCCTGGAAACAATTCCCGGCCATTCATTCCATACAGACTCCATGATCAGCTTCCCACCCAACCAGAGCCCATTCAGTTTCCCCGATGAAGTGTTGGACACGCTACAAACAATCCCGTCTGAAAAGAAGGCACCGGATACCCAACCGATCCAGCTGAAAGGGGTGGAAAACATTTCGAAACTTGTTTTTGAGCATTTTTCAGACCCCGAGAAGCTTGATGATTGGGCGAACACCAAATGTTCGCTCATTCGAGAATGCTTGGAGAAGACGGATGGATTTGGCAACATCCTGCACCGCTATCGCCAACAACGACTTCAAATCACCCGCGACGCCGAGAAGGATTGGGGAGACGAGAACCGCGTCAACACGGATCGGGTGTTGAAAGCCATTGAGCAACTGCCAGCCTCCCAGCAACGACAGCCACTGGTGGCTTTGGTGAAGAAATACGCCACATGGCTTAGCGATCGCACTTGGCCAGCCAAGCACGATCTGACATCTGAGCAATTCAAAAAGATGGCTTTTCTCGTCGCGACCTCATTTCCCCGGGAAAAAACCATGTGGGAATGTCTGGCGTCGTTGACCCGCCGCCTACCTCGTCCATCCATCGGAGCAGCCCTTGACCACCTTCTCCCGCCATTGATCCAGGACAATGGCTGGTCACCGCAGCACAGGCAGATGGTTCTACCCGCGCTGATAAAAGCAGTTCCGAAGAACAACCCTCCGGAGAAACACTGGGACTGCATATTGACCGCATACGACAATCTGCCCCTGGATCGACGCGAACCATCGCTGAACGAATTGATGCTGCGTCTGCCCAGCATGAACGATGATCTGGCATCCCGAGTCATCGGCAGGTGTCTCAAGACGGTTCAAGTTCCAGCCAATAGCGAGCCGCAGAAAGCCTTGAATCTTCTATTTCACATCATGGCCCAATGCGTTGAACGCAAGGACAAGGCCAGCTTTCTCGACGGCTGCTCCATCTCCATGGCCATACCGTATTCACCGGAGTCGCTCATGAAGAAGTTGGAGGAGAAGAATTCATCCGCGCGCGACTTCCTTCAATCCATGCGGCCTGACGTCAAGAAAACCATGAAAGCGCATGCCATTTTTCTGCGAAAAATGGCATTGGAAGGCATTGAATCCAGCAGCGTGGAATTGCTGGCGAAAGTTGGCCGGCACTATATGGCCCTCTACCCGCCAGCGGAATGGATGTCCGTGCTGGATACGTTCCACAAAGAATTGCCGACCTCTCAATCCAAGGCTTTTCTTTTCAACTACATGGAAAAGCTGAAAAATTTCATCAAGGCAGGAGAGGTGAAGACGCCATAAGAGCGGGCGCGAGACAATCGGCCGATGTCCATCGCTTCCATGGCCCAGGTATGTCGGCCGGGCTGCGCCGCCTGCTGCACGGCGCCGTCCATCAGCAGCCCCCTGCCCGGCCTGCCCCATGGCAAGCCGGCGGGCGTGCCTTGCCCGCACCTCGACGCCGCGCTGCGCTGCCGCCTGTTCGGCCGGCCCGAGCGCCCGGCCGTCTGCGGCTCGCTGCAACCGCACGCCGACATGTGCGGCGGCACCCGGGAACACGCGATGCAGTGGCTGGGTGAGCTGGAGCGGTTGACCGAGCCCGCGCGCTGAAGCGGACCTCGTTCCCCATGGCGCTCGATGCACGGAAAGCATCGCACGCCTCGAACCACCGGGGGGGACCGTCCACTCAGACCTTCGTGCCCGCAGGTGGCGCGCCAGGCGCATACACGCCTGCCGTGCCCCAGCCTGCCGCGCACCGCAGCGTCAATGCCCACCCGTCACGATGAAACACGAATCACCCCCGCCCCCTCCGCACGGCCGCGATGCCTTCGCCTCCCTCATCAACGCCACCTGCGAACGGGTGGGCGTGGCGCCCGCCCACGCATGGCTCAATCTGGATGTCAAGAACCACCAATGCGCCACCTTCCAGGTGGACGGCGTCGAATGCATCGTGAGCCACCGCTCGATCGATCCCGATGCCCTGTTCATCCACTGCGTGTTCGGGCAGGTGCCCGAGGCGCGCAGCGCCGAAGCGCTGCTGGCCCTGCTCCAGCTGAACATGGCCATGTACGGCGGCGGTTCGCCCACGTTTGGCGCGGACACGGCACGCAACCTGCTGCTCTGCGTGGAGGAGCGCCTGCAAGACATGCGCGCGGAAGATCTCGGACAACGCCTGGAACACCTGGCGATGCAGGCCCTCGGTTGGAGGAAAGCTTGGCTGACTCATGCGTAACCATCTGAACACCTCCCAGGTCGGACGCGCGAATCTCATGGAGATACCGCCCCTGACCGTGCTACCCAACTCCCTGATGAGCATCGGCGAGCTGGCACTGACGGCCACCTGGATGGCCGTGCGCGATAGCCTCGCCACCATCGGCGCCTGCGCGGTGGGATTTGGCGCCACCGTGGGTGCTCGCGAAATTTGCCAGCGCCTGCCAGGCGCGCACCACGCGTTTGCGGCGCTGGACGTCGTCTCGGGGGGCGCGACGGCGTTCGTCTTCGGTGCCGGCGCGTCAGTCGAGCGATGGCGTCCGACGAGGGTGTGGATCGGCGGCGCGGCCGCCGTCGTCTGCGTCGCCCTCACCTTGGCCGCCCTCTACTGCGATGCGGACGCGAACGCCCAAAAAGGGGTGGCCACCAGTTACTTTGGCACGGTCGTGTACAGCCTGACGCGCGAGCTCCTGCAAAACCAGAGCAACCGCCTTTTCCCCGAGGTTCGCCTGGATCCGCGACGCGCCCTGCGCTGGGACGGCGGGCGAGACACCCAAAAGCACTTAGCGCGATTGGGCATCGGCATGGTGACGTACGCGACCACCAGCATCGTCTTGAGCCGCTGGGTGACGCTGCGCGGCATCCTCAGCTCGAACTTCAGCGCCATGGATCAGGAACTGGGCTTGTTCTCGATGGAGTCGTGGTTCGTCTTCGCGCTTCGCGGTGCCAACGAAGGCCTGGATGCCGCCATCGGCTTCGTGCTGCTGGCTGTCTTCTTTCGCGAAGGCCTCCGGCGCGGCCGAGGCTGGGCCAGCAACCACACCGACCCGCTGAAAACGGTGCTGCCGCGGGCCGGCTCCCGCATCAGCACTAACCTGGCCGTCAACGCGATCCAGTCGCTGATTCCGGACAAGGGCTGGTACCTCCCGGCATTGCAGGGACCCACGGCGGCCCGCGGCGCCTTGCTCAACCTGAAACAGGGCCGATGGCAGCCGGCCGACGGACATCTCACACGCGGCGACGGCAATTGCCTGCTGCATGCTGCCGGCGGCGAGATCAACCACGGTGAGTGGGTTTGCGCAGATCCCTGGGCCCTCAGGGCAGACCTGTGCGAGGAAATCCGCAGGCTCGCAGACAGCGAGGACGACAACCGGGTGGCGCAGGGACGTGCCTTCGTGGAACACCACCTGCAGCAGGCGGTTGCCCATCTGAACGCCCAGGCCCATGTGCCCGGGTTCGAACCGGTGCAGGATGGCAGCCGCCTGCTTCGGACCCTACCCGTGGGGCTGCAAACGGCACTCGGTCCGTGCACCACGCACGATCAGCGCGTCCGGGTCGCTGGCCAATGGCTGGCCGATGACACGCAACGGGGCGCCCTCCTCGACGGCGTGGCCGCCTTCTACGCTGGGGACGACACGTATTTGCCGACCCTGGTGCTGCCCTGTCTGGCCCGCACCTTGCAGCAGCCTTTGGCCTTGCACGTGGGCGACACCGATCTCATGTACGACGCCGATGGCAACGTCGTCGACCAACCCGCCGAGGGAACGGTTCACATCCGACACACCGTTTCGCATCGAGGCGAGACTGGCGATCACTTCGAGCGCGTCCAGGCGTCCACGGCACGTCGAGAAGATGGGTGGGAAGACGAGGACACCCTGAATCAAGCCATGCGGCGCGACACATTGGGGGCCACCTTCGACCAGGAAATGTCCATCACCGCCCCACTGAATGGAAATCGGCAAAGCGCTGGCCCTCGAGACCGAACGCCGACACACGTTCAGGCGCCCGTCATCGAATTTCCGACCGAAGAAGAAAGCAAGAAAAAGAACTGACGCGCGGGCCCGTCGTGGCGGGGCACCATGCACAGGTGACAGCGGCCATGCGGGGCTCGCGATAGCATGGCCGCCCTGCCCCACGGAGCGTTCGCATGCACATCCCTTCCCTCAAAGAAGTCGTCAGCGCCGAAGAATGGGCGCTGCGCTGCGACCTCGCCGCCTGCTACCGCCTTGTCGCCGCCTACGGCTGGAGCGACCTGGTCTTCACCCACATCAGCGCCAAGCTGCCCGACAGCGTGAGCGGGGGCGAACACCAGTTCCTTATCAACCCCTATGGCCTCATGTTCGACGAGATCACGGCCAGCAGCCTGGTCAAGGTCGACATGGCCTGCAACAAGCTGCACGACTCGCCCTTTCCGGTGAACCCGGCCGGCTTCGTGATCCACAGCGCCGTGCACGAGGCGCGGCCCGAAGCCGGCTGCGTGCTGCACACCCACACGCGCGCCGGTGTGGGCGTGAGCGCGCAGAAGGCCGGCATCCTGCCCATCAGCCAGCAGAGCACTTTCGTGCTGGCCTCGCTGGCGTACCACGACTACGAAGGCGTGGCCTTCCGCCCCGAGGAGAAGCCGCGCCTGCAGGCCGACCTGGGCCAGGCCAACTACCTCGTGCTGCGCAACCACGGCCTGCTCACCGTGGGCCGCACCATCGCTGACGCGTTTCTCGCCATGTACACCTTCGAGAACACCTGCCGCATCCAGGTCGACGCGCTGGCTGGCGGTGGTGAACTCACGCAGGTCGATCCCCGCATCCTTGCCGGCATGGCCGACGTGATGCGCATCGCCACCGCTGGCCAGGGTTCTCAACTCTCGTGGCCAGCGCTGCTGCGCAAGGTGGAAAGGCTGGACCCGGGTTACCGGACCTGAGGCTCGCTGGTCTTTGTGGCCGCTTGCAACCACTTCGTGCGCCTGTAACGCCCGTTCGAACCCCAGGCCGTGCCCGCCCACTGCTCCTGTGCGGCGGGCGTCGCCGCGTTCCAGAACCGAGACGGCACATGAACAGCTCCATCAACTCCACACTGGCCAACAGCGTCTGGTACGACGACCTGGACATGAGCATGAGCTTGCCGCAAAGCGACGTCCAGGAGGCCTGGCGACCGTTTCAGGATGCCTTGGCCGGCCTGGAGGTCGTCCAGCAAAGAAACCGCAGCAAGCTGGCTCCGGTGAAATCCTACGAGACCACGGTGCACGCAATGATCCGCCCGTGGCCCGAACTGTACGAGGTCCTGATCTTTGCCTGGGGGGGGGCGCATTTCCGTCATCTCCAGGCGCTTACGAAGTGGCGCAGGGCATCGAACGGGCCAAAGAGCAGTGTCTTCTATTCCTGTCGAATCAAGCCTTCAATGACCAGGTTCGCCATGACCTGGTTGAACTGCTCGACAACACATTCCAGGGTCACTACAAGAAGGCACTGCAGAGCGCGGAAGCAGCCTGCCCGGGCGATTACCTCGGTGTCAAACAGCGCATGCACAACCACCTGATGTGGCTGCAAAACAGAATCGCCCTGTTCGTGGAGCACCTGCCTGACAAGCAATCGGGCATTGTGACCGTGGGCGGAAAGACGTACTTGCCCTGCATATCGGAGCTGGAAAGATTTATCCAGGACGCCTGACCGACACAAACGCCGCCATGCCTTCCAGCACGGTGCGCAAGCGCATCAGCTCGCGCGACGTGTCCAGCCGCTTTGACCACGCCGCGATGCGCGACACCCGCTGCAGGCGCGGCAACAAGTGGGCAATGAAGGCACGCAGGGCAGGCCCGCCCGTGCCGCCCCGCTCATAGGCCTGCAGCACGGCCCGCACCGCGCCAGGCCCCAGCGGTTGCAGGTAACGCGCCAGCGAGAGCAGCAACTGCAGCACGTCGTACACCTGCACGGTCTCCAGCGCCATGCCCGGGCGCAGGCGTTCCTCGAAGTCCAGCCGCGCGAAGCGCTGGCCGTCCCAGGTGGTGTTGCGCAACTGGGCGCCGCCATGCCACTGGCCGCGCGCGTGAAAGGCCGCCAGGTCGGCGCTGGCCGCACACATCAGCGGCAGGCGCTCGGCCTCGCCCATGCGGTGCAGCTGAAGGTCCACCGTCTCGCCTATGTCGCCGGTGGTCAGCGAAAACCCGTCGAAGGCCAGCACCGGCGGCACGTGTTCGCCCGCTGCCGCCAAGGCCACGAGGCGCTCGTGTTCGTAGGCCAGCAATGCCCGTGCATCGGTCTGCCGCACCGCGCGCCAGGGCACGGGCACATCCACGAAATGCGCGAACACCCAGATGCCCAGCGACTTGCCCCAGCTGCGCAGCGGCCGGTCGGCGGTCTTGGTCCAGGTCTTGGCGGGCGAAGGGGGGATCGGTTCGGGCAGGCTCACAAGGGCGCGATTATCCCGAAACCGGCCGCACCGGCTAGGGCGCGTCGGCGTAGCGCTGCCGCTCCCAGTCGGTCACCTGCTGGCTCCAGGCGGCCCATTCATCGTGCTTGAGGGCCAGGAACTGGGCGCAGAAGGCCGGTCCGACGGCCTCGCGCAGGGCCGCGTCCGCCGCCAGGGCATCGAGCGCGGCCAGCAGGTCGCGCGGCAGGCGCGCCGGCAAGCCGTCGCCCAGGGCATAGCGCTCGTACAGGTCGTCCTCGCAAGGCGCCACGGACGGCAACGCCTGGTCGACCCCTGAAAGGCCGGCGGCCAAGGTGGCGGCAATGGCCACGTAGACGTTGCACGACGGGTCGGGCAGGCGCCACTCCATGCGCCCGGCCACCCCACGCACGAGGCAGGTGCGGTTGTTGTCGCCCAGGGCCTTCCACACCGGCGACCAGGTGGTGCCCGAGGCGCTGCGGCTCGCGGCCAGCCGCTTGTAGCTGTTGACGGTGGGCGCGCACAGCGCGGCCAGCGCGTCGGCGTGGTGCAACAGGCCGGCGGCGAAGCGATGACCCGTTTCGCTCAGGCCCAGCACGCCGGCCGGGTCGGCCATCACGGGCCGGCCTTGCTCGTCCGTCAGGCTCAGGTGGAAATGCAGGCCGCTGCCCGGCGCGTGGGCCAGCGGTTTGGGCATGGTGGAGAACACCATGCCGTGCCGCCGAGCCACCGCCTGCGCGGCGAGTTTGAAGAGCTGGTAACGGTCGGCGGCGGCGAGCGCGTCGTCGTGGCGGTAGTTGATCTCGTACTGCCCGTTCGCGTCCTCGTGGTCGATCTGTTCCAGCTGGAAGCCCAGCGCATCCAGCGTCTGGCGCATCTCGTCCAGAAAGCCGTGGTTGCGGTCGATGGCCTGCAGGTCGTAGGACGGTTTGGCAAGCCGGTCCTCACCGTCGGCCACGCGCCACTGGCCCTGCGCATCGCGCTGGAGCAGGAAGAACTCGGGCTCGATGCCGACCCACAGCGTCCAGCCGCGCTCGGCCTTCAGGCGCGCCACCTGACGCTGCAGCACCTGGCGCGGGCAGGTGTCCAGCGGCTCGCCGCCGGCATAGCCGTCGCACACCGCGTGCGCCACGCCGGGCATGAAGGGCAAAGGCCGCAGGCTCTCGGGCCGCACCCGGCCCATGTACTCGCTGCGCGCGCCCATGCGCGGCAGGCCGGCGCCCGCGATGCTGGGGCCGGAGAAACCGGCGCCCTGGTCCACGGCCTGCGCCAGGCGCTCCAGCGGGACGAGCTTGCCCTTGGGCGCACCCAGCAGGTCGGTGAAGGTGGCCAGCACCGAGTGGATGCCCTGCGCGCGCAGGACCGCGATGCGCTCGTCCAGCGTGGCCACGAGGCTCAAGCGAACACCTCGGCCAGCGCGGCATCGAACGCGGCCAGACCCTCGGCGAACACGCTGTCCTCGATGGTGAGCGGGAACAGGAAACGGATCACGTTGCCGTACACGCCGCAGGTGAGCAGCAGCAGGCCGCGCTTCAGGGCCGCCATCTGCACCTTCTTCGTGGTGTCGGCATCGGGCGCGCCGGTGGCGGCATCGATGAACTCGCAGGCGACCATGGCGCCCAGGCCGCGCACGTCGCCGATGCGCGTCTTGTATTGCGCGCGCCTCGAGATCAGGTGGGCGATGAGCTGGTCACCCAGCTTCTGGGCGCGCGCGGGCAGCTGCTCTTCTGCCATCACGTCGAGCACAGCGAGCGAGGCCGCGATGGCCAGCGGGTTGCCCGCGTAGGTGCCGCCCAGGCCGCCGGGCGCGGGGCCGTCCATGACCGCGGCCTTGCCGCTCACCGCCGACAGCGTGGTGCCACCGGCCATGCTCTTGGCCATGGTCATGAGGTCGGGGCTCACGCCGAAGTGCTCCATGGCGAACATGCGGCCGGTGCGCGCAAAGCCGGTCTGCACCTCATCGGCGATCAGCAGGATGCCGTGCTGGTCGCACAGCGCGCGCAGCCACTGCACCGCCTCCTTCTGGATCACGTTGAACCCGCCTTCGCCCTGCACCGGCTCGAACACGATGGCCGCCACGCGCGTGGGCTCGATGTCGCATTTGAAGAGCTGTTCCATCGCGTGCTTCGACTCGTCGAGCGAAGCCCCCTGTGCCGGGAAGGGCACGTGGTAGATCTCGGGCGGGAACGGGCCAAAGCCCGCCTTGTAGGGCTGCACCTTGCCGGTGAGCGCCACCGAGAACAGGGTGCGGCCGTGGAAGGCGCCACCGAAAGCGATGACGCCGGTGCGCCCGGTGGACGAGCGCGCGATCTTCATCGCGTTCTCGATCGCCTCGGCACCGGTGGAGAAGAAGGCCGTCTTCACCGGTCCGTCGATCGGCACCAGCGCGTTGATGCGCTCGGCCAGGGCCACGTACTCGGTGTAGGGCACCACCTGGTAGCAGCTGTGTGTGAAGCGCTGCAGCTGCGCGGCGATGGCGGCCTGCACCTTGGGGTGCACGTGGCCGGTGTTGAGCACCGCGATGCCGCCGGCGAAGTCGATGAAGCGGCGGCCCTCGATGTCCCAGAACTCGGCGTTCTTCGCCTTCTCGATGAAGAAGTCGCCGAACACGCCCACGCCGCGCGGCGTGGCGGCCTGGCGGCGCGCGTGCCAGGCGGCGTTGGTGTGCGGTGCGTTCAGGTTCTCGGCTTTCTGCGGTGCGTTCATGGGAGGTCTCCTCAGAGGGGGCTGTCGATCCGGATCCAGGTGGTTTTCGTCTCGGTGTACTTGTCGAAGGCGTGCAGCGACTTGTCGCGGCCCACGCCGCTTTGCTTGAAGCCGCCGAAGGGCACGGTGATGTCGTCCTCGTCGTACTGGTTCACGTGCACCGTGCCCGCGCGCAGCGCGCGCGCCACGCCGTGCGCCTTGTTGATGTCGCGCGTCCACACCGCCGCCTGTAGGCCATAGATGTTGCTGTTGGCCTGCTTCACCACGTCGGCCGCGTCGGTGAACGACAGCACCGAAAGCACCGGGCCGAAGATTTCCTCGCGCGCGATGGTCATGGTATTGGTCACGCCGTCGAAGATGGTGGGCTGCACGTACAGACCGCCCTTCACCGGTTCGACCGCCTCGCCGCCGGCCAGCAGCTTCGCGCCCTCCTGCCGGCCGCTCTCGATGTAGCGCAACACGGTGTCGAGCTGGGTCCTGTCGACGATGGCGCCCATCACCGTGCTTTTCTCCAGCGGGTTGCCCGGCTGGTACTGCGGCACCAGTTTCAGGGCCTTCTCCAGGAAGGCGTCCTTGATCGAGGCCTCGACGAACAGACGCGAAGGCGCGTTGCAGCTCTCGCCCTGGTTGAAGAAGATGCTGCCCACCGCGGCCTCCACCGCCTTGTCGAGGTCGGGGCAGTCGGCGAACACGATGTTGGGCGACTTGCCACCCAGCTCGGTCCAGGCGCGCTTCAAGTTGCTCTGCCCGGCCATCACGTGGATCTGCTTGCCCACGCGCGTGCTGCCCGTGAAGGCAATGCAGTCCACGTCCATGTGCAGCGCCAGCGGGCTGCCGGCTTCGGCGCCGTAGCCGGGCACCACGTTGAACACGCCGGGCGGGATGCCGGCCGCCAGCGCCAGCTCGGCCAGGCGCAGCGCCGTGAGGGGCGATTTCTCGCTCGGCTTGAGCACCACCGAGTTGCCGGCCGCGAGTGCGGGCGCGATCTTCCAGGCCGCCATGATCATGGGGTAGTTCCAGGGCACGATCACCCCCACCACGCCCACGGGCTCGCGCGTGATCAGCGCCAGCGCGGTGCTGGGCGTGGGCGCGATCTCGTCGTACACCTTGTCCACCGCCTCGCCGTACCAGCGGATGCAGTTGGCCGCGCTGTTCACGTCCACGCTGCGCGCGTACTTCACGGGCTTGCCCATGTCCAGGGTTTCGGTGAGCGCGAGTTCGTCGGCGTGGGCGATCAGTTGCTCGGCAAACTTGATCATGACTCGCTTGCGCTGCGCGGGTGCCATGCCGCTCCAGCGGCGGTCCTCGAAGGCCGCGCGAGCGGCGGCCACGGCGGCGTCGATGTCGGCCTCGCCGCAGCGCGCCACGGCGGTGAGCAGGCGGCCGTCCACCGGCGAAATGCAGTCAAAGGTCTGGCCGTCGCGCGCGGCGATGCGTTCGCCGTTGATGAAAGCGCGGCCGTCGAAGGAGAGGTCGGTCATGGAGCGGGTTCCGGGGTAGCAGGGCCAGAGATTGGCCCCATGCTACGCCCGAAACCCGTCAAGCAGCGTGTCCACTTTTCCTGGCGGGCGGCAATCCAGTGGCGGCGCCCTCCGCCACCTGGCCTATGGGTTCGCCCGGGCCACCCGGTCGATGGGAGCGTTCGCCTGCTGTGCCGTGTCGGGTTGACCCGTCACACCGTCGTAGATGGCTTTGCCAATGGTGCCAACACCGGACACCACGCTGGCCACAGCAGCCACCCATGCAGACAGGGGCCCAAGTGCCAATCCCAACCCAAAAGCGGCGAACCCTTTCATCGCTTCGTCGCCTTTCGCCGAATTGTTCCGGCCCTCCTGCGCTCCGACTAGAGGGCTCACGAGAATGGCGATGCCCCCAATCAAGGCCAAACCGGGCCATAGCGGGATGATCGCAACCCCAATCGCGGCCAATACCAAGCCACCGATCATCTTCAATCCACCAATGAACCCTCGCCACAATGGACCGCCGGACGGCGTAAAAGAAAAGAACTCCTTGATCTTTCCCCACAGGCTCTTCGTGGTTTCTTTGAGTGCGGCCAGTCTTCCTGAGGGCGCCGGCGGTTGCTCGATCCCTCCTCGGGAGGCGGCCACCCGCTCGCCTCCTCCGGGTCCGGGTCCGGGTCTTTCAAGGTTGTTGGCACGGAACTCGATGTGAGCGTCATCTTCTCCCACGGGGTTCAGGTCGACGCGCCCAGCAGGCGCGCTGGCGGACACGTTGTTGCTCAAGTCAAGGTTAGGCATGCAATGCTCCAAAAAAACAAACAATCACTCACGCTCGAATCATTCGCGAAGATGCCGCGCTTCGATCCCCCTTTGCAATTTCGTCGCAAAGCTGCTGCCACATCGTCTTGGCCTGAGCCACAGCATCTTTGAGAGACGTCAACAACTCACGCCCTGTGGCCTCGTCGTCAAGCATTACCTGAACCGTCAGCACGACGTGGTTGTCTCTGGGATTCAAGCCAAAGACGAACAAGCCACCGATACCGCTGATGTAGTTGTTGACCAGCAAAGCCGTCAGCATGGCCGTTGGGTGCTTATGCGATCTTGGCAATGCCTGCAGATCCATCCGAAGCTGCAAGCGCCTGGGATCAAACGCTTCGTCATAAACCAACAGAAGATCGACGCCATCGATACAGAGTCGCCCGTCTTCAATGAGCCGAAGAGGCTCTTGCAAACCTGCCAGGTCGCAGAATTCATGGATGATCCTGCGGTAGTGTTCTGAACCCGCCATCTACGCCCCCGCCACCAAATACGATTTCAGTGAAGCCGGGGGAGCGGAAGTTCATCGAAACCGCCACCAGCAGGCGCTGGATTGCCGCTCAAATGCACGGCAGACAGCTCTTTTTGAACGATGTGCCGGGACAAGGGAACGCGCTGCAAGGATCCCCCTGTCGTGCCTCGCCCTTGCCCACCCGGACACTGCACGTGACGCACATCGAACAGCAGCAGACCACCGCCCCCAGAATACCTCCCGTCAGAAGACTCCCCGCAGCGATGCCACCGTAGTAGGTCATGCAACGGGCCTTCCGAACCACCGGAACATCCGTTTCCTGACAACAGCAATACGCGGTGCAGCAATCCTTGAAATCGTCGGTGGCCCGCCTCTTGATCTGCGCATTCCCAATGGGCTGGTTGTTCGCGATAACGACCGGAATCTGCTTTGACACGCCGCCAATGTCCTCATGCACTGCCGATCGGTTGAAACCCGGCCCGACGCCTGAAGGACGGATCACGACCGGCAACACATAGTGGCTCCCGATGTCATGCAGGTTGTTCTGAATCTGTTCTCGGGAAAGCGCATCGGGTTCTGAAACATGGCGCCGACCCTCCAATGGGTCCACGTCCACGCTGAAGCTCACATGATCGGGACGGATCACGCCAAGGGCGGCGGACAGATCGAGATTCACCGGAGGATGGGCCTGGATGTTGTTGTTCATGGCGTTGTCAGTTGATTGAGGTGTTGCGACGGAGGTCTTCCATGGTGTCCGTCCAGTGCCGGAACAGAACGCCCAGCATGTCAAAGGCGGTCCGCAGTTCGGAAGCCGTCGTGGTGGGCGACGCCGCGATCCGGGTGGTCAGCACGGACTCTTCCGAGCCGGGCTCCAAGCTGAACACGGTCGCGTCCAACCCCCAGTCGTGATTGGCCATGAGCATGGACCGATGACATCCGGAGCGGATGTGGACGGGAATCTCCCCCATCTCGACGCGAACCAGGATGTGATGGGCGCTGATGCGGGGCTCGAAGTGAATGGCCACACGACGCCCATCCACGGTGAGCAGGCCATCGCGCAAGAGATCGTCGGGATCGAGCCGCTCCTGCTCACAGAAGCGCCGAATGAGGCTCTGGTAATCCTCGGTGTTCATGGTTTCCTATGGGGTGAATGCGGATCAGAGGCAAGTGAAGGGCATTCGGCGAAAGTTCAGCCAGCGATGAAAAAGGCCACCCGAAGGTGGCCTTTGAACGTTGAACACGAGCTCGCTCAGCTCTTGAGCGCCGCCGCAATCTCCCGCTCGCGCCGCCGCGTGGCGCGCGCCACCCAGATCGCGTAGCTCACGATCACGATGGTCACCGTGACGATCAGCAGCGTGGCCGCGGCGTAGATGGTCGGGTTGATGCCGCGCCGCGCGTAACCGAAGATCACCTGCGGCAGCGTGTTCACGCCCGGGCCGGAGAGGAACTCGGAAATCACCACGTCGTCGAACGACAGCGTGAAGGCCAGCAGGAAGGCCGCGAGCAGTGCCTGGAAGATGTTGGGCAGCGTGATCAGGAAGAACACCTGGTGCGGCCGGGCGCCGAGGTCCATGGCGGCGTCCTCGATCGAGCGGTCCATCTCCAGCAGCCGCGACTGGATCACCACCACACCATAGGCCATGCCCAGCAGCGTGTGGCCCAGGATGATGGTGAGCATGCCGCGCTGCGGCCAGCCGAACAGGTTTTGCGCGCCCACGGCCAGCAGCAGCAGCGACAGGCCGATGATCACCTCGGGCATCACCAGCGGCGCGTTCACCATGCCGCTGAAGATGGTGCGGCCGAGGAAGCGGCGGTAGCGCACCAGCACGAAGGCCGCGAAGGTGGCCAGCACCGCCGACAGCAGGCCGGTGATGGCCGCCACCTTGAGCGAGAGCCAGAAGCCTTCGACGATCTTGGTGTCGCGCGTGAGCGCCTCGTACCAGCGCAGCGAGAAGCCGGTGAAGCGCGCGTCCTGCCGGGTGCTGTTGAACGAGAACACGATCATGAACACCAGCGGCAGGTACAGGAACGCGTAGACCAGCGTGAGCCAGGCCTTGCCGAAGTGTCTTTCAAGCAGTTGTTTCATGGTCCGGCTCCTCAGCGCTTGTCGGCGGGATCGCTGCTGTAGTGGTAGTACAGCGCCAGCGGGATCACGATCAGCGCGATCATCACCACCGCCAGCGCGGTCGCGCGCGGCCAGTCGTTGGCGGTGAACATCTCGTCCCACACCACGCGCCCGATCATGAGGTTCTCCGGGCCGCCCAGCAGCGAGGGGATCACGAACTCGCCCACGCAGGGGATGAAGACCAGCATGAAGCCCGCGATGATGCCGGCCTTGGACAGCGGCACCGTGATCAGCCAGAAGGCCTTGAACGGCGAGGTGCCCAGGTCGTAGGCGGCCTCCAGCAGGCGGAAGTCCATCTTCACCAGGTTGGCGTAGAGCGGCAGGATCATGAACGGCAGGTACACGTAGGTCATGCCGATCAGCATCGACACGTTGGTGTACAGCATGGGAATGGGCTCGCTGGTCAGGCCAACCGCCATCAGCAGCCGGTTGAGCACGCCCTGGTCGGCCAGGATGCCCTTCCAGGCATAGACGCGCAGGAGGAACGAGGTCCAGAACGGCAGCATCACCATCAGCAGCAGGGCCGGCCGGATGCTGGCGGGCGAGCGCGCGATGAAGTAGGCGAAGGGGTAGCCGATGGCCAGGCACAGCACGGCCGTGCACAGCGCGTACCAGATCGATCGCAGGTAGGCGTCGATGTAGAGCGTGCGGAACAGCGGGGCACCCTCTTCCGTGCGGAAGATCGCGAGGTAGTTCTCGTACTTCAGGCTCAGGATGCCGCTCACCGGGTCCCAGATGGGCTTGAACGGGCTGATGTCACCGCCCATGTCCACGAAGCTGATGTACAGCAGGATCAGGAAGGGCAGGAAGAAGAACAGGATCAGCCAGCCATAAGGCACGCCGATCACGAAGCGCTTGCCGGGGATAGGAACAGAAGCCATTTTTGGAATCCCGCCGTTATGTAGGTTTACCAAACACGTTGAAACCAGGGGTGCGGAGGACCCGGCTTCGCCGGGCCTCTCGCGCCGTCCCCCCTTCCAGGGGGGAAGCCGCGAAGCGGCGCAGGGGGGTCATCCCTAATCCCTGAGCACCACGCCGGCGCGGTCGTCCCACCAGAAGTACACGTCGTCTTCCCAGGTGATGTCGGAGAGGTCGTGGCGAGAGGTGTTGGCCTCGGTGATCTTGACCTTGCTGCCGTCGGTGGCCAGCACGATGTAGGTGTTGTACGAGCCGAAGTAGGCGATTTCCTTGACCTTGCCGGTGAACAGGTTGGGGACGGCGCCGTCCGGTCGCTGCTTGCCGATCTCGATCTTCTCGGGCCGCACCGCGATCGCCACCGGCATGTTGAGCGTGCCGCTCACGCCATGGCCGACGTGGATTTCCCCGATGCCGGTGGTGGCCGCGCAGCGGTCGGTCTCGTCCACGGTGAGCCGGCCTTCGAACAGGTTGACGTTGCCGATGAAGTCCGCCACGAAGCGGTTGCTCGGGTGCTCGTAGATCTCTTCGGGCGTGCCCACCTGCAGCACGCGGCCCTTGCTCATGATGGCGATGCGGCTGGCCATGGTCATGGCCTCTTCCTGGTCGTGCGTGACCATCACCACCGTCACGCCCACCTTCTCGATGATGTTGACGAGCTCGAACTGCGTCTGCTCGCGCAGCTTCTTGTCCAGCGCGCCCAGCGGTTCGTCGAGCAGCAGCATCTTGGGCCGCTTGGCCAGGCTGCGCGCCAGCGCGACGCGCTGCTGCTGGCCGCCGGAGAGCTGGTGCGGCTTGCGCCTGGCGTAGGGCGTGAGCTGCACCAGGGCCAGCATCTCGTCGGTGCGCTGCTGGATCTCGGCCTTGGGCAGGCCTTCTCGCTTGAGGCCGAAGGCCACGTTCTCCCAGATGTCCAGGTGCGGGAACAGCGCGTAGGACTGGAACATCATGTTGACCGGGCGGTCGTAGGGCGGCATGGCCGCCACGTCCTGGCCGCCGAGCAGGATGCGCCCGGAGGTGGGCTTCTCGAAGCCCGCGAGCATGCGCAGCAGGGTGGACTTGCCACAGCCCGAGCTGCCCAGCAGCGCGAAGATCTCGCCCTTGCCGATCGATAGCGACACCTCGTCGACCGCGACCGCTTCATCGAAGCGTTTGACCAGTTTCTCGGTCACCAGAAAACCCGTTGTGTCTGCCATGTGGATGTCCGTTTCTTCTTCGCTGGACCAACAAAAAAAGAGCCGCTCAACCGGGGAGGATGAGCGGCCCTTCTACCTGAGTAAGGGAACGGTGGTGCTTACTTGCCGCGTTTGAAGGCGTTGTAGGTTTCGTTGACGACGCCGGAGACGTCGTTGGAGAAGCCGCCGGTGGCGATCAGGCGGGCCGTGTCTTCCGGACCCAGGAAGATCGTCTTGTTGCCTTTGACCTCGTCCTTGATGTCGGCCAGCGCGGCCTTGTTGCCGGTGGGGTAGTTCAGTTCGTTGGCCATGGCCGCGGCGTTGGCGGCGCGCAGGTAGAAGTCCATGAAGACGTGCGCGTTGTTCACGTGCTTGGCGTCCTTGGGGATCGCCATGGTGTCGATGAACACCAGACCGCCGCCGGTGGGCAGCAGGGGCACGATCTCGTCCTTGCCACCGGTTTCCTTCACGCGGCCGGCAGCGATGTTGATGTCGCCGGACCAGCCGATGAAGGCGCAGGCCTTGCCGCCGGCGATGTCGTCGATCATGGTGCTGGAGAACAGGCGCACGTCCTTGCGCACCTTCTTGAGCATCTCACCGGCGAGTTTGAAGTCTTCCGGGTTCTCGCTGTACGCAGGCTTGCCGACGTAGTGCAGCGCGACCGGCAGGATCTCGCTGGGCGAGTCCAGGTAGGCGATGCCGCAGGACTTGAGCTTGCTGGAGTACTCGGGCTTGAAGACCAGGTCCCAGGCGTTCTCGGGCATGGGCATGCCGCCCAGCGCCTTCTCGACCTTCTGCTTGTTGATGCCCACGGTGGTGAAGCCCCAGGCCCACGGCACCAGGTGCTTGTTGTCCGGGTCCACGCCAGCGATCTTCGCCATGAAGTCGGCGTCGAGGTTGCCGTAGTTCTTGAGCTTGCTCTTGTCGATCGGCTGGTACAGGCCGCCGTCGATCTGCTTCTTGGCGAAGCCGGCGGTGGGGATCACGATGTCGTAGCCCGAGTTGCCGGCCACCAGCTTGGCGTGCAGCGCTTCGTTGTTCTCGAAGGTGTCGTAGTTCACCTTGACGCCGTATTCCTTCTCGAAGTCGGCGATCAGGGTTTCGGTGATGTAGTCGGGCCAGTTGTAGACGTTGAGGACCTTCTCATCGTCCAGCACCGGGCCGGCCGGCGCGGCAGGGGCCGCCGCCACGGGCGCCGGTGCCGCAGGAGCGGCCACCGGCTCCTCTTTCTTGCCACAGGCGGCCAGCAGGATCGCCGACATCGCCAGAACCAGGACTTGCTTTTTCATGGTGTTGCTCACTCCAGGGAGGTTATTGACCGAAAGAACTCAACCGGGCAGGGCTGTCATGCCTGAACGTGCTAGCAATATTCAGACCCGGCACCGGACAGCGCCGCCAGACACGGGGTCGGCAGAATATCCGGAAAACATTCTAGTCAAGCCAGCTGGCCCTCGGCACGCAACTCTTCCAGGGTCGCGTCCAGGCAGCGGTGGATGAGGTCCATCATCTCGTCGACCTGGGCGCGCGTCATCACCAGCGGCGGGGCGATGATCATGCGGTCGCCCACGGCGCGCATGATCAGGCCGTTCCTGAAGCAGTGCGCGCGGCACTTCATGCCCACACCCAAGGCCTCGTCGAACATCTGCTTCTTGGCCTTGTCCTTCACCAGCACCAGACCGCCGACGAAACCGCAGGTCTGGGCCGCGCCCACCAGCGGATGCTGCTCCAGCGCATCGAAGCGTTCGGCCAGGTAGGGGCCGGTGTCGTCCTTCACGCGCTCGACCAGCTTCTCGCGCTCCATGAGCTCGATGTTGGCCAGCGCCACCGCGCAGGCCACCGGGTGCCCGCTGTAGGTGTAGCCGTGGTTGAACTCGCCGCCCTTCTCGATCAGCACCTTCGCCACCCGATCACCCACCATCACGCCGCCCAGCGGGATGTAGCCGCTGGTCACGCCCTTGGCGAAGGTGATCAGGTCGGGCCGGTAGCCGAATTTCTCGTAGGCGAACCAGTGACCCAGGCGGCCGAAGGCGCAGATCACCTCGTCGGAGATCAGCAGGATGCCGTGCTTGTCGACGATGCGCTGGATCTCGGGCCAGTAAGTCTCCGGCGGGATGATCACGCCGCCGGCGCCCTGCACCGGCTCGGCGATGAAGGCCGCCACCTTGTCGGCGCCGATGGAGAGGATCTTCTCTTCCAGCCAGCGCGCCGCGCGCAGGCCGAAGTCGGCCTCGGTCTCGCCGGGGTTGGCGTTCTCGAAGAAGTGCGGCTGCTCGATGTGCACGATGTCGGGGATGGGCAGGTCGCCCTGGGCGTGCATGCCGCTCATGCCGCCCAGCGACGCGCCGGCCATGGTGCTGCCGTGGTAGGCGTTGTGGCGGCTGATGATGACCTTGCGCTGCGGCTGGCCCAGCAGGTCCCAGTAGCGGCGCACCATGCGCACGTTGGTGTCGTTGCTCTCGCTGCCGCTGGAGCTGAAGAACACGTGCTCGAACTTGCGCCCGCCCACCTGCGGCGCGAGCTGCGCCAGCTTGGTCGCCAGCTGCACCGCCGGCACGTTGGTGGTCTGGAAGAAGGTGTTGTAGAACGGCAGCGTCATGGTCTGCTGGTAACCGGCGTCGGCCAGCTCCTTGCGGCCGTAGCCGGCGTTGACGCACCACAGGCCGCTCATGGCGTCGAGGATCTTCGCGCCCTCGGAATCCCAGATGTAGATGTTGTCGGCACGCGTGATCACGCGCGAGCCGCGCGTGGCCAAGTCACCGTGGTCGGTGAAGGGGTGGATGAAGTGCGCGCTGTCCAGCGCCTGGATGGCCTTGGTGTCCTGCTGCTCGGCGCGGCGGACCAGCGCGGGCGGGGCGATGAGGGTCGAGGTGTTCATGCGGGGTCTCTTCTTTCAAACTCAGACGTGCAGCAACAGGTGTTCGCGTTCCCAGGGCGAGATCACCTTCATGAACTCGTCGAACTCCAGCTCCTTGATCTCGGTGTAGATGGTGATGAACTCTTTGCCCAGCACGTCGTGCAGATCGGTCTCGCGGCGCAGCCAGTCCAGCGCCTCGCCCAGGCTGCGCGGCAGCGAGTAGGGCGAGAGGTAGGCATCGCCCTTCATCTCGGGCTTGGGCTTGATCTTGTTCTTCAGGCCCAGGTAGCCGCAGGCCAGCGTCATGGCCATCGCCACGTACGGGTTGGCGTCGGCGCCGATCACGCGGTTCTCCACGCGCCGCGCCTCGGGGCTGGAGATCGGCGAGCGGATGCCCACCGTGCGGTTGTCGTGGCCCCACTCGATGTTGATCGGCGCGGCCGTGTGGCGCGAGAGGCGCCGGTAGCTGTTCACGTAGGGCGCGACCAGCACCATGGCCGCCGGGATGTAGCGCTGCAGGCCTCCGATGTAGTGGTAGAAGGCCTCGGAGGGCGTGCCGTCGTCGTTGCTGAAGATGTTCTTGCCGGAGGCCTTGTTCAGGATGCTCTGGTGCACGTGCATGGCCGAGCCGGGCTCGCCCGCGATCGGCTTGGCCATGAAGGTGGCGTACATGTCGTGCCGCAGCGCCGACTCGCGCACCGTGCGCTTGAAGAAGAACACCTCGTCGGCCAGGCCCAGCGGGTGGGCGTGGAAGAAGTTGATCTCCATCTGCCCCGCGCCGGCCTCGTGGATCAGCGTGTCCACGTTGAGCTTCATCTTGTCGCAGTAGTCGTAGATCTCCTCGAACAGCGGGTCGAACTCGTTGACCGCGTCGATGCTGTACGACTGGCGCGAGGTCTCGGCGCGGCCGCTGCGCCCGATGGGGGCCTTGAGCAGCGTGTTCGGGTCGGTGTTGCGCGCCGTCAGGTAGAACTCCAGTTCGGGCGCGACCACCGGGTCCAGGCCCTCGGCGTCGAACAGGTCGCACACGTGGCGCAGCACGCTGCGCGGCGCGAACGGCACCAGCTTGCCGGCGTGGTCGAAGCAGTCGTGGATCACCTGTGCCGTCGGGTCGGTGGCCCAGGGCACGATGCGCGCGGTGGTCGGGTCCGGGCGCAGCTGCATGTCGCGGTCGGTCGGCTCGATCACGTCGTAGTACGGCCCGCTGGCCGGAAACTCCCCGGTCACCCCCATGGCCACGATGCCCTGGGGCAGTCGCATGCCCCGGTCCTCGGTGAACTTCTCACGCGGCAGGATCTTGCCGCGCGCCACGCCAGTCAGGTCGGGCACCAGGCACTCGACTTCGGTCACGCGGTTCTGGTTGAGCCAGTTCTCCAGATCGTTGAAGCTCATCTTTTGGGGGGCTGTCATGTGCCATCTCCTGGGGTTGGTGTTGTGCGTGATTCCAGAGGCATCGAGGGTCCGGCTCCGCCGGCCCGAGATGCCGTCCCCCCTCCCAGCGCCGAAGGCGCGCCAGAGAGGGGGGAAGCCGCGCAGCGGCGCAGGGGGGTGTTCATGCTCTCGCCAGGTCGGCGTGTTGCAGGCGCAGGTTCATGCGCTGGCGGCAGGCACGGCCGAAGGCCTCGAAGATCGCGGCGTAGAAAGGGGTTTCCCAGCAGCGCCACTCGGGGTGGAACTGCACGGCGTAGGCGAAGGTTCGCGCGCCGCGCACACCGAAGGCCTCCACCAGGCCGTCGGGCGCGTGCGCCAGGGCGTCGAGCCCGGCGGCCAGGCGGTTGATGCCCTGGCCGTGCAGCGAGTTGACCTGCGTCTCAGGGCCGCCGGCCCATTCCTCGAACACGCTGCCCGGCGCGAAGCGGATGGCGTGGCGCGGCGCGTACTGCTCGTCGGGCGGCGCGGTCTTGGGTTCGCGGTGGTCCATCATGCCGGGCACCTCGTGCACGCGCTGGTGCAGCGTGCCGCCCAGGGCCACGTTGATCTCCTGGAAACCGCGGCAGATGCCCAGCAGCGGCACGCCCTCGTGCACACAGGCCTTCACCAGCGCCAGCGTGAGCAGGTCGCGGTCGGCGTCCAGCGGCAGGCTGGGGTCGGCCACGTCCTCGTCGAAATGGGAGGGGTGCACGTTGGAGGGTGAGCCGGTCAGCATCACGCCGTCCACCAGGGCCAGCAGTTCGCTGATCTGGCCGGTGTCGGCCAGCGGGAACATCACCGGCTGGGCATCCGCCCCGACCTTGACGGCCCGGGCGTATTTGTCACCCAGCAACAGAAAGGGCATCTGATGCCCGTGATCGCCCATCAGGCGGTGGTCGGCAGGCAGCCAGACCATGCAAGGTGGCTTGTTCATGAAGACTCCAGACAATGGCATTCATTGTGGGGGGCCAATTGGATTGGAACGAGGGCCATTTGGCCCCATGTTATGGTGCCAATGGCTCCCCCCTGCGCCGCTGACGCGGCTTCCCCCCGGAGGGGGGACCGCACCTGTGGCCCGGCCAAGCCGGTTCCACGGTACGCCTGGAGGGGGATTTCGCTCCGGATAAGGCTTTGCATGCTGTCTGAATTTCTTCTGGCCGAAATGAGCCGCCTGGGCTCGCAGGACGCCCTGCCCTTGCACCGGCAGCTCTACGAGGCGCTGCGCCGCGCCATGCTCGACGGCAAGCTGGGCGCGGGCGAGCGCCTGCCCTCCAGCCGCGACCTGGCCCAGGACCTGCGCCTCTCGCGCAACACCGTGGTGGCCGCGATCAACCAGCTCAGCGTCGAGGGCTACCTCGCCAGCCGCGTGGGCAGCGGCACCTTCGTCAACGACAACGTGCCGCGCACCACGCCGGGGCGCTCGGCGCGCCCGGGGCCGGGCCGAGCGGCCGCCACGGTGCGAGCCGCCCGCCTGTCCACGCGCGGTCAGGCGCTGTCCAGCACCTTCTGCGCCACCGAGCTGGAGGTGCAGCCCTTCACGCCCGGCATCGCCGACTTCAGCGCCTTCCCGCTCACGCTCTGGCAGCGCCTGCAGAACAAGCACTGGCGCATGACCTACCCGGACATGCTGGACTACAACGACTCGGGCGGCTACGCGCCGCTGCGCCGCGCCGTGGCCGACTACCTGCGCGTGTTCCGCAGCGTGCACCTGGAGGCCGACCAGGTCGTCATCACCAGCGGCACCCAGCAGTCGCTCGAGCTCTGCGCGCGCCTGCTGGCCGACCACGGCGACACGGTGTGGGTGGAAGACCCGGCCTACTGGGGCGCGGTGAAGGCCTTCATGGCCACCGGCCTCGCCCTGCATCCGGTGGCGGTGGACGAACAGGGCATCAACCCCAGCACCGCCGACAACGCGCGCCCGCCGCGCCTGATCTACGTCACGCCCTCGCACCAGTACCCCACCGGGGCGGTGATGTCGCTGCCCCGGCGCCACCAGCTGCTGGCCACCGCGCGCGCACACGATGCCTGGGTGCTGGAAGACGACTACGACAGCGAGTACCGCTTCAGCGGCCCGCCGATCTCCAGCCTGGAAGGCCTGGACACCGACGGCCGCGTGTTCTACATGGGCACCTTCTCCAAGGTGCTCTACCCGGGGCTGAAGATCGGCTACCTCGTGGTGCCCAAGCCGCTGGTGGCGGCCTTCAAGCAGGCCCACTACGACCTCAACCGCCCGGGCCAGATGCCGGTGCAGGCCGCGCTGGCCGAGTTCATCGAAATGGGCCACTTCGCCAGCGCGCTGCGCCGCGCGCGCCAGAACTACGGCGAGCGCCGCCAGTGCCTGCTCGAAGCCCTGAAACCGGTGCTGCGCGACGACCTGCCCGACGGCCCCAGCATCAGCGGCGCCGAGCAGGGCCTGCACCTGTGCCTGCGCCTGCCGCCCGAGGTGGACGACCGGGCGCTGGCGCAGCGCATCGCGCAGCACGGCCTCACGGTGCGGCCGCTCTCGGCCTACTGCCTGCAGCGCAAGGACCTGCGCGGCCTGGTGATCGGGTACGGTTACGCGCCGCTGGCGGAAATCGAGGGCTGCGGGCCGGTGCTGGCCCGCACCGTGCTGCAGGCCCTGGGGGCCTGATTCAGAACACGTCGCGCAGGCGGTGCCACAACATGCCCAGCGCCAGGCTGGGTGTGCGCAGCAGCGCGCCGCCGGGAAAGCGGCGGTGCTTCAGGCGCGCGTACACGTCGAAACGCGCCGCCTGCCCGGCCACGGCCTCGGCCACCAGCCGGCCGGCCAGACCGGTGAGCGCCACGCCGTGGCCGCTGAAGCCCTGCAGGTAATACAGGTTGTCGCCCAGGCGGCCGAAGTCGGGCGCGCGGTTCATGCTGATGTCCACGAAGCCACCCCACAGGTGCTCGATCGGCACCTCGCGCAGCGCGGGAAACACCTCGCCCATGCGTTGGCGCATCAGGGTTTCCAGGTTCACCGGTGTGCGCGTGGTGTAGCTCACGCGCCCGCCAAACAGCATGCGGTGGTCGGCGCTGAAGCGGAAGTAGTCGAGCACGAAGTTGTTGTCGCACACGGCCGCGTTGCGCGGGATCAGGCGCGCGCACAGCTCGGGGTCCAGCGGTGCCGTGCCCAGGATGTAGGTGCCCACCGGCATGATGCGCGGCGCGATCTCGGGCGCCACGCGCGGGCCGTATTCGGGCAGCATGCAGTTGCCCGCGAGCACGCCGAAACGCGCCTTCACCTGGCCGCGCGCGGTGCTGGCCACCAGCGTGGCGCCGCGCTGCAGGCCGGTCACCGGCGAGTGCTCGAAAAGGCGCACGCCTGCGGCCTGCGCGGCGCGCGCCAGGCCCAGCGCGTACTTCAGCGGGTGCAGGTGGCCCGAGCGCTGCTCGCGCGCGGCCGCCACGTAGCGCGGGCTGTTGATCAGGCGCGGCAGGTCGGCGCCCTCGGCCCAGTCCACCGCGAGACCGCGCCGCTTCAGGCCTTCCATTTCCTCGTGCAGCTCCTGCGCCTTGCGCGCCGAATCGGCCACGTAGACATAACCGTTGACCCGGTCGCACTCGATGCCGTGCTCGGCGATGCGCGCGTCGATCAGGTCCAGCGCCTCCAGCGACATGTCCCAGGCGCGCCTGGCGTCTTCGGCGCCGAGCTGCTGCTCGAACGGGCCCTGCCCGCTCGCATAACCCACGATCGCCTGACCCCCGTTGCGCCCGCTCGCGCCGCTGCCGATGCGATCGGCCTCCAGCACCACCACCGAAAAACCGCGCTGCGCCAGTTCCAGCGCCGCGCTCAGGCCGGAGAAGCCGGCGCCGACCACCACCACGTCGGCCTCGACCGTCTCAGCCAGCGGCGGCAAGGCCTCGGGCCGCTGCACGCTGGCTTCGTAGTAACTCTTCTGGTTGAGCTGGGTGTCCGAGCCGATGAGGGACATCAGGCACCTCCCAGCCGCTTCGCGACCTGGCCGCTGAGGTAGGTCCAGACGAACGTTGCCGCCGCGTTGGTGGTCAGCTCGGCGTGGTCGTAGGCCGGGGCCACCTCCACGCAGTCCATGCCGATCCAGTTCAGGTCGGCCAGCGATTCCAGGAAGGTGAGCACCTGCGAGCTCGTCAGGCCGCCCGGCTCGGGCGTGCCGGTGCCGGGCGCGAAGGCCGGGTCCAGGCAGTCGATGTCCAGCGTGAGGTAACAGGGGCGTCGGCCGATGCGCGCGCGGATCGCGTCGATGGCGGGTTGCAGGCCCGCGCCGTCCAGCCCGCGCAGCGCACGCGCCGTGAAGATCTGGCCGCCCTGGTCGGCGACGTACTCGCGCGCGGCGCGCTCACCGCTGGAGCGGATGCCGATCTGCACCGTGTGCGCCGGGCTCGCCAGCCCTTCCTGCAGCGCCTCATAGGTCCAGGTGCCGTGGCCGGACGGCTCGCCGAAGTGGTCGACCCAGGTGTCGCAGTGGGCGTCGAAGTGCACCAGCGCCAGCGGTTCGCCGCCGTGCCGCGCTTTGGCAGCGCGCAGCAGCGAGAGCGTGACGGAGTGGTCGCCCCCCAGGAACACGCAATGGTGCTTCGCCATCAGCGCCGCCGCCTGTTCCTCGATATGGCGGCGCACCTCGGGCAGCGGCGAGGCGTTGGGCAGGCGCAGGTCGAGCGCGTCGCCCAGGTGCGCCAGGGGCGAGACGTCGAACACCGGGTGGATGCCGTCGCACAGCATCAGGCTGGCCGCGCGGATCGCCTGCGGGCCGAAGCGCGCGCCCGGCCGGTTGGTCACCACCCCGTCGAAAGGCACGCCCGCGACGGCAAAAGGCTGGTCGGCCAGCGGGGCGCAGGCGAGGAAGCGGTTGGTGTTGTTGGCGTAGGCGAACTGACCCATGGCCATGAAAACGTCCTCGGTGAACAGGGTGCCAGAAGATACCCCCCGCCGGTACCGCCCATGAGTCCAATTGACCGGCGGCGTCGGTGTCCACCGGCCGGGGTGACTTTCGTCACTTCCGCGATGCGCCCCCAGCGCCTAACATGCCCGCACCATGCATGCCCTGGTTGCCCCACCCGCCCACGCCGCGCCCGACCCGCACGGCGCCACCGGCTTGCTGGTGGTGGACGACCACGACCTGCTGCGCCTGGGCCTGCTCACCTTGGTGCAGGCCCACGCCACCGACAGCGGGCGCCAGATCAAGGTGCTGGAATCGCGCACCCTGCAGGAGGCGATGGAGCTGTACGGCCGCTACCGGCAGCGCATCGGCCTGGTGCTGCTGGACCTGCACCTGCCCGACGCCCACGGCCTCTCGGGCCTGACCGCCTTCGTCAAGGCCTTCCCCGAGGCGCCGGTGGTGGTGCTTTCAGGCGTGAACGACCCCGGCCTGATGCGCCACGCCCTCTCGCGCGGCGCGCGCGCCTACCTCGCCAAGTCGGGCGACCTCAAGGAGGTCATCGGCTACATCCGCTCGCTGGGCCTGTTCGGCCCCACGCCGGCGCCCGGACCCGCCGCGCCCACCGAGCCGGTGCTGCGCAGCGTGCGCAACGCCGACGGCGAATCGCTGCAGCTCACCGAACGCCAGGTGCAGGTGCTGGAATGGGTGCTGGCAGGGCAGTCCAACCGCGACATCGCCGAGCGCGCCCACCTCAGCGAAGGCACGGTGAAGAACCACGTCTCGGCGCTGCTGCTGCTGTTCGGCGTCAGGTCGCGCGCCCAATTGATCAGCCTGTTGCGGTGACGGAACCGGACACCGGCGACCTGACGCAGCAGCGCGTGCTGCGCGAGCAGGTCGCCGCGCTGTACGCCACTGCGCTGAGTTCCACCATCGCCGACGCGGTGCTCGCCTGGGCCCTGTGCGCGCTGTTCTGGTGGCAGCTGCGCGACCCCCTGGTCTTCGTGTGGCTGGGTCTGCACACCATCCAGGTGCTGCGCTACCCGCTCATCCACGCCTACTTCCGCGATCCCCAGGCCGCCGCGCGCAGTGCGTTCTGGGCCCGGCGGCAGTGGCGCGAGCTGCTGTACTACAGCGCCACCTGGGGCCTGGCGCCCTGGCTGTTCATGCCAGCCGACGACATGCCCATGACCACGTTGCTCATGCTCATCATGCTCGGCCTCATCAGCGGCGGCGTGCCGTCGGTGGCGCCACGCTGGGCCTCGGTGCTGGCCTTCGTGCTGCCCATGATGGCCGGCCTGATCTCCGCCCTGCTCTGGCGCGGCGACACCACGCACCTCTTCCTGGCCGCCTGCGCCGGCATCTACACCGGCGCCATGCTGCACTTCGCGCGCCGCCAGCACCTGCTGCTCACCGCCTCGCTGCAGATGCGCTTCGAGAAAGAGGCGCTGGCCGAGCAGCTCGCCGGGCAGATGGCCGCCACCCAGCGCGCCAGCGAGGAGAAGACGCGCTTCTTCGCCGCCGCCAGCCACGACCTGCGCCAGCCGCTGCACGCCATCGCCCTCTTCGGCGCCGTGCTCGACAAGGAACTGCAGGGCCAGCCCACGCACACCCACGCGCAGCGCCTCATGGGCGCGGTGCATTCGCTGGGCACCTCGCTGGACACCATGCTCGACGTCTCGCGGCTCGACGCCGGCGTGATCGAGGCCGATGTGCAGGACGTGCCGCTCAGCACCGTGCTGCAGGCCCTGCACCCCTCGCTCGCCTCGCGCGCGGAAGAGCGCGAACTGCAGCTGCGCCTGCGCGCCACGCCAGTGTGGGTGCGCACCGACCCGCACCTGCTGCAGCGCCTGCTGGGCAACCTGATCGAGAACGCCATCAAGTACACCGCGCACGGCGGCGTGCTGGTGGTGGCGCGGCCGCGCGGCGCGCAGGTCTGGATCGACGTGGTGGACACCGGCATCGGCATCGCGCCCGAGCACGCCGACCGCGTGTTCGACGAGTTCTACCAGGTCGACAACCCGGGGCGCGACCGCACGCGCGGCCTGGGCATCGGCCTGTCCATCGTGCGCCGGCTCTCGCAGTTGCTGGACCACCCGGTGCGCCTGCGCTCCTGGCCCGGCCATGGCACGCGCTTTCGCGTCACCGTGCCCCGCGCCAAACCCACGCCCGAACCCACCCTCTACCGCCGGCCAGCCACCCTGGCGGCCAGCCAGGCGCTGCCACGCCGCGTGCTGCTGGTCGACGACGAGGCCGACATCACCGATGCGCTGAGTGCCTTCCTTCAGACCTGGGGCGTGGCCTCGGAGACCGCGCGCGACGAGGACGGCGCCGCGCTCGCCCTGCAGGCCGCCGCCGCGCGGCAAGAGCCCTTCGACGCCCTGCTCTGCGACTACCGCCTGGCCGAGGGCGCCGACGGCCTGGCCGCTTCGCAGCGCCTGCGCGCGCGTTTCGGCCAGGCGCTGCCCGTGCTGCTGATCACCGGCGAGACCGCGCCCGATCGCCTGCAGCGCGTGCGCGACTCGGGCGTACCCGTGCTGTTCAAGCCGGTCGATCCCGAGCGGCTGCTGCAGGCCCTGGCCCTTCTTCGCCGTTGAGCCCGGCCCCGGTATAGCATCTGCCCCGGCGCCGCCATCCGGCGGCACCTTCCTGAGGACGATCACACATGAAGCTCTACTACTCCCCCGGCGCCTGCTCGCTCTCCCCGCACATCGCTCTGCACGAAGCCGGCCTGGCCTTCGAGGCCGTGCCCGCGCCCACCAAGACCCACCAGCTGCCCGACGGCACCGACTACTACACCATCAACCCGCTGGGCTATGTGCCGCTGCTCGAACTCGACGGCGGCGAGCGCCTGCGTGAAGGCCCGGCCATCGTGCAGTACATCGCCGACCAGGTGCCGCAGAAGAACCTCGCCCCGGCCAACGGCACGCTGGCGCGCTACCAGATGCAATCCTGGCTGAACTTCATCGGCACCGAAGTGCACAAGAGCTTCTCGCCGTTGTTCAACCCAGCCACGCCCGACGAGGTGAAGACCGCCACCAAGGACAAGCTGGGCCAGCGCCTGAAGTGGGTCGACAGCCAGCTCGCCGGCAAGCAGTACCTGATGGGCAACGACTTCAGCGTGGCCGACGGTTACCTGTTCACCGTCACCAACTGGGCGCCGCGCGTGGGTGTGGACATCACCGGCCTGGCCAACCTCACGGCCTACCGCGCCCGCGTGGGTGCCCGGCCGGCCGTGCAGGCCGCGATGAAGGCAGAAGGCCTGATTTAAGAAAACACCCCCGCGCCGCCTGCGGCGTCACCCCCTCCAGGGGGCGTGCCTGGCGGCCCGGCAAAGCCGGTTCCGCGGGCACTCTGGACGGCGCCTTCTCACATCAGCGCTTTTTGCTTCATCGCCAGCGCCGCGCCCAGCCAGAGCGCGACGGCCGAGAACACCAGGCCGCGCGCCAGGCCGCCGGGGCCGTCGGCGATGAAACCCACCACCGTGGGGCCGACGATCTGGCCGACCGCGAACACGATGGTGAAGGCGCTGATGCCCGCAGCCCACTGCGCGGGCGGCAGGTTGTGCCGCACCAGCGCGGTGGTCGAGGCCACCACCGACAGGAACACCCCGCCGAACACCAGGCCCGAGGCCAGCACCAGCGGCCAGCTGCTGGTGAGCGCCGGCACGATGGCCGCCACGCCCAGCAAAGCGTTGAGCCGCGCCAGCGCCTGGCCGTTGCGGTGGCGGTCCAGCAGGCCGGCCCAGATGCGCGACGAAGCCACCACCGCCACGCCGAGCAGGGCATAGAACAGCGTGATCGAGCCGGACGACCCACCCTGCTCGCGCAGCAAGGCGATCACGAAGGTCATGTAGCCGATGTAGCCCACGCCGAACCCCGTGTAACCCGCGAGCGAGAAAACGAAGTCGCGCGCTCGGAACACGCGCCCGTGGCCCGCCTGTGTGCCGGCCGACGGCGCGGCATGCGCCGCCAGCACGCGCGCAGGCCAGGCCATGAGCGCGGTGGCCAGCAGGCAGACCAGCGCCAACCCCCACCAGGCCCAGGCCCAGGCATGCGGCGGCGCCGCCGCCGCCAGCACGGGCGGCACGCCCAGCGCCGAGACCACGATGCCCAGTCCCGTTCCGCCGTAGTACAGGCCCAGCAGAAAGCCGCTGCGCCCCGGCTGGCGCGCGCCCAGCCGCGCAGCCAGCAGACCGCCCACGATGAACACCACCGCACTCGCCACGCCCGCCAGCAGGCGCTGCGCAAGCAGCGGCGCGGCGGCCGTGAAGAAGCCGCTCAGACCCATGAACAGCGAGGCCAGCAGCGAGCCCGACAGCAGCAGGCCGGTGGGTGAGAAGCGCCGCATCAGCCAGGGCGTGGCCAGCGCGCCGATCAGGTAGCCCAGCGCGTTGAAGGTGTTCATCGCGCCGGCCAGCGTGTAGCTCCAGCCCAGGTCCTCGCGCATCGGCGGCAGCAGCAGGCCGTAGGCGAAGCGCGTGATGCCCAGCGACACCGCCGCACCGAGCGAGAGCGCCAGCGCAAGCCGCACGTAGGGTGTGGTATCGGGCACATCGGTGAGGGAGACGGGTTCGGTGCGTGGGTTCATGGCTGGGCCATTGTGGTTCAAGCGGTGCCCAACGGCGCCGGTGCCAATTCGGCGCGCAACGAAATGTCCACTGCCACGCAGCGGCCCACACACGCGCCACCGCGCTTAAGCTGGCACCATGCCCGACCCTCGACACATCGCCGCGCTCCAGCAAGCCGAACGCGAACGTTTCATCGCCACGCACCCGCAATCCCTGGCACTCGCCCAGGCCGCGCGGGCCCACTACCTGTTCGGCGTGCCCCTGCACTGGATGCGCGACTGGCCCAGCCCCGCCGCGCTGTTCGTGAGCGAGGCGCAAGGCGCCTCGCTCACCTGCGTGGACGGCCTGCGGCACACCGACTTCTGCCTCGGCGACACCGGCGCCATGTTCGGCCACAGCCCGGCACCGCTGGCCCAGGCCATCGCACAGCAGGCCGCGCAAGGCCTCACCTGCATGCTGCCGGCGGCCAACGCGGTGGCGGTGGGCGAAGGTCTCGCGCGCGTGTTCGGCCTGCCGATGTGGCAGCTGGCGCTGACCGCCAGCGATGCCAACCGCTTCGTGCTGCGCTGGGCGCGCGCGATCACTCAGCGGCCGCAGCTGCTGGTGTTCGACGGCTGCTACCACGGCGCGGTGGACGACACCCTGGTGGACCTCGACCCCGCGACCGGGCGCACGCTGCCGCGCCCCTCGGTGCTCGGCCAGGTCCACAACCACGCGGCCTTCACGCGCGTCGTGCCCTTCAACGACCTGCCCGCGCTCGAGGCCGCGCTGGCCCAGGGCGATGCGGCCTGCCTGCTGGCCGAGCCCGCGCTCACCAACTTCGGTCTGGTGCCACCCGCGCCCGGCTTCTGGGACGCGGCGCGCGACCTGTGCCGCCGGCACGGCGCGCTGTTCGTGTGCGACGAAACCCACACCATCTCCACCGCGCTGGGCGGCTACGCGCGGGCCCACGCGCTGGAACCTGATTTCCTGGTGGTCGGCAAGGCGGTGGCCGGCGGCCTGCCCTGCGCGGTCTATGGCTTCACCGCCGAGATGGCCGACCGGATGGCCCACGCCAAGGACGCCGCGCCCGAAGGCCACAGCGGCATCGGCACCACGCTCTCGGGCAATGCGCTCACCCTCGCCGCGCTGCAGGCCGCGCTCACCCACCTGCATACCGACGCCAGCTACACCCCCATGCTGGCGCTGGCCGAACGGCTCGAAGCCGGCCTGCGCGATCGCATCGCCCGGGCCGCCAAACCCTGGACGGTGACGCGCCTGGGTGCGCGCATGGAACTGCAGTTCATGCCGCACACCCCGCGCGACGCGCAGGACGTGCGCGACCACGCCCAAGCCGGACTCGAAGCCCTCACCCACCTCTTCATGCTCAACCGGGGCGTGCTGCTCACGCCTTTCCACAGCATGATGCTGGTCTCGCCCGCCACCACGGCTCAGGACGTGGACCAACTGCTGCAGGTCTTCGACGCGCTGCTGAACGCGCTCGCGGCCTAAGCCTCACCCAGCCCCAGCGGCGCGGGCGCGCGCAGCACGATGCGGGTGAACAGCCGGTCGAACTGCGGGTCGCGCGGCCTGCGCGGGTTCAATGGGTCGGTGTGCCGGGTGAAGGCCTCGTCCAGCACGGTCCAGTCCGCCTCGGTCAACACCTTCTCGGCCGCCGGCAGCAGGGCGGTTTCTTCCAGCCGCATGTGATCCAGATAAAACGCCACGTAGCGCTGCGCCTCGGCTTCAAACGCCGGGCGGTGCAGGTCACCCATGTACTCCCAGGCCATCAGCAGGTGCATCAGTTCGCGCACCCTCATCTCGCCGCTCATGTGGTCGCGCTCGAGCTGTTCGATGGTTGGCATCAGCTGCGGCGCCGCGCGCGCCAGGCGCGGGAACAGCAGGTTGGACTCCTTGGGGTGGTGGTTCTTCTCGGGGAAGGCGTCGATGTAGAACAGCATCGCGCGCAGCACGTCGAAGTAACGCTCGGGGCCGCCCGCGCCGGACGCATCGGGGCCGAGCCGCACCATCTGCGACAGCGTGGTCAGCATCGCACTCAGGCTGGCGTGCTCGTCAAGGATCACGCGCACGGCGTCGTGTGTCGTCGTCATGGGAAGTCTCCTCCTCCTGCAGGAGCCCCGAGCATCGCGCGGCGGCCGCGCGCGCGCCTTGACGTGCATCAAGCCTTGAGCGCGGGCTCAGCGCTGCGGCGGCTTCCAGCGCTTGAGCAGCAGCGCGTTGCTGACCACGCTCACTGAGCTCAGGGCCATGGCCGCGCCCGCCACCACCGGGCTGAGAAAGCCCAGTGCGGCCAGCGGGATGCCGGCCACGTTGTAGGCGAAGGCCCAGAACAGGTTCTGCCGGATCTTGCGCACCGTGCGGCGCGAGATGTCCAGCGCCGCCGCCACCAGCAGCGGGTCGCCGCGCATGAGCGTGATGCCGGCCGCGTGCATGGCCACATCGGCACTGGCGCCCTGGCTGTGGCTCATGGCCATGCCCACGTCGGCGGCGGCCAGCGCGGGCGCGTCGTTCACGCCATCGCCCACCATGGCCACGGTGTGCAGGCGGTCGCCCACCACGGCCGCGCGCAACTTGCGCACCACCGTCGCCTTGTCGCCCGGCAGCACCTCGGCGATCACCTCGTCGTGGTCCGCGCGCAGGCCCAGCCGCGAGGCCATGGCCAAGGCTGCGCCGCGGTTGTCGCCCGAGACCATGAACAGCCGCATGCCCTGCGACCGCAGGCCGGCGATCGCCTCGGCCGCGCCGGCCTTGGGCTCGTCGCCGAAGGCCAGCAGGGCCAGGGGTGCCCAGGTGGCGGCCGAGGCCGCATCACCCGGCGTCTGGCTGGCCAGCACCGACACCGTCGCACCCTCGGCCTGCAAGGCCTTGGCGCGCTCGTCCAGCGGGCCCAGCTTCGCGCCGAGCTCACCCATCCAGCGCAGGCTGCCCAGGGCCAGCAGCGCGCCGTTGACGCGGCCCTGGCTGCCCCGGCCCGAGACCGTCTGCACGTCCTGCGCGGCGTCCGATGCCACCTCGATGGACCTGGAGGCCGCGGCCTCCAGCACCGCGCGCGCCAGCGGGTGCGCGCTCTGCGCCTGCAGCGCCGCCGCCACCTGCAGCACGGCGATCTCGTCCACGCCCGGTGCGGCTTCGATCACCGTCAGGCGCGGGTGGCCTTCGGTCAGCGTGCCCGTCTTGTCAAAAGCCACCGTGTCCACCTTGTGCGCAATCTCCAGCGCCTGCGCGTCCTTGATCAGGATGCCATGCTGCGCAGCCACACCGGTGCCGGCCATGATGGCCGCCGGTGTGGCCAGACCCAGTGCACAGGGGCAGGCGATCACCAGCACCGCCACCGCGTGCAGCAAGGCCTCTTCCATCGGTGCACCGGTCCCCAGCCAGCCCAGCAGCGTGACCAGCGCGATCACCAGAACCACCGGCACGAACACGGCCGCCACCTGGTCCACCATGCGCTGCACCGGTGCCTTGGCGGCTTGAGCGTCCTGCACCAGGCCGATGATCTGGGCCAGCACGCTTTGCGCGCCGACCGCGCGCACCCGCACGTCCACCGCGCCCTCGCCGTTGAGCGAGCCCCCGGTCACGCCGTCGCCCACGTCCTTGGACACCGGCAGGGACTCGCCGGTCAGCATGGATTCGTCGGCCTGGGTGTGGCCCTGGACCACCGTGCCGTCGGCCGCGAAGCGCTCACCCGGCAACACGCGGATCACATCGCCAGGCAACAGTTCGTCCACCGCCACGTCGGTGGTCTCGGTGCGGCGGATGCCATCGGGCAACAGATGGGCTCGCTCGGGTCGCAGCGCGTGCAGCGCACGGATGGCGGTGGTGGTCTGGCGCTTGGCGCGCGCCTCCAGCCACTTGCCCAGCAGCACCAGCGTGATCACCACCGCCGAGGCCTCGTAGTACAGGTGCGGCACCTCGCCCGCTTCGGCGCGCCACCACAGCCAGGTCGACAGCGCCCAGCCCGCCGTGGTGCCGATCGCCACCAGCAGTTCCATGTTGCCAGTGCGCGCCCTGAGCGCGTGCCAGCCGGCGCGGTAGAAACGCGCGCCCAGCACGAACTGCACCGGCGTGGCCAGCAGGAACTGGATCCAGGCCGGCAGCATCCAGTGCTGGCCGAACAGGTCTCCCACCATGGGCAGCACCAGTGGCGTCGAGAGCAGCACACCCATCAGCACCGGCAGCAGGTCGCGCGGCACGCCCATCACGCGCTCGGTGTCCTCCTCGTCCAGGGCATCCAGCGTGCGCGGCTCGTAACCCGCGTCGCGCACGGCGCGCTTGATGCGCGCCAGCGATTCGGCCTCGTCCACGCCACTGAGCGTGACGCGCGCCGACTCGGTGGCCAGGTTCACGGTGGCGTCGCTCACGCCCGGTTGCTTGCGCAAGGCCTTCTCGACCCGCGTCACGCACGAGGCGCAGGTCATGCCGCCCACACCCAGATCGATCTGGGTCAGTGGATAGGTCGAGAAGGTGGCACCAGCGTTGGAGGAGGCAGCGATCGTGTTCATGGAGTCAGCATAAGCTTTACCACCATGGGAAGGTCAACCGCGCTTGTAGCGAACTGTGACAGCGCAGCCACCGCTTGACCTTGACACCATGTCAAGGATCACAATGGCTTCATGTTCCATCCACCATTGAAGAAAGACACCATGAAACAAGTCCTCGATGTGCACGGCATGACCTGCGGCCACTGCGAAAAGTCCGTGACCGCCGCCATCAAGCTGCTCGATCCCCAGGCCGAAGTCCACATCGACCGCGGCCAGAACCGCGTCGAGGTGAACAGCACACAGTCGCGCGAAGCCCTGGCCGAAGCGATCCGCGAAGAAGGCTACCAAGTGGCGGCCTGACCCCATGGCCACCGACCGCCTTCTGCACGCGCTGGCTCCCACTGGCGAGCAAGACCCGGGCGACGCGCTGATCCATTGGCCGGTCAGCATCGGCAAGGCCGCGCAACTCAGCGGCATCTCGCCCAAGATGCTGCGCCACTACGAAAGCCTGGGCCTGCTCACGCCCGTGCCCCGCACCGACAGCAACTACCGCCAGTACAGCCTGGCTGACGTGCACACGCTGCGCTTCATCCGCCGCGCGCGCGACATGGGCTTCGGCCTGGATGCCATCACCGAACTCGTGAGCCTCTGGCACAACCGCCGGCGCAGCAGCGCCAGCGTCAAGCGCATCACACAGAAACACCTGAACGAACTGGCCCAGCGCATCGAAGCCCTGCAGGCCATGCAGCGCACGCTGGACCAGCTGCTGCACCTGTGCCCTGGCGACGACCGACCCGACTGTCCCATCCTCGACGACCTGAGCCACCCCGCTTGCACAGTTGCTGCAAAAAGCAGCACAAAACTTTACAAACCCGCCACATCGGCGGCACGGGGTGGAAACACGCGCGCCAGACACTGAAACCACTCCGCAGCCCGACACCTGTCCTGTGGAGATCCATCCTCAACAGACACCAGGAGTCCTCATGAAATCGCTTCCGAAACGCGCGCTGATCGCCACCACCCTGGCCACCGCCCTGGTGGGCACCTTTGCCACCGCCCTGGTGCAGGCCTCGGCCCTGCACCCCACGGCCCTGGCGGCCGACACCGTCACCGTCGTGGCCCAGGCCGACACGGCGGCCAAGCCGGCCGTCAAACCCACCGCCGAGCAGCGCGACCAGAAACGCGCCGAACACCACGCCCAGATGCAGAAGCACATGGCCGAGCGCCAAGCGGCCCTCAAGGCCGAGCTCAAGCTCACCCCCGAACAGGAACCGGCCTGGAATGCGTTCATTGCCCGCACGCAGCCTCAGGCTGGCGCCATGCCGCGCCAAGGCACCCGGGAAGACTGGTCCAAGCTGACCACGCCGCAGCGCCTGGACAAGATGCAGGCCCTGAAAGCCGAGCGCGATGCCGCGATGGCCAAACGCGTCGACGCGATCAAGAGCTTCTATGCGGTTTTGAACGCCGATCAACAAAAAGTGTTTGATTCAAAACACCTGGGCGGCTTCCAGCGTGCCGGCATGCACCGCGGCCATCGGGGTGAACACCGGCACCACGGCGAGCAACCGAGCGTGAAAAAGCCGGCCTGACCAGGCACCCGGACCGAGCCGGGTTCCCGTTCCACTATTCTTCTAAATCTTTAAATACAAAATAGCAGTAGTAGTAGAGGGCGCTGTCCAGTGTGGAAAAGCGCCCTTTTTCTTGCTGGATCAAGGACTTGGCTCACTCAGAAGCCTGTGTGAAGGGCGCGGTTCCTTGAAGCTCGAAACGGGGATAACCAGGCAGTTACCCACTTCTCTGTGGATAACTAGCGCGTTGTTAAAAAATTATTCACAGGTTTGTGCAAAACCCGCTCATCGGTTGCTGAAACATGCCCTGACACCTGCACACCTTCCCGGGCCGAAACCCGTCAACCCGGCTGGTAAGATGCGCCGCTTCACAGCCAGACCTGCCGACCCGGCGTTCCTGCGGCTGGCCCGTTTTTGGATCTGTTTCGCCCATGTCTGTCGCCCTCGCAGGAAACGCGCCCGCCACCTTCGAAATCAAGAGTGCCCACCTGCCTTTGGTGGCCCTGATGCTCAAGTCGTCCAACCTGGATCTCCTGGCGCAGGAGTTCGCCCAGCGTTTTGGCGACATGCCCGACTTCTTCGACCACGATCCAGTGGTCATCGACCTGCACCCTTTGAACGTGGCCGAGGCCCATGCCCTGCCCGACTTCGGCGCGCTGCAGACCCTGCTGCGCCAGCACCGCCTCACACCCCTGGCCGTGCGCGGCGGCACCATCGAACAGACCGCGCTGGCCGTCGCCGCCGGCCTCACGCCCGCGCCCGACGCCACCGTGCAACGGGCCGCCCCGTCGGCGGCGCCGACCGAGACCGCCTCGCCGGAACCCGTGGCCGCGCCCCAGCCGATGCCCGTGCCCGGTGCCCTGGTGATCGACAAGCCCCTGCGCTCGGGCCAGCAGGTCTATGCACGCGGCCGCGATCTGGTGGTCATGGCCATGGTCAACCCGGGTGCCGAGGTGATCGCCGACGGCAACATCCACGTGTACGCGCCGCTGCGTGGCAAGGCCATCGCCGGTGCGCGCGGCTACGGGGAGGCGCGCATCTTCGCGCTGTCCATGGCGCCAGAACTCATTTCCATCGCCGGCATCTACCGCACCAGCGAAGTGGCCCTGCCCGAATCGGTCCAGGGCAAGACCGCGCAGGTGCGCCTGGTGCCCGGCCCCGATGGCGACAAACTCGTGATCGACGCCATCGGCGCCTGAGTCTCACCCCTTATTCGAATCGAAGGACTTTCACCATGACCAAGATTGTTGTCGTCACCTCCGGCAAGGGCGGCGTGGGCAAGACCACCACCAGCGCCAGCTTCGCCTCGGGCCTGGCCCTGCGCGGCCACAAGACCGCCGTCATCGATTTCGACGTGGGCCTGCGCAACCTGGACCTCATCATGGGCTGCGAGCGCCGCGTGGTGTACGACCTGATCAACGTCATCCAGGGCGAGGCCAACCTGAACCAGGCCCTGATCAAGGACAAGCAGTGCGACAACCTGTTCGTGCTGGCCGCCAGCCAGACGCGCGACAAGGACGCCCTGAGCCAGGAAGGCGTGCACAAGGTGCTGACCGACCTGTCGGCCATGGGCTTCGAGTACATCATCTGCGACTCGCCCGCCGGCATCGAGACCGGTGCGCTCATGGCCATGCACTACGCCGATGAGGCGCTGGTGGTGACCAACCCCGAGGTCTCCAGCGTGCGCGACTCCGACCGCATCCTGGGCATGCTGGGCAGCAAGACGCAGCGTGCCATCGAGGGCAAGGAGCCGATCAAGGAACACCTGCTGATCACGCGCTACAACCCGGGCCGCGTGGCCGATGGCCAGATGCTCTCGCTCAGCGACATCCAGGACATCCTGCGCATCAAGCTGATCGGCGTGATCCCGGAAAGCGAAAGCGTGCTGACCGCCTCCAACCAGGGCATGCCGGCCATCCACCTCAAGGGCACGGACGTGGCCGAGGCCTACAGCGACGTGATCGACCGTTTCCTCGGCGCCGACAAACCGCTGCGCTTCATCGAAGCCGAAAAAGTGGGCTTCTTCAAGCGCCTGTTCGGAGGGAAGTAAGGCATGTCGATCCTGTCTTTCCTGCTGGGTGAAAAGAAGAAAACCGCCAGCGTCGCCAAGGAGCGCCTGCAGATCATCCTGGCGCACGAGCGCAGCGGGCGCAGCGCTTCCGAGCCCGACTACCTGCCTGCGCTGCAGCGCGAGCTGGTCGCGGTGATCGGCAAGTACATCAAGATCAACCCGGACGACATCAAGGTCCAGCTCGACCGCCAGGACAACCTGGACGTGCTCGAGGTCAAGATCGAGTTGCCCGACCGCAAGTGATCGGTGGCGGGCTGCGCCCGCCTCTGCAGTTCGTACCTTCGATGCCCCATCTCGGGCCGTCTTCCACCCGCTCTATGCCGCCGGTGTGCGGAACATCCACCAGTTCCTAGACTCCAAGTCTTGGGGTGGCGCCGGCTTGCCGGCGTGATGCGGTGCAAGAGCCGCACCCATCCCGGGTTTCGCGGCGCTGCTATGTTCTTGCTGGAATGGTGCAAGGACGCGGTTTCCAGCTTGTCTGGCTTCTCCTCTGGGCCTGTTTGTGGGGCAAATCGGGGCCGAGCAACGCCGCTTTTTCATTCCCCCGGGGCCGGGATGCCGCTGCGGCATTCGAACAGGCTCTGGATGAAGGTGTGGGGCTCGACAGTGCAGGGTCCATCCAGGGATTCCGGGTAGACATAGTCATCGCCCCATGGCACCAGGTCCGGCGGCATGCGGCGCTCCTGCGCGGGCCGCTTGGCGACGGCGACCTTCATGTACTCCGTCCAGACGGGCAATGCCAGGCTTCCCCCGGTGGCGTTGCCCAGGCTGCGCGACTGGTCGTACCCGATCCACACCACCGAAGCGACGCCCGATGAATAACCGGCGAACCAGGCATCGCGCGCGTCGTTGGACGTGCCGGTCTTGCCGGCCGTGTCCTCGCGCCCGAGTGCGCTCGCGCGCCGCCCCGTGCCGTGCCGCACCACGTCACGCAACATGCTGTCCATCACAAAGGCATTGCGTGGGGAGATCACCTGGCCGCGGGGCGACACCGGCGGCGCTTCGTAGAGCACCGCACCGCCGCGCTCGCTGACCTTGAGCACCAGGCGGGACTCGACCCGCTCTCCTTCGTTGGCGAACACCGCGTAGGCCTCGGTGAGCTGCAGCGGGGTCACCGCGCCCGCGCCCAGCGCCAGCGGCAGGATCGGGGGATTGAGCTCGGCCGCGAAACCGAAACGGGTGGCGAACTGCTGCACATATTCCGCGCCGGCAGCGTCCATGAGGTTGACCGCCACCACGTTCTTCGAACGTGCCAGGGCCCGCCGGGCCGTGATGAAACCTTCGTACTGGTTGCCGTAGTTGCGCGGCCGCCAGGCTTTGCGGCCACGCGCCGATGGCGTGACCAGCCGCTGCGTGTCGTCGACCAGGGTGCCGGGGAAATAACCCTTTTCCAGCGCAGCGGAAAACACGAAGGGCTTGAAGGTCGATCCCGGCTGGCGCACCGCCTGCACCGCGTGGTCGAACTGGTTGAACGCGAAGTCGAAGCCACCGGCCAGCGCCAGGATCTCACCCGACCTCGCATCGATGGACACCAGCGCGCCCTGCATCTGCGGCAGCTGTGTCAGCCGCCAGCGCCCGGCCGTGTCGGCCACGACACGAACGACGGCGCCCGGTTCGATGCGCCTGTGCGCGGGTGCGTCGGGCTTGAGCAGCGCGCTGCTGCCCGGGCTCAGCGTGTGGCGTGCAATGCGAACCACGGTGCCGTCGCGCAGGACGGCCGTGATGCCGGCGGAGGCGGAGGCTTCCAGCACGGTGGCCACGCGCAAGGCACCACTGTCCCGGTAGGGCGCGAGGGCCCGGCGGATGCCGGCCAGGTCGTCGGCCTGCACGGCTTGCTTCAGATGGCCTTCCGGCCCCGCAGGGCCGCGCTGGTGTTGTGCATTCAACAGGCCGGCGCGCAAGGCATGGGTGGCGGCGCGCTGCTCGGCCACGCGGATGGTGGTGGTCACATCCAGGCCCCGCGAGTAGGCCTCGTCCCCATAGCGCTCCACCAGCATCTTGCGAACCTGTTCGACCGCGTAGGCCGATGCCGGGTCGGTCGACGGGTGGTTCAGCGCCAGGGTCAAGGGCTCGGCGCGGGCCTGCTCATAGGCCTGCTCATCGAGGTAGCCCAACTCGCGCATGCGCTTGAGAATGTGCTGCTGGCGAACGGTGGCGCGCTCGCGGTTGGCGACCGGGTTGTAGGCGGAGGGCGCCTTGGGCAAGCCGGCCAGCATGGCCGCCTCGGCGACGCTGAGCTGGTCGAGCGTCTTGTCGAAGTAGACCGATGCGGCCGCCGCGAAACCGTAGGCCCGTTCGCCCAGGTAGATCTGGTTCATGTACAGCTCCAGAATCTTGTTCTTGCTGTAGACCGACTCGAGCTTGTAGGCCAGCATGATCTCCATGATCTTGCGCCGGTAGGTCTTCTCCCGGCTCAGGAAGAAGACCCGCGCGACCTGCATGGAGATGGTGCTGCCACCTTGCGCATGCCCACCGGCCACAAGGTTGCCGAGCGCCGCGCGCACGAGGCCCGCGTAGTCCACCGCCCCGTGTTCATGGAACCGCGCATCCTCGATGGCCAGCAAGGCCTGCTGCATGCGCAACGGGATGCGCTCGATCGGCACGAACTCCCGCCGTTCTTCGCCGTACTCGGCGAGCAGGCTGCCGTCCCTGGCGTGGATGCGCATGGGCAGCATCGGTTCGTAGTGGGCCAGGTGACCGACCTCGGGCAGCTGCTGCCACAGGCGGTGCAAGGCATGAGCGGCGCCGAGGGCAACGCCGACGCACAGGCCAAGGGCCAGCGCGGCGAAGAACCGGACCGCGAAGGGGGTTCGAAAGGGGAACATGGGCAAGGCTCGGGTGAAAGCGCCTCTCCCCCTGTCCTTTTACCTGAGAGTTTCGACTGCGTCGGCAGTCTGCCCCTTCGGTGTGCCGGTGCGCGCGCGGTGCGGCTCGGCCTCTCTCCAGTCGGCGAAATGTGTCTGCGGTCCGGTGGCCTGAGCGATCATGGGAGTTTGCGCCTTCGGCGGAGGCGTGACCCGCCTCGCTCTCCCGCAGAGCGTCGCAGTCTATCAGAGGGTCAAAACCCGGGCGTCACACCGGTGCGTGGGCACCCGTGCCACCTGGCCAGGGCGTGAGCACCTCGTGCCCCTCGGGCGTGACGGCCACCATGTGTTCCCACTGGGCGGACAGGGAGCGGTCTTTGGTCACGACGGTCCACCCATCGGCCAGGGTCCGGGTCTCGCGCTGGCCCGCGTTGAGCATGGGTTCGATGGTGAAGACCATCCCCGGCTCCAGCCTGAGCCCCTCGCCGCGCCGGCCATGGTGAAGCACGTTCGGTTCTTCGTGGTAGATCCGGCCAATGCCATGCCCGCAGTACTCGCGCACCACGCTGAAGTGCTCTCGATGGGCGACGGACTGGATGGCATGGCCAATGTCCCCCAGCGTCGCGCCTGGCCTGACCTGCCGGATGCCGGCCAGCAGGGCTTCATAGGTGGTCTCCACCAGACGCCGGGCCAGCACGTTGGGTGTGCCGACGAAGTACATGCGGCTGGTGTCGCCGAACCAGCCATCCTTGTTGACGGCCACATCGATGTTGATGATGTCGCCCTTCTTCAGCAGCTTGTCGGGCGAGGGGATGCCGTGGCAGACCACCTGATTGACGGAGGTGAGGATCGTTTTGGGATACCCGTGGTACCCCAGGTTGGCCGGGGTGGCGCCCTGGACATTCACGATGTGGTCGTGGCAGATCCGGTCCAGCGTCTCCGTGCTGACCCCGGGGACGACGTGGGGCTCGATCATGCCGAGCACCTCCGCGGCCAGCCTGCCGGCGCGCCGCGCCATCTCAATGTCCTCGGCCGACTTGATGGTGATGCCGCGAGCCACTAGCGCTGGCCCGCTGGGGCTGTGCGGGCCTTGCCCGCTGGGGTCGCGGCCGCCACGGTGATGTCCAGGCCCCCCGAGAGCTCCGCCCGCACCAGCAGCTGACAGATCTCCCGGTGGTCCAGCTCCGGGTGAAGCTCGGTCAGCATGCCGACCCGCATCCAGTGTTCGGCCTGCGCATTGATGGACCTGCTCAGCGCACTCCCCGCCACGCGCAGGTTCTCGTGCATCAGGTCCGAAATCTTGACGATCCCCATTCACCACCTCTATATGAAACGTATATGAATTATATACGTCTCACGGTGGGCAGTGGCTAGTTGGTGTTGGCCGGCGGGGCGGGGGGCGCGGCGGCCGGTGGGGGGTCCACCGGATCCAGCAGGCCCTTGGGCGGGTTGCGCTTCATTTCACCGGCCAGCGTCAGCTGCTCGGGACTCATGCATTCATCGGCCAGCCGTTTGCCCAGTTGCTGGCTCATGAGCATGGACTTGTTGCCCAGCTGCAGCCACATGGCGCCCCGCTTCGGGTCTTCGAGACGGATGGCACCGGTGCGGCTTTCCACCGGGTGCATGTAGTACCGCGCGTTGCGCATGTTCTTCACCTGCACGATGAAGAACCCCTGCCGCTTGGCGGGCACGATTTCCACAGCCGAGCCGAGTTCGCAGGGGATGTTGCCGAGGTACACGCGCTGCGCGACCACGAGATCGGCTTCGGTGAGGTTCACGCTGGAATCCTCTTCGATCGGCGTCACTTCTTCCACGGCCTTGGCCGCGGAGCGCGCCAGCGGCGCGCGTTTGGTCGTGGTGGTGGGTTTGGCCGCCGGCTTGGCGGCAGGCTTCGCGGGGGTCTGTTGCGCCATCACCGGGATGGGCGCAAACGCCACGGCGCTCAGGGAGAAGACGAGGGCAAGGATTTTCATGGGCCCTAGTCTGCCCGCATGACCGCTGAAATGCTGTTCGCAGATGTTTCGACCGCATCCACCGTGGGCGGCCCATGGCGCGGCTAGGGAAAGAACAACAGCACGGCAAACACGGCAAACAGCGCGAGGTGCATGTAACCCTGCAGCGCCGAGGTGCGCTGGCCGTTGAAGGTGAGCATGCTCAGCACGGCGGTGGCCGCAAACAGCGCCGTGTCCACGTGGGAGATGCCCATGACGACCTGCTTGTCGTACAACAAGCCAATGGCCAGCACCGCGGGCACCGTGAGCCCCACGGTGGAGACAAAGGCACCCAGACACAGGTTGACAGCCCGTTGCATCTCATTGCCCAGCGCCGCGCGCACGGCGGTCAGGGACTCGGGGGTGAACACGATCAGGGCGATGAGCACGCCACTCACAGCCACGGGCGCGCCCGCGGCCGCAATGCCGTAGTCGAGCACGACGGCCAGGTGGTGGCCCAGCAGAACGATCGGAACAATCATGGCCAGCAGCAGCAGCGAATGCACCCAGACATCCTTCCTGCTTTGCTGGACGGAACCCTCCGCCTTTTCGGTCCCGGTCGGCGCCCTGGAGGTCCGTTCCATGCGGCGCACCACCATCGCCCCGGGAGGGGGCTGAACGAAGAGGCGCTTGAGACTGCCGATCTGTTTCCACAGGAAGGCCGCGTACAGCAGCGCGGTGAGGACACCGATGCCCATCGCCTGCTCAGGCCCGAATTCACCCGCCGTGCTGGTGAACTTGGGCAACACCAGGGCCACCGTGGTCAACAGGGCAATCATCGACAGGTAGGCCGTGGCCCCTTGCGCATTGAACTCCTGTTCGCCATGCCGGGCAGCACCCACCGTCAGGCAGATCCCCATCACGAGGTTCAGGATGATCATCAACACGGCAAAAATGGAATCGCGCCCGATCGTGGGGGCTTCCCCCGGCCCCAGCAGCACCGAGGCAATCAGGATGACCTCGATGGCCACGATGGACAGCGTCAGGATGAGCGTGCCGTACGGCTCGCCCAGCTTGTGCGCCAGGTAGTCCGCCTCATGCACGACACCAAACGACGCCGCCACGATGGTGACCAGCAGCACGGCGAAACTCAGGCTGGCGACACCGGGTGTGAGTGGCGCGGCCAGCCAGGAGGATCCGTAAAAAGAGAACAAGCCCACCACGGCCCACGCGCCGAGCAGAAGTGCCCAGGTGGCCGCAGAGATGAGCCGCGCGCGTGCGGCGGGGGGGTGGAGGGAGGCGTTGACCATGGCGACCACTTTCACAAGCAGTGCGGGGGCCGTCCCTCGCGGTTGAATCCATGCCGATGGGGTCGTCCTCATCCGGCCTCACGCCTGGCGCGTGAGCCGAGCGATTATAGGTTTCAAGTGTGTGACCGCCTTGCCCCCCAGGGCGATCGGCGGCCCGGTGTCTCACGTCACCTGCATTGCTCGTCAAACGTGCCCGTCATGGTGGACACCACCTCGGGGCGGATGCCAAGCCAGGTCTCGACCTTCATGTTCGTGGCCTTGGCTTCGCATTGGAGCCGCGCCTGCTCGGGAGGCTTGGCCGGCATCAGCTTGATCAAACCCGACAGGGCATCGCAATACTGCTTGAAGTTCTTCACGCGCAATGCGTTGTCTCTCTGGGTGCGGAGCTTGTCGTACTCGGCACACTGCGGATCGGGTGCCGCGATGGACACGGCGGCGAGCAAGGACAGGGTCAGGCCAAGAAGGAGTTTGCGCATGGGAACGGGTCCCTGACGGGACGTGGTTGGGTCGGAAGGGGCGAGGGTCAACAGACGATCGCGAGTATTCATCGCGAGCCTCCCTGGCGTGAAGTGACCCCGGTCACATGGCGGCGGGTGAGAACGGCTGATCAGCGCGCCAGTGCGTCCAGCAGCTGTTGCGCCTGCACAGGTTTGTGCAGGAAGGGCACACCGCTGGCCCGGATGTCGGTGATGCGTTGCGGCGAGGTCTCGCCAGTCACCAGCAAGGTGCGCAGGTGGGGTGAGGTGTTGCGCAGGGCCAGGAGGTAGTCCAGGCCGTTGCGTTCTCCCGGGAGCCGGAAGTCGGAAACGACGGCTTCGATCGGGTGTCGCTGCAGCAGGTGCTGCGCCTGCGCCAGGTCGCTGGCGGGATACACCGCGCAACCGTGCGCGGATAGCACCAAGGCCATGGCCTCACGGCTGGCCGGCTCGTCGTCAATGACAAGCACATGGCGCGGCAGGGCGTTCGCGGCGTGAACCGGGGGAACAAGGCCCGTGTCTGCGGGGCTAGCCGGGTGGAGACTGCGCCTGTCGGCCTGTTTCACCCACACCCGAAAGCGTGTGCCTCGCGACGGCATTGATGAGAGCGCCATGGGATGTTCCAGCAGGCTCGAGAGCCGTTTGACGATGGACAGGCCGATGCCCAGACCGGATGCGCGGTCGCGTTGTGGATTGGCCAGCTGGTAGAACTCGTCGAACACCCGTTGTTGATGTTCTGTGGCAATGCCGATGCCGGTGTCGACCACCTCGAAGCGGACCCAGCCGGCCCGCCCTGCGGGGACCCCCGACCTTGCCGCGACGAGCACACCACCGGTGCGCGTGTATTTGATGGCGTTGTCGATCAGATTGCCGAGCAGGCGCGTGAGCAGCTGCACGTCGCTCACGACGACCAGATCGCCCGGCGCCCGGAACCGAAGCTGCAGGTCGCGCTCCTGGGCGCTGCCGCAGAACATGTGGTTCAGCGACAGAAACAGCTCGTGCACGCGCACGGGCTCCAGCGAGGGTTGCACGGCGCCCGCATCCAGCCGGGAGATGTCGAGCATGGAGTCCAGCGACTGGTTCAGCATGCGCACCGAGTGGCTCAACCGCGTGACGGTCTGTGCGCTGTCCGGATCGAGCTGAGACCGCTCCAGCACCGAAGTGAACAGCGAGACGGCATGAAGCGGTTGGCGCAGATCGTGGCTGGCGGACGCGAGAAAGCGGCTCTTTTCCCGGTTGGCGTTTTCGACCAGTTCCACCTGCTGGGCCAGGCGGCGGGCGAGGTCTTCCTTTTCAAAGCGCACCGTCAGCGACTGCTCGAGCAGGTCCGCCTGCTGGAATGTCCACTTGAGCGTCATCACCAGAAAGAGGGTCATGCAGAAGGCCAGCACCGAACCGACCAGGCCACCGTGCCAGAGGCAGGCGGAGATCATGCCGGCCGCCGCCGGGATGCTGAAGGCGGCGATGGTCTGGCGGTGGGTAGAGACGATCGCGGAGCCAAGCGATATCGCACCCATGATGAACACGGAGATGAGAATCAGAGGGTCCACGTTCTGGTGCGCATTGAGCAGCCAGGGTGCGGCCCCCCACATGGCGCCCAGCAGAAGGATGTCCCGGACGCGGCCTTGCAGGATGCCGGGCAACTCGTGGTCCTGCAGAGGACCACGGGCTTCCAGCTTCCTGCGCTGCACGTAGCTCGTGAAGATGACGATGTAGAACAGACCGAGCCAGATCAGGGGAAGCAGGGACGTCCCGTTCAGGTAGAACAGGATCGCCAGCGGCGTCGCGAAAGGGATGGGCGAGAGGATGCGCACCGGCCCGGTCTTTTGCAGCAGGAGCGCGAGTTGGATGCGCTGCACGGCCAGTGGCGACCGGGCTTGCACGCCCAGCGCCTGGTGGATGCTCGTCAGCAGCTTTTCGATCACACCAGGCTCAGGAAAACAGCCCGATCAGCTCGGCGCGTGAGCGGACGTTGAAGACGAGAAAAATCGTCGAAACGCAATTCTTCACCGAGCCCAGCACCAGCCCGGTTTCGGCGGCGATCGCCTGGTTGTCGAGGCCGCTGAGCAGCAGCTCCAGGACCTGGACCTGGCGGTCGGTCAACCGGACGCCAGGCCTCAGGTTCTGGCTGCGGGCCGCCGCGCCGCGCTTCCCCGGGCGATGGCTTGCCGTGGCGGCGCTTTCAATCGCCGCGAGCATGCCCTTCAATCCATCGGTATCGCCCGTCTTGCAGAAGTAGCCCCAGGCACCATGCGCCAAGGCTTCTTCGCGGACGCGGTGATCGTGCGTGCCCGACACGACCACGATCGGCAGCTGCGGATAGCGCTGCCGCAGGAGCTTGAGGCCGGTCAGGCCGCGGGTGTCGCCCAGGTTGAGATCGAGCAACAGCAGAAAGACCTCCTCGGCGCGCTGCTTCAGAAACAGCAGGGCCTGCTCCAGGCTGTGCGCATCGGCCACATGGAAACGGTCCGCGAAGTGCTGAACGATCAGCTGGCGCAAACCCATCCGCACCAGTTCGTGGTCATCCACGGCCAGTATCGTTTTGCATCGCTGGTTTTCTGACATCGCCAGATGTTAGCCGCGGCAGCATCGTGGCCGCAGAGGGCGCAAGGATCCGCCGTTCAGGCCTCGGGGCGCCCCGTTTCCTCCTCGTCGCGCTCATACCGCCTGGCGAGTGGGAACGGTGGCAGCCAGGACTCGCGGCGCACGGTCCAGAGCTCGTAGGTGGGCACGAATTGGTCGGGTGCGTCGAGGGTGCCCAGGTTGACTTCGATTTCGTCGCCACTGCGCCCATACACCGACGAGCCACAGCGAGGACAGAAGAACCTCCCGGCGTAGTCGCGCGTTTCGCCTTCGACGGTCACGGCGTTCTGCGGAAAGATCGCGGAGGCGTGGAAGAGCGCGCCGTGGTGTTTCCGGCAGTCGAGACAGTGGCACAGGCCGACCCGGTGGGGGCGGCCGGTGGCTTCCATTCGAACGTTGCCGCACAGGCAACCACCCGTGAATCGGTCCATGCTGTGCCTCCTGGGATCGCACCGGCATTTTCACCCTGCACGCGGTGTCTGAAAACGTTTTTCAACGTGAGCCACGTCTCAGTAGGTGATGAACACGGTGTGAGCCTGGACAGCCGAGCACGTGGGCCCGGTGCAGGTGCCTGCCTGACCTGCCTGCATGCTGCCGGTGAGCGTGACGGCCTGGCCGGTGTTGCCGTTGCCGCTGCCCGAAGCGGGCGAGGGGGTGATGGTGTACCGCAGACCTTGAAGCACGGCGGGGTTCGGGCTCACAGAGACGGTCCACGGCAGGCCTGAGCTGCAGCGCAGCATGAAACTCGTGGTCGAGGTCTGCGCTGTGGCGCTGAACGCGGTGTAGTTGAAAGCCAGGTCGCCCGGGTAGGTGTTGAACACGCACTGGTTGTTCACGCCCACGGTCATCACCACCGGGTCACTGGGGCTGAGCGCGCCCGCGTCGCTGTTGGGGTACTGCGCGAAGACGTTGAAGGTGTCGCTGTAAACACCGGCGGCCGGCGATGCCGGGTTGCCTCCCGCTCCCACGCGCACGCGGATGCAATAGGTCAGTGTGGTTGAGGCTGTCAGCGCCGCGCCAAAGTTCAGCGTGCCGGTGGCGACATTGGAGGAGCCTGTCGCGGGGGCGCGCCAGTCGGTGCTGTTGTTGCAGGTGCCGCCGCGACGAAGCGAGTATTCCAGGTAGTTGGACGTGCTGTTCAAGCGCACGCGCCGAAAAGGCTGGCTGCCCGTTGCATTGTTGCCATCGGTGGCCTTGAGTCGGTAGCTCAGGGTGTTCGCGTCACCCGACGACCGGGTGCAGGTGAGCGCGGCGGAGCCGGTCACGTCGCGTGGGGAAGGCGTGTCGTAGAGCAGGCCGCTGCTGGTGGCCGTGACCGTGCAGCTGTAGGCGGCGTGCACCGGCGGGCACACGGCCAGCAGCAGCCCGCACAGACACAGGCACCCGACGAAATGGAGGAGGCGCAAGCGGGTCATGGGGTCACACCTTCGCAAACCAATGGGGCGGGGCGCGCGACGTCATCCGGGATGGTGGGCGTAAGCACCAGCGGCATCAGGCAGCTCATGCCCTTCCAGTGCAGGCGCAGTTGGTGCTCGCGTTGCAGGCCGGTCAGGAAGGCCTGACCGCGCCGGCCCACGGGGAAGCGCCGCTCATCGCCAGACACCTCGATCTCGGCGCCCGTGGGCGCGGGCCGTCCGTCCGGTAGCTGGATGGTGAGCAGCGCGGCCTGGCCGCTGCGCACCGCGAAGCCGATCGTGACCGCGCTGCGCCGGCGCGGCACCACCACCTGCTCCAGGCTGTCGATCTCGGCGCTCAGCGGCACGTCAGACGGATTCAGGCGCACCTGGTTCGTGCTGTAGGGCTGAAGCCCGGTCACCAGGGCCACGCCACCGCCGTCGGTGCGCGCGCGCTCGCGACCCTGGAAGCTCACGCCCACGTCCGCAAGCCCCGGCACCTTCACGAGCGCAAAGCTGTCCTGCACGGGGCGGGTGGCAAACGCGCGCCCATCCATCACCACCAGGCCGCCCTGGGTGCCCAGGCGCAGGGTCTGCTGTGCGGACGAGCTGCTCACGTCCGCGGTGAACAGGTTGCTGGGACTTTGCAGGTACAGCCCGCCCTCGGCCACGGCCGACCCACTGCGGCTGCCGCCGAGGGCACGCCAGCCCAGACCCGCATCGCCGCGCAGGCCCTGGCTCGCGGTGGTGTAGGCGTCGGTCTGCCCGCCGCGGTGCATCAGGTGGGTCGAGGTGTTGAACTGCCGGTCCAGGGGCCACATCAGGGAAATGGCGAGCAAGGTGCCCGAACTGGCGCCCTGCACGCGCGTGAGCACCGTGCTGAGCGAGCCCTGCAAGCCCAGCCAAGCACGGCCGCGCGTCCGGCCGCACCGCCTTCTATTTCAAAGGCGCGGTCAAGGGCGACTACCTGCTCACCGCCGCCTATGACTCCGACAAGACCACCAAGGACCGGCTGTTCCGCGACATCCGGCCCGACGAGTACTACCCCATCTACGGCGACGATTCCACCCGGGGCTACGACGCCCAGAGCGTGGGCAAGCTCTACGTGCGCATCGACAAGGAGCGCTCCTACCTGCTCTACGGTGACTTCACCTCCAGCGCCAGCCCGGAGGTGCGCAAGCTCAGCCAGGTCAACCGCTCGCTCAACGGCGTCAAGCACCACTACGAAACAGAGCGCGTGCGCGTCACCAGCCACGCCGCCCAGACCGCCAGCAAACAGCAGGTCGAGGAAGTGCCGGCCAACGGCCTGTCCTTCTACTTCCTCAGTGGCATTGGCGACATCGTGCCCAACAGCGAGCAGGTTGAATTGCTGGTGCGCAGCCGCACGCAGCCGCAGCTGGTGCTCTCTGCGCGCAAGCTCGTGCGCAACACCGACTACACGCTCGAGCCCCTCACCCGGCGCCTGATGCTCGCCGCGCCCCTGCCCTCTGTGGACGCTGATCTCAACCCCCAGTCCCTGCGCGTCAGCTACGAAGTCAACCAGGGCGGCCCCGAGTACCTCAACGCCGGCGTGGACGCCCAGTTCAAACTCGGCGAACGCGTGCAGGTCGGCGTGGCCGCCGCCAAGGACGACAACCCCGAAAACCACCGCCGGAGCCTGCAGGCCGTGACCGTGCTCGGCCGTGTGGGCGACAACACCGTGGTCGCCGCCGAGGTCGTGCGCACCGAGTCCGACGCCGTCGGCACCGGAGGTGCCCAGCGTGTGGAAGTGCGCTACGCCGATGGCGACCTCAAGCTCAGCGCTGAAGCCAGCCGCACCGATGCCACCTTCGAAAACCCCGGCGCCACCACCAGCGCGGGCCGCACCGAAGGCACCGCGCGCGCCGAGTACCCCATCAACGACACCACCCGCCTGCGCGCCGAAGCCACCTACAGCCGCAACGACAACCTGCCCGACGCCACGCCTTCGCGCAACGTCGCCGTGGCCGTGCACAAGAAGCTCAGCGACAACGTCGCCATCGAAGCCGGCGTGCGCGACGGCAACACCGCCAGCACCCGATCCGGCAGCTTCGACTACGGCGCAGCCCCCGGCACCGCCACCCCCGGCATGGCGGGCATGGGCGGCGCGGCCTCCAACCTCAGCCCGGCCACCGCCACGCCCGACGCCGTGGACACCACCACCGCCCGCGTGCGCCTCACCGCCCGCCCGCCCATCCTGCCCGCTGCCGAAGTGTTTGGTGAAGTCGAACAAGACCTGCACGACACCGACCGCCGCCTCCTCGCGGTGGGTGGCTCCTATGCGGTGGGTGCCAACGCGCGCGTCTATGGCCGCCGCGAATTCAATTCCGGCCTCTACGACAACGGCACCGACACCAACCGCATCACCAGCATCGTCGGCGTCGACGGCGCCTACATGGAAGGCGGGCGCGTCTTCAACGAATACCGCATGGGCACGCGCGGCACCAGCAACGGCACCGGCCTGCGCAACACCTACGCCATCACCGAGCACCTGCAACTCAGCGGCTCGGCCGAACATTCCAAACAGCTCAGTGGCACCGGCGACGACGCCACCGCCCTTGCCCTCGGGCTGGACTACAGCAGCGGCCCGTGGCGCGGCAGCAGCGCCCTGGAATGGCGCGAAGCCGGCGACGCCAGCTCCTGGCTGCTCAATCTCGCCGGCGCCTACCGTCTGGACAACGACTGGTCCGTGCTAGCCCGCACCGTGCTCACCCAGACCGGTGATGACAAAGCCGGCACGCGCCGCCTCTCGCGCATGCAGGTGGGCCTCGCCTGGCGCCCGGCCCACACCGACGTCGTCAACGGCCTGCTGCGCTACGAGCGCCGCCAGGAAACCATCACCGCCGGCAACACGGGCGGCAGCGCCTACAGCCTGTACGGCACCCAGGGCGCCGCCCTGCCCGGCGACTACAACACCCACCTCGTGGCCGGCGTGATCAACGTCAACCCCCGGCGCGGTGAAGTCATCACCGGCCGCTACGCCGCGCGCATCAACCGCGTGGCCGACGACATCGCCACCAGCAGCACCTTCACCCAGCTGCTGCACGCCCGCTACACCCGCGACCTCACCCCCGACTGGGACCTGGGCGTGCAGCTCGGCCTGCTGCGCTCGCGCGGTGGCGCCCGCCAGTCCCTGCTCGGCCTCGAGCTCGGCTACCAGGTCTCCCCCGGCCTGTGGGTCTCGGGTGGTTACAACTGGCGCGGCCTGCGCGACGACGAGCTCGCCGGCACCAACTACACCCGCATCTACGGCTATGGGAAAGTTCTGCAACCAACCACCGGCAACGCGCAATTCAACGTTGGACCCGGTAAACAGGCCTATATCGAGCCCTCGATCAACACCGGCGGCGGGCTGGAAAAGTCAACCGGACCGGCAGCACCCCCGCGTTTTCCAAGAACATCGAAGGCGCCGGCGCCGTGCAAAAGCTGGGCACGGACACCCTGATCCTGACCGGAAGCTGGAAATGACGTCCAGCCCGATCGACCTGATCCTGACCGACTTTCATCTGGACGCCGGGCTGTCTGGCTATGAATTGATCAAACGGGTCCGCAAGCGGGCCGGGGCACAAATCCCGTCCATTCTGCTGACCGGGGATGTGGAGATCCGGCATGGCCCGGAAAGCACCGCCACTGCCGTTGTCATCGCCTACAAGCCCTTGCCCTACGAAAAACTGGCGAATCTCATTCAGGAGACCATTTCCTCGTTTGGGGCCCAGGCGTCAGGCGGCGTCTGAAGGCAGCCAGCGCGGCTGGCCCTTTTGTGTTACATTACGCAGTCGCCTTGAGCGACCAGCCGCATCCCGACATCACTGCCAGGATGCAACCGCCCCCGGCAGAGGGGCTGCTGGTCCAGCCCCTCCAAGGTGCCGCCACACCGCTTTCTCACAGCACCGTGGCCTTCCTCCTCCCTGCTGTTGCCGATGCCTCTGCCGTGGCTCGTGCGCCGGTTCCGGCTTGACGCATCCGCGCCACGCCGAGACCGGATGAACCGGTGGGGCACCCCGGCGCATGGGGCTGCCACCTGTTATTTTTTTCGGGCATCCACGGCGCCACGGTACCGACCGCGCGTCCCCGCCCACTGATGTTTTTGATGATTCACACGAACGACACAACGATTGCGAGACTGTCTCCCCTCACCATGGGCAAATACCGCATCGCGGCTTTGCCCCGCCTTCTGCCGGATGGCCTTTTTGCAGCGCAGGTCTCCATTGCCAGCGGCCATGGCAGCGCGTCCACCGACCGGGTGATCCGGTTCGACAGCGCCTTTCCCACACACGACGCGGCGGCCGATTACGCCCTTGCGCAAGGCATTGACTGGGTGCACGACTCGGTCCGCCTTTCCGCTCGCCCGAACTGACCGATACACTTCAAGCAAAGGAAACACCATGGCCAAAGAAGAACTGATCGACATGATGGGCATCGTCAACGAGGTGCTGCCCGACACGCGCTTTCGCGTCACGCTGGACAACGGTCATCAATTGATCGCTTATTCGGCCGGCAAGATGAAGAAGAACCACATCCGCATCCTGGCGGGTGACCGGGTGTCACTGGAGCTCTCGCCCTACGACCTGACCAAGGGCCGCATCAACTTCCGTCACATCGAAGGCCGCGGCCCGATGGTGCCGCGCAAGCCGCGCTGATCCTTCGTTTTTCTCAGTAAAACAGGGCCTGCAGGTCGACGCTGCTGCGCCGGCCCACGTCGGCGTGGTGCGCCGACAGCCAGGCGCTGGCGTGCTCGCGGCCCAGCGCGAACAGCATTTCAAAGAAGCGCATGTTCGCCGCGGCCTTGCTCTCGGTGCTCAGCTCGCGCATGACCTCGCTGGCCTCGATCACGTGAAAGTGCGTGCTGGCCAGGCGCCGGTCGAGCTCTCCCCGGCGCCACCAGGCGCTGTGGGCCGCGCGCTCGCGCAGGTGGGCAAACATGCGCATCTCGCGCAGGAAGGTGGCGTTGAACGCCAGTTCCATCATGCGGCTCTTGATGTCCGCTGCCGACTGCGGCGTGGCGCTGTGCTTGAGCGGGGCCAGCATCACCAGCACGATGTCGCGTGCGCGGCACTCGTGGAACAGCGGGAAGACCGCCGGATTGGCCGCGTAACCCCCATCCCAGTAAGGCTCTCCATCGATCACCACGCTGCGGTGCATGGTGGGCAGGCAGGCCGACGCCAGCACCGCGTCGGGCGTGAGCTCCGCTGAGCGGAACAGCCGCAACTTGCCGGTGTTGGCGTTGGTCGCCGCCACGAACAGCTTGACCGGGCTGCGCCCGCGCAGGCGCTCGAAATCAACTTGGCTCGACAGGATCTTGCGCAAGGGGTTGAGGTCGAACGGGTTGAGCTGCTCAGGCGAGAAGTAGTGGGTCCACTGCAGCATGAGTTGCATGGCCGGCGCCAGCCGCATGTCCTTGCCATCGGCCGTGGGCACGGCCACCTCGAACGGCATGCTGGCCGCCACGGCGCTCCAGAAGCCCCTGAGCGCGGTGCGTGCGCCCTCCGCTCCCCCAGCCATCAGGCCTTGCGCGAGCAGCACCGCGTTCATCGCGCCGGCGCTGGTGCCGCTCACGCCATCGAAGCGCAGGCGCCCGTCCTCCAGCAGGGCATCGAGCACACCCCAGGTGAAGGCGCCGTGCGCGCCGCCGCCCTGCAGGGCCAGGTTGACGGTGGGCGGACCGCGCCAGCGCAAGGCCATGGGGCCTACCCCCGCGTGCGCCGGGCTCGCACGGCGCCCGCCAGGCCTTCGAGCACCGGCACGGTCTGCTCGAACGAGATGCAGGCATCGGTCACGCTCACGCCCGCCTGCAGGGGCTGGCCGGGCACGATGTCCTGCCGGCCTTCGTGCAGGTGGCTCTCGATCATCACACCCACGATGCGGTGCTCGCCCGCGCCGATCTGCGCGGCGACATCGGCGGCCACGTCGATCTGCCGGCGGTGCTGCTTGCTGCTGTTGGCGTGCGACACATCGACCATCACCTGTTCGCGCAGGCCGGCTTTCTGCAGCAGACCGCAGGCGGCGGCGACGTCCGCGGCGCTGTAGTTGGGCTGCGCGCCGCCGCGCAGGATCACGTGGCAGTCGTCGTTGCCACGCGTCTCGAAGATCGCGGCCTGCCCCATCTTGGTCATGCCCATGAAGGCGTGCGCGGCGCGCGCGGCCTGGATCGCGTCGGACGCGACCTTGACGCCGCCGTCCGTGCCGTTCTTGAACCCCACCGGGCAGCTCAGCCCGCTGGCGAGCTGCCGGTGGCTCTGGCTCTCGGTGGTGCGCGCGCCGATCGCGCCCCAGCTCACGAGATCGCTGATGAACTGCGGGCTGAGCAGGTCCAGGAACTCGGTGCCCACCGGCAGGCCCAGCGCGAGCACCTCCAGCAGCAGCGCGCGTGCCATCTCCAGCCCTTCGTTGATGGCGAAGCTGCCATCGAGGTGCGGGTCGTTGATGTAGCCCTTCCAGCCCACCGTGGTGCGCGGCTTCTCGAAGTACACGCGCATCACCACCAGCAGGTCCTCCTGCAGGGCGTCGGCTTGGGCCTTGAGGCGCTCGGCGTATTCGATGGCCTGGGCGTGGTCGTGGATGGAGCACGGGCCGACGACGACCACGAGGCGGTCGTCCTGCCCATGCAGCACGCGCGATATCGCGGCGCGGCTGCTTTCCACCAGGGCTTGCGCGGGATCGGGTGCGGGCAGCCATTCCTGCAGCAGCGCCGGCGTGATGAGGGGGCGCACCGCGCCGATGCGCAGGTCGTCGATGCGGGTGGTGTCGTGGGTGGACAGGACGGTGTGCGGGGTGTGGGTTTTCATGGCAGGTCGAAATGTCGGGCTGATGACAAAGAAGCGGCCCGAGGTCCGTGGAGCCGCAAAAAAGTCACGTTCGGTGGATTCTGGGGCATGGGCGGTTTCAGGCGCCGAAGCGCTTGGTCGACATAGACAGAGACAGGCCCACCGTGTGGGCGATGGAAGATGGACAGGACGATGAAGACCCTTTACCTCGGACTCGTGGCAGTGTGCCTGGGCAGCGGCCCGGCCCTGGCGCAGACGACCGCGCCCAGCGACCCGCCCGCGATGGTGCTGGAGCCTTTCAAGAACGAGGTGTGGATCAACGTGGGCGGCTTCTCGCGCCACTTTGCCCGCCACAACGGCTACAACGAGAACAACCTGGGCCTGGGCGCCGAGTACCGCACCAGCACCGAGCTGTCCTACATGGCCGGCGCTTACGACAACAGCGTGCACAGGACCACGTCGTACGTGGCCATGAACTGGCAGCCCTGGTCCCTGGGGCCGATCAAGCTCGGGGGCACGCTGGGGATCATGAACGGCTATCCCTCGCTCGCCAGGGGCGGCACCTTCTTCGCCGCCCTGCCCATGGCCACCTGGGAAGGTGAGCGCTACGGCGTCAACGTCGGCATCATCCCCTCGATGGGCAAGATCGACGGCGCGGTGATCGTGCAGTTCAAGCTGCGCGTGGTTTGAGGGCCTGCGCATCCGGGCGCTGTGTGTGCGTCTGGATGAAGCGGGGCAGGGCGGCGCGCGTGCAGCGCTGCAGGGCCATCAGAAAACCGTGATCGGGCTCGTTCACGCCATGGCGTGCGCGCAGGTCGTGCTGGATGCGGCCCAGCAGCTCGGCCGCCATCTCGGCATCGGCCAAGGCCCGGTGCGCCTGGCCGGTGCGCGGCAGCCGGAAAAAATCCACCAGTGAACCCAGCTTGTGGCTCGGCGCCTCGGGGTAGAGCCGGCGCGAGAGCAGCACCGTGCAGGCAAAGGGTTGTGGGGCGTTGGCGCCTGCGCGCTCGAGCTCGGCTGTCCAGAAGCGGCGGTCGAACGCCGCGTTGTGCGCCACCATGGGCACTTGGCCCACGAAACGCGCGGCCTCGCGCATCACGGTGTCGGCCGGTGGCGCGGTCTCGACCATGGCGTTGGTGATGCCGGTCAGCTGCGTGATGAAAGACGGGATGCGCACGCCCGCGTTCATCAGGCTCTGGTAGCGGTCCACCACGCGCCCCTGTTCGGTGATGACGATGGCCACCTCGGTGGCGCGGTCGCCCATGGTGGGCGAGATGCCGGTGGTTTCGAAGTCGATGACAGCAATGCGGGACATGGGGCTGAACTGTAGCGCGGCGCGCACCCCACGCGCCGAAGCCCCGACATCGCTGAAAGACGCCGGGGCTCCGGTGGGCGGACCGTTCAGCGCTGGACCACGACGAGGGTCTGCATCATGTAGCGGTGCGGCGCCTGTTCGCGGTAGGTGATGCCGGTCTGGCCGTCGGCCACCAGCTCGCCCCGCGCCCAGGCGGTGCGCAGCTCGGCCTGCACGTCGGCGCGGGTCTTCATCGATGTCATGGGCATGGTGGTGTAGCGGCCAGGGTTCAGGTCGCGGTAGGTGGCACCGGTCTGGCCATCGGCGATCAGCGTGCCGTTGCGCTGCGCTTCGGCGAGTTCGGCGCGGACCTGGTCGCGCGTCTTGGGCGACGCAGCGTCGGCGGCCAGCGCCATGCCGGTGCAGGCGGTGGAGAGGGCCAGGGCGATGAGGGAGAGGCGGGCGAATTTCATGGGAGGCTCCTTGGGGTTGTGCCGACGGTGCCGGCGTTGGCTTGCCCACTGAATACGCCGTGGCGCCGCCATCGGATTCAGCCCATTTCCATTTGCGCCACCCGAGGGGCGGCGGCCCCTTCAACGGGGTCGGCGCGAAGCGACCTTGTGCAGCAATTCGAGCAGCAGCGCGCGCTCGCCGGCGCTGAGATGGTCGTAGGTCGCGCGCTCGCCCTCGATCACGCTCTCGGCGGCCGTCCGCGCGGTCTTCGCGCCTTTCGGTGTCGTGCTCACTCGCTGCGTGCGGCGGTCGGTGTCGCTGCGCTCGCGCACGATCAGCCCACGCCGCTCCAGACGCTCCAGCCAGGTGGTGAGGTTGGGCGGTGTCACGGCCAGGGCGCGCGCGAGCTGCCGCGCACTCACGCCCGGGTTGTGGTGCACCAGCGCAAGGATGGTGAACTCCACCGGCCGCAGGTCGTGGGGCTTGCCGATGCGCTGCTGGAACACGTCGAGCGTGCTGAGCTGGGCCTGGGCGATCTGGTAACCCAGGATGCCCAGCAGCCCGGCTTCAGACAGGTGACCTGCGGGCGTTTCGTCGGGGGAGGGGCGTTGCGGCATGCCGGCGATTGTCCCGCAAGGCCCGACCTAGGGAATGCACGGATGTGGGCAAATAGATAGTTTAGTAACTTAACTATTGGCATCCACACACCACAACGAGGAGACATTTCCCATGCCAGCATCCCTCTCACGCCTGCCGCTGCTCGCGGTGATCACCCTGGCCGCCTGCGGCGGCGGCTCGGACAACCCGGCACCGACCCCGCCGCCATCGGCCCCACCGCCCATTCCGCAACTGGGCCAGGCCGCGCCTGCCGCCCTGGTGGGCAGCTGCGCCGACCTCGCGTTGCGCCTGGCCGGCCTGGCCAACACGACCCTCACCGCGAGCACGGACGTGGCCGCAGGCGCGCTCACCGTGGGCGGCCAGCCGGTGCCGGCACACTGCCGCGTCACGGGCAAGATGTTCGAGCGCACCAGCGCCGTGGACGGCAACACCTACGCGATCTCGTTCGAGGTGCGCCTGCCGCTGGCGTGGAACGGCCGCTTCTTCCACCAAGGCAATGGCGGCATCGATGGCAGCGTGGTCACGGCCACGGGGGCCGAGGGCGGCGGCCCGTTGACCCATGCCCTGCACAAGGGCTTTGCGGTGCTCAGCTCCGATGCCGGCCACGCTGCCGCCATGGGCCCCTTCTTCGGCATCGACCCACAGGCCCGGCTGGACTACGGCTACCAGGCTGCCGCGAAGCTCACCCCCATGGCCAAGAACCTGCTGGCCGGCGCCTATGGCAAAGGCCCCGACCGCTCCTACTTCGGCGGTTGCAGCAACGGCGGCCGCCATGTGTTCAACGCCTTTGCCCGCATGCCCGAGCAGTACGACGGTTACCTGGCCGGCGCGCCGGGCTACAACCTGCCCAAATCGGCGGTGGCCAACATCTTCGGCGGCCAGCGCTACGCCAGCGTGGCCACGGATCCGGCCGACATCTCCACCGGCTTCACGAACGCCGAACGCGCCACCGTCGCCGCCGCGGTGCTGGCCAAGTGCGACGCGCTGGACGGGGCCACCGACGGCCTGATCCAGGACGTCAAGGCCTGCCAGAGCAACTTCTCGCTGGCCGCCGATGTGCCCACCTGCCCGGGCGCGCGAGACGGCAGCTGCCTGAGCAGTGCGCAGAAGACCGCGATCGCGCCGATCTTCAGCGGCGCCACCACCAGCACCGGCGCTCCGGTGTATTCGAGCTTTCCGTACGACGCTGGCATCGGCTCCGGTGGCATTCCGTTCTGGGAGTTCACCGCACCGGTGGCGCTGGATTCGGGTGCGGTGGGCGTGATCTTCGCGGTGCCGCCCGCCGATCCGCTCACGTTCAACGGGCCGAGCTTTGCGTTGACGGGCAGCATCGACGCCATGTTCGCGTCGATCAGCGCGACCAACGCGACCTACACCGAATCGGCCATGAGCTTCATGACACCACCGAACCCGACCCAACTCTCCAGGGTGCGCGACCGGGGCGCCAAGATCATGGTCTACCACGGGGTGAGCGACCCGATCTTCTCGTCCGACGACAGCGTGAGCTGGGTCAAGGGCGTGGCCACGAACCACGCCGATGCCAATGCCTTCGCGCGGCTGTACCTCGTGCCGGGCATGGGCCACTGCTCGGGAGGCCCGGCCACCGACCAGTTCGACATGCTCGCCTCGCTGGTCGACTGGGTCGAGCGGGGGGTGGTGCCCGACCGGGTCACCGCCTCGGCGCGCGGCGCCGGCAACCTCGGTGGCGTGAACGCCGAGACGCCGGCGGGATGGGCCGCGAACCGCACCCGACCGCTGTGCCCCTGGCCGCAGGTCGCGCGCTACAACGGCAGCGGCAGCCTGGACAGCGCCAGCAGCTTCAGCTGCAGGCCCTGAGCCTTCACCCCGCCTTGGGGTACAGCACCATCTGCGTGCAGCGGAACAGGGCAATCGTCCTGCCCGTTTCGCGGTGCGTGACCACCGCGTCCCACACCTGCGTGGTGCGGCCCAGGTGGGCGGGCCTGGCCACGCAGTCGACGGTGCCCTCCAGCGCCGTGCCCAGGTGGTTGCTCTTGAGCTCGATGGTGGTGAAGCCGTTGGCCTCCTTGGGCAGGTTGGCCACGCAGCCGTAGCCGCAGGCCGTGTCGGCCAGCGTGACCACGCTGCCCGCGTGCAGGAAGCCGTTGGGTGCCATGGTGTGGGGCTGCACAGCGAGCTCGGCGCGCACCTCCTGCGGGCTCACCTGCGTGAAGACCAGGCCGAGATGGCCCGGCAGTTTGCCCACGCCGCGTTGGTTGAACTGTTGGGTGAGATCGGTCATGCGGGTCTCCTGCTTTTTGGAATGATGGTGAGAGGGGCTCAGCGCGTCCAGCTGCCCAGCCGGATCGCGATCGCCAGGGTGGAACCATAAACGACCAGGCTGAGCGCGACCACCGCGAACAGGCCGCTGGCCGAGGTCTGGAACACGTGCACGCAGAGCCAGCCGCCCACCGCGAGGATCAGCAGGCGGCCCATGCTGCCCGCCAGCGGCCAGAACATGCGGCCCGCGCCCTGCGAAGCGAAGAACAGCGCCAGGCCCAGGCCGAAGAAGCCGTAGCAGCCGCCGACGATGTTCAGGTAGCTGGCGCCGAAGGCCCGCACCGCGGCGTCCTGCGTGAAGAGGTTCATCCACAGTCCGGGGGCGATCGCGGTCGCCACGCCGATGGCGCCCGTGATGGCCGCCACCACCGCGCCACCGGCCCAGGCCACGCGCACCGCGCGCGGGGCCTGCCCCGCGCCCATGTTGGTCGCGACCATCGCGGTCAGCGCGGTGCCGAAGCCGAACGCGATCGGCACCAGGATGTACTCGAGCCGCGCCGCCACGCCATAGCCCGCGAGCGCGGCCGTGCCGTAGTGGCCCACGAAGGCCGTGGCCACCGCGATGGAGGCGTTGCTGATCACCGGGCTCAGCGAGGCCGGCAGGCCCACGCGCAGAATCTCGCGCCACAGCGAGCGCTGCGGCCACCACGGTGTGCGCCCGAGGTGCACCGCGCCGTCGCGGCGCAGCAGCCAGGCCACCATCACCACGGCCGACAGCGCGTTCACCGTGAGCGTGCTCAGGGCCGCGCCGGCCACGCCGATGCCCGGCACCGGGCCCCAGCCGAACACCAGCAGCGGGCTCAGGCCCAGGTGCATCAGCGCGGTGGCCACCAGCAGCAGCGAAGGCAGCAGCATGTTGCCCGCGCCCCGCACCACGGCGGCCAGCACGTTGGTGAACCAGATCACCGCGGCGCCCGCGAACAGCGCGTTCGAATACGCCAGCGCCGCCTCCAGCGCGGGTCCGCGCCCACCCATGGCGGCGAAGATGCCGCGCCCGCCGCCAAGCAGGGCGCCCATGAACAGCACCGCCAGCAGCGCGGCGATCAACAAGGCCTGCTGCGCCAGCCGGCTCGCGTCCTCGCGCCGGCCCGCGCCCAGCGCGCGCGCCACGGCGGCGGTGGCCGCGCCGCCGATGCCACCGGCCGACATCTGCAGCATCAGCATCGACAAAGGGAACACCAGCGCGATGCCGGCGAGCGCGTCCGCCCCCACCAACCCGAGGATGTAGCCGTCGTAGCCGATCACGATGGTCATGGCGAACAGGCCCATCACGTTGGGCGTGGCCAGCCGGAACAGCGTGGGCAGCAGCGGCGCGTGCAGCATCTGCTGCACGCGGGTCTGGGCGGGGTCGGTGCGCGCGGCGTCGACGGGCAGGACAGCGCTCATGGGGGCGCTCCGCTCAGGCGCGCGCATCGCGCAGGTAGATGCCGGGTTCGGCCGAGAGGCCGCGCTTGACCTGTTGCGTGAGCTCGTCGCCCAGCACCTCCTCGGCACCGGCTTCCAGCGCATCGAAGGCGCGGCGCACGATGGCCTCGGGCGTGGACTTGGGCATCTCGATGCCGCGCGTGAGGTCGGTGTCCACGAAACCCATGTGCAGGCCCAGCACCTGCGTGCCTTGTGCGCGCAGGTCGTGGCGCAGCCCGTTCGTGAGCGCCCAGGCGGCGGACTTGCTCGCGCCGTAGACCGACAGCATGGGCGAGTTGATCCAACTCGCGATCGACAGCACATTGAGCAGCGCGCCGCCGCCGTTGGCCGCGAGCACCGGCGCAAAGGCCTGGCTCACGCGCAGCAGGCCGAAGAAGTTGGTCTCCAGGTGCGCGCGAGCCGAGGCCTCGCCGCCTTCGGCGAGGAAGCCACCGAACGAGGCGATGCCGGCATTGTTGACCACCAGCGTCACGTCGCTCGCGTGGTGCGCCGCAGCGGCCACCGCCGCCGGGTCGGTCACGTCCAGCGCGATCGGCTCCACGCCCGGCAGCGTCACGCTGGCCGGATTGCGCGTCCCGGCGTAGACCTTGCGTGCGCCGCGCGCCAGCGCCTCGCGTGCGAAGGCCAGGCCGATGCCCCGGTTGGCGCCGGTGATGAGAACGGTGGCGTTGTGAAGCTGCATGGTGAAAGTCCAGTCAATGAAGGAAGGGAGGCAAGGTGAATATGACGATCGTCATATTTGTGGGCGAAAAAAAGCGGGGCACATGAAAGCCGGCCGGGTTCAGGTGGAAGGGGAAGACGAAGAAACGTCGTGCTGCGCCAGCAAGGCGCGGCGGTTGTCGGCCAGCAGGGCCTTGCCTTCGGCGTTGTCGCCCAGCGCGCGCGCCAGCTGCAGCGCGCCCACCAGCTGGCTGGCGATGGCAGCGGCCAGGCCGGGGACCGCACCCTCGGGCAGCGCGCGCTCGACCGCCGCCACCAGGCCGCGCACGCGCTCGGCGGCGGCGGCGCGCACATCGGGCGACTGGCGCGGCATCTCCGACACCAGGGCCGCCACCGCGCAGCCGTTTTCGGTGGCGCTCAGATGGCGCTCCGACAGGTAGCCGTCCACCAGCGCACGCAGGGGGCTCGCACCCTCGGCCTCGCGCGCGGCGTTGCCCTTGGCGATGCGCGCCGCGCTCTGCTGCCCGGCGTGCGCCAGGGCCTCGGCCAGCAGCGCGTCGCGCGAGGCGAAGTGGGCGTAGAAGCCGCCGTGGGTCAGGCCGGCCTCTTTCATGATGTCGGCCACGCCCACGCCCTGGAAACCCGCGCGGCGGATCGCCCGCGACGCGGTGTCGACGATGCGTTCGTGCGTGAGGGCCTTGCGGCTGGGCGCGATTTCCATGGTGGCGGGATTGTAGCCATCAATATGACGACCATCATATTTCACCCGATCAACGGCGCAACCGCGCCCGGCGCGGGGGCCCCCGTGCGATCATCCGGGGCATCACGATGCGTGATGGCAACCAGGCCCGGAGACCGTTTTGGAACTGCGACAACTGCGTTACTTCGTGCGGGTGGTGGAGCTGGGCTCCATGGGCCGGGCCGCGATCGACCTGGATCTGGTGCAGTCCGCCCTGAGCCAGCAGATCAGCCGTCTGGAGAGTGAGCTCAGCACCCGCCTGCTGCAGCGCACGCCGCGCGGCGTGGTGCCCACCGATGCCGGTGCCGCCTTCTTCCGCGAGGCCCAGCTCACGCTGCGCCACGCCGCCCAGGCCGTGCGCGCCGCGCAGCAGGCCCGCCTCTCGGGCACGGTGAGCGTGGGGCTGGCGCCCACGACCGCTGCCATGCTTGGCCTGCCGTTGATCCAGGCCATGCAGGCGCGATACCCGGATGTGCGCCTGCACATGGTGGAAAGCATGTCCGGCCACCTCGCGGCCATGCTCAACGCGCGCGAGCTCGATCTCGCCGTGCTGTTCGACGCCCGCCTGCAGACCCAGCCCGACGGCCGTGGCAGCCGCCTTTGGCAGGTGCAGCCGCTGTTGTCGGAAGACCTGTTCCTGATCGCGCCGCGGCACGACCCCCGACCGCGCCCGGCCAGCATGCGACTGGCCGACCTGGGCGACGAACCCCTGATCCTGCCCACCGGGCCGCACGGCCTGCGCAGCGCGCTGGACGCCGCGTTCGCCCGCGCCGGCGTGGTGCCGCGCGTGGTGCTGGAGGTGGACTCGCTCTCGCTGGTGATGCGGGCGGTCGACGCCGGGCTGGGTGCCACCCTGCAGCCGCATGCCGCCGTGGGCCCCGCACCCGACGCCGCGCACCGTTACGCGCTGGTGCGCATCGACGACGCGCAGGCCAACCGCGTCAACCTGCTGTGCAGCCTGTCCGAGGGCGAACTCTCGCCCGCCGCGCTGGCCACCCGGGTCGTGATCCGCGACACCCTGCAGGCGCTGGTGCAGGGCGGCCAGTGGCCCGGCACCCGGCTCTGGCATCACGATCCGTGATGCCCCCATGCCGCCGGTGAGCTTCACCGGCGGCCGTTCGCTCCCTACAGTGCGGGCCATGGTCGGGCGGTCCCGGCGAGCCGTGAGGAGCGATTTTTGTTGGAAGAACCCGATGTCCTGGTGATTGGGGGCGGCAATGCCGCCCTGTGCGCCGCCTTGATGGCGCGCGAAGCCGGCGCCCGCGTGCTGCTGCTCGAAGCCGCACCGCGCGAGTGGCGCGGAGGCAACTCCGGCCACACCCGCAACCTGCGCTGCATGCACGACGCGCCGCAGGACGTGCTGGTCGAGGCCTACCCCGAAGAAGAGTTCTGGCAGGACCTGCTCAAGGTCACCGGCGGCCAGACCAACGAACACCTCGCGCGCCTGACCATCCGTGCCTCGTCGAGCTGCCGCGACTGGATGCGCCGCCACGGCGTTCACTTCCAGCCGCCACTCTCGGGCGCGCTGCACGTCGCGCGCACCAACGCCTTCTTCATGGGCGGGGGCAAGGCGCTGGTCAACGCCTACTACCGCAGCGCTGAAAAGCTCGGCGTGCGCGTGCGCTACGAAACGCCGGTGGACCGCATCGAGGTCCAGGACGGCCGCTTCGTCGCCGCGCTCACGCGCAGCGGCGAGCGCATCACCGCCAGAAGCTGCGTGCTCGCCGCCGGGGGCTTCGAGTCCGACCGCGACTGGCTGCGCGAAGCCTGGGGCCAGAACGAGCGCGGCGAATGGCCGGCCGACAACTTCCTCATCCGCGGCACGGCCTACAACAAAGGCGTGTTGCTCAAGCACCTGCTGGACGACCACGGCGCCGACCGCATCGGCGACCCCACGCAGGCCCACATGGTCGCCATCGACGCGCGCGCGCCGCTCTACGACGGCGGCATCTGCACCCGCATCGACTGCGTCTCGCTCGGCGTGGTGGTCAACCGCGAGGCGCGCCGCTTCTACGACGAAGGCGAAGACTTCTGGCCCAAGCGCTACGCCATCTGGGGCCGCCTCGTCGCCCAGCAACCGCAGCAGATCGGCTACTCCATCATCGACAGCAAGGCCATCGGCCGCTTCATGCCGCCCGTGTTCCCGGGCGTGAAAGCCGACACCCTGCCCGACCTCGCGCGCCAGCTTGGCCTGGACGTGGACACCTTCATGCAGACCCTCGACAGCTACAACGCCGCCTGCCGCGTCGGCACCTTCGACCACACCGCGCTCGACGACTGCCACACCAAAGGCCTGACACCGGCCAAGACCCACTGGGCCCGCCCCATCGACACCGCCCCCTTCTATGGCTTCGCGCTGCGCCCCGGCATCACCTTCACCTACCTCGGCCTGCGCACCGATCACACCGCCGCCGTGCGCTTCAACGACCGGCCCAGCCCCAACCTCTTCGTGGCCGGCGAGATGATGGCCGGCAACGTGCTCGGCAAGGGCTACACCGCCGGCGTGGGCATGTCCATCGGCACCGCCTTCGGCCGCATCGCCGGCACGAACGCGGCGCGGGCCGCCGTGAAAGGAGCGCAGCATGCAGGCGCTTGAAGCCCTCGCGCGCGACGCGCGCGCGCTCGCCCAGGGCGAGGTCGTGCTCTCCGCACCCGAAACCGAGGTGGCGCGCCAGATGCAGATCTGCAACGCCTGCCGCTACTGCGAGGGCTTCTGCGCGGTCTTCCCGGCCATGACGCGCCGGCTCGAGTTCGGCAAGGCCGACATCCACTTCCTCGCCAACCTCTGCCACAACTGCGGCGCCTGCCTGCACGCCTGCCAGTACGCACCGCCGCACGAATTCGCCGTTAACGTGCCCCAGGCCATGGCCGAGGTGCGCGGGCAGACCTATGCCGACTACGCCTGGCCGCCCACGCTGGGCGGGCTCTACCAGCGCAACGGCCTCACGCTCAGCGTGGCACTCGCCGCCGGCCTCGCACTGTTCCTGCTGCTTGCCGTCGCGCTCAAGGGCAGCCTGTGGCCCAGCGACCTGGCCGGCAACTTCTACCACCTGTTCCCGCACAACCTGCTGGTCAGCCTGTTCGCGCCCGTGTTCCTGTTCGTGGTGTTCGCGCTCGGCATGGGCGTCACCCGCTTCTGGCGCGACGTCACCCCCGCCACCAGCGGCGGGCCCCTGAACTTGCCGGCCACCGGCGAAGCCGCGCACGACGCGCTGCGGCTCAAGTACCTCGACGGTGGCCACGGCGACGGTTGCCCCAACGAGGACGACGCCTACACCCTCTCGCGCCGCCGTTACCACCACTTCACCTTCTACGGCTTCATGCTGTGCTTCGCCGCCACCAGTGTGGCCACGGTCTACCACTATGTGTTCGGCTGGGTCGCACCCTACGAACTGCCCAGCCTGCCCAAGCTGCTCGGCGTGGTGGGCGGCGTGAGCCTGCTGATCGGCACCACGGGTCTGTGGCGACTCAACCGGCGCCGGCATCCGCTGCATGGCGACATCGCGCAGAAACCGATGGACCTCGGCTTCATCGCCCTGCTGTTCCTCACCAGCGCCACCGGCCTGGCGCTGTGGCTGTTGCGCGGCACGCCGGCGCTCGCCATCGCGCTGTGCCTGCACCTCGGTGCGGTGATGGCCCTGTTCGCCACGCTGCCCTACGGCAAGTTCGCGCACGGCGTGTTCCGCACCGCCTCGCTGCTGCGGTTCGCGGTGGAGAAGCGGCAGCCGAACCCCGTTGGCCTGAGCGCGGATTGAACTTCCCCACCCCAGAAAGAAGAGACCCACGATGAAGAAACGACAACTGCTGTGGGCCGCCGTGCTCGCGACCTCCACCCTGGCACTCGGCCACGCGCAAGCCCAGGACTTTCCGCCCAGGAAGCCGGTCACGCTGGTGGTGGGTTTTGCGGCCGGCGGCGCCGCCGATGCGGCCGCCCGCCTGATCGCGAAGAAGCTCGCGGCCAACATCGGCCAGTCGGTGGTGGTCGACAACAAAGGCGGTGCGGGCGGCAACATTGCCCACCAGTTCGTCGCCAACGCCGCGCCCGACGGCACGGTGCTGCTGTTCGGTTCGATCGGTCCGCTGACCATCGCCCCGCACCTCATGAAGCTGCCCTACGACCCGTTCAAGGACCTGGCCCCGGTCTCCGGTGGCGTGAACTTTCCGAACGTGCTGGTGGCGCGCAAGGGCCTGGGCGTGAAGACCCTGGCCGAGTTCGTGGCGCTCGAGAAGAAAAAGCCAGGCAGTCTGGACTTCGCCTCCACGGGCGCCGGCTCAGCCTCGCACCTGGCCGGTGAACTCTTCAACCAGCGCGCGGGCATCGACATGGTGCACGTGCCCTACAAGGGCGGCGCGCCCGCGCTGCAGGACCTGCTCGGCGAGCGGGTCGCGTCCTACTTCTCCGCGCCGCCCACCGCCCTGCCGCACATCGAAACCGGCAAGCTCGTGCCGCTGGCCACGACCGGGCCGACCCGGCCGGCCTACCTGCCCAATGTCCCCACCGTCGCCGAAGCGGGATACCCGGGCTTCGAGGCCTTGAACTGGTATGCCTTTGTCGCTCCCGGCAAGACGCCCGTGGCCTTGCTCGACCGCTGGAACCAGGAGATCGTCAAGGCGCTCAACGACGCCGAGGTGAAGGCGGCCCTCAACGAGCACGGGCTCACGCCTCAGCCCACGTCCCGCGCCGAACTCACCGAGTTCATGAAGAAGGAAGACGCCAAGTGGGGCGCGATCGTGCGAGAGCGCAAGATCACGGCGAACTGAGGCGCGGGGCGTTTCGCGGCCGAGGCCGCAGGGCGCCAGCTGCTAGCGCGTCGAGGCGACGCCCAGCGAGCTGCTCCACGAGGCCATCGCGCAGTCCACGATGCGCAGCAGCTGTTCCTCGCCCATGCCGTCGCGCGCCTGCATCGACAGGCCCTCGAGCACCGTGGTGTAGTACATCGCAAGCAGCGCCGAGTCGACCTGCGGCGGCACGTCGCCGTCGGCGATGCCGCACTCGATGCGGTGCTGGATCGCGTCCTGCGCGCGCAGGCGCAGCTCGCGCAGGTGGGCGCGCACCTTCTCGTTGGCCGGCACGCCCACGGTGGCGCCGAGCACCACCATGCAGCCGCTGGGCCGGCTCGGGTTCACGTAGGCGATGGCGTGGCTGCGCAGCATGGCCGCGATGGCCTCGAAGGCCGTGGGTTCGTCGGTCAGCGCCAGCTCGGCCTCGGGGTTTTCCGTGCGCTCGTAGAGATCCACCGCCTCGCGGAACAGCGCCTCCTTGGAGCCGAAGGCCGCGTAGAGGCTGGGCGGGTTGATGCCCATGGCCGTGGTGAGGTCGGCGATGGACGTGCCGTCGTAGCCGCGGTCCCAGAACACCAGCATGGCCTTGGCGAGCACGGCATCGCGCGCGAAACCGGGTGGGCGACCTCGGGTGGCCATGGCGTTTCCTTTCTGTATGAGTGGTCGAAGAATTCGGGCCGGGCGCGAACCGGCACGCCTTTCTACCATTTTGAAGTCATCACTACGAAAAGGACTCGACATGAAACCGCTCCAGGGCAAAGTGGCGCTCGTCACCGGCGGCAGCCGGGGCATCGGCGCGGCCATCGCGCGCCAGCTCGCGCAGCACGGCGCCGAAGTGGCCTTCACCCACCAGCACCCCTCGGCGCAGGCGCAGCGCACCCGCGACGGCATCGTGGCCGAGGGCGTTCGCTGCAGCGCCATCCAGGCCGACAGCGCGGACCGCCAGGCCCTGGCCGCCGCGGTGGACCGCGTGCGCGAGGTGCATGGCCGGCTGGACATCCTGGTCAACAACGCGGGCATCTATGCCGGCGGCGCCATCGACGAGACCACCGACGCGCAGCTCGACGCGCTGGTCGCCGTGCACATGGCCGCGACGGTGATCGCCACGCGCGCCGCAGTGCCGCACATGGCGCCGGGCGGCAGCGTGATCAGCATCGGCAGCTGCCTCTCGGAGCGCGTGCCGGAGGCGGGCTGGAGCCTGTACGCGATGAGCAAGGCCGCGCTGGTCGGCCTCACCAAGGGCCTGGCGCGCGACCTCGGGCCGCGCGGCATCACGGCCAACCTGGTGCTGCCCGGCCCGATCAACACCGACATGAACCCGGCGGACAGCCCGCAGGCCGAGGGCGAGCGCGCCCATGTGGCGCTGGGCCGGTACGGTGAGCCGCACGAGGTGGCGGCGCTGGTGGCCTTCCTGGCCGGCGATGGCGCGCGCTTCATCACGGGCGCATCGATCGCCGTCGATGGGGGGTACGCCGCATGATTGCCTCCCAGGAAAAAACCGCCTGGCTGATCCTGCTCTTCGCGGCCCTGCTGGAGCCCGTGTGGCTGATCGCGCTCAAACGCTCGCAGGAGTTCACCGTGTTCTGGCCCAGCGTGATCGGCCTGGGCGTGGTCGCGCTGAGCCTGGGCCTGCTGACGCTGGCCCTGCGGGACCTGCCCATGGGCACCGCCTACGCCGTCTGGGTGGGCGTGGGCTGCGTGACGGTGGCGCTGTCGGGCATCACCTGGATGGGGGAGAGCGGCGACCCGTTCCGGCTCGCCTGCATGGGCCTGATCCTGGTCGGCGTGGCCGGCCTCAAGGCCACCACGTAGCGCTGCTCAGGCGGCGGTGGCGAGCCTGCGCCGTGGCGCCGCCTTGCGGGCGCGCGGCGGCGCGGGCGCATCGACCATCTGCAGCAGCACCAGGCGCACGCCGGCCTGCATGGTGGCGATGGCTTTCCTGTCACCCGAGAGGTGCTTGAGCAGGGCTTGCTGGAACAGGCCGTCGAGCAGGGCGTAGGCCACCTCGCTCGGCACCTTCACCGGTGCCCCTGCGAGCTCCGAGAGGCGCTGCATCACGCGCCAGATCATCTTTTCCAGGCTCTTGTCGATGGCCTCCACATCGTCGCGCAGCGCCTCCTCGAACAGCGCCTGCGAGCGCAGGTCGTACCAGAGCCGGTGCATGGTGGTCTCGGTGCGCAGCGTCTCGCCGAGCGCCTCGACAAAACCGTCGAGCAGTTGTTCGAAGTGAGTGGAGGTCGTCGTGACCTCGTCGTAGCGCGTCACGCAGCGCGCCTTGTACTGGCGCACGCTGCACAGGATCAGGTCGAGCTTGTCGGTGAAGTAGTAGTGCAGCACGCCGTGCGAGAACGCCGAGTTCTGCGCGATCTCGCGCAGGCTGGTGCGCGCGTAGCCCAGGTCGGCCAGCGTCTGCAGCGCGGCCTCGCCGAGTTCGGCGCGGCGTTCGTTGAACTTGTCGTTGCGGGGGGGCGCTTTGCTCATCGGGCCATTGTAAGGACGGCCGACCACCCGCGCCAATCAAGTTTGGACAGTCGTCAAGAAAAATCTTGACACTTGTCAAGAAAGCTCCGTAGCATGGAGCCGTTCCTCGAAGAACACGGTCCACACACACAGGAGACAAACATGGCGAAGTTCGATCTGACCGGCCGCAAGGCCCTGGTCACCGGGGGCGCGCGCGGCCTCGGCGAAGGCATGGCGCAGGCGCTCGCGGCAGCGGGAGCCTCGGTGATGATTGGCGACGTGCTCACGTCGCTCGGCCAGGAGACAGCGGGCAAGCTCCCCGTCACCGGTGGCGCGAAGGCCGGTTTCGTGAAGCTCGACGTGACGCAGGAGGCCGACTGGCAGGCGGCGGTGAAAGCCACGGTTGACATGCTGGGCGGCTTCGACATCCTGATCAACAACGCCGGCATCGAGGTCACCGCGCTGGTGGCCGACATCGAGCCCGAGGCGCTGCGCAAGATGCTGGACGTGAACATCGTCGGCACCGCGCTGGGCCTCAAGCACGCCTTCCGCGCCATGCGACCCAACGGCGCCGCCGGGAAGGGTGGCGCGGTGGTCAACATCGCCTCGGTGGCCGCCACCATCGCCTTCCCCGCCATCGCCGGCTACTCGGCGACCAAGTCGGCGGTGGACCGCCTCACCCGCGTGGCCGCGATGGAAGCCGGCAAGCTTGGCTACGGCGTGCGCGTGAACTGCATCTACCCCGGCCTGGTGCCGACCGAGATGGGCATGAAGCTCGCCGGTGACGTGGTGGCCGCCGGCCTGTTCGCCTCGCCCGAGGCGGCAGTCGGCGCCATCATCGAGCAGACGCCTTCGGGCCGCCTCGGCGAGGTCGGCGACATGGCCGACGCGGTGGTCTTCCTCTGTTCCGATGCGGCCCGCTTCATCAACGGCGCGGGCCTGCCGGTCGACGGCGGCATGGGCATGTAGGGCCTGCTAACCCTATTTTTTCAAGATGCGTTGCGGATCAAAAAGGCCATGCGCAAGGCGCGAAACGCAGACGGGCCGGCGGCCCGGCGAGGCTTCGCAACGCGGCGCATGGCCTTTTTGGCCGCAACCCGAAGGGAAGGGGTTGAAAACAACGCCACTCTTCGTTGCACTCCTAGGCCAGACATCCAGTCTGGCCGTCGTCGCGCGCCTCGATTGGCGCTGTTTTCAACCCCTTCGCACTCGAAAAAAATAGGGTTAACAGGCCCTAGGAGAACACCATGAGCAGCAAGAAACCCGTCATCGTCTACGGCGCCTCCGGCTACACCGGCCGCCTGGTCTGCGAGTACCTGCGCGAGTACAACATTCCCTTCATCGCCGCCGGCCGCAGTGCCGACAAGCTCAACGCCGCGATGCAGGCCAACGTGCCCGGCGTCGAGACCGCGAGCTTCGAGGTGGTGGAGGTCGAGCATTCGGTCAAGGCGCTCACCGAGCTGTTCAAGGGCGCCTCGGTCGTGCTCAACACCGTGGGCCCGTTCGCGAAGTTCGGCCCCGAGGTGGTGCAGGCCTGCCTGGCCGCGAAGTGCCACTACACCGACACCACCGGCGAGCAGGACTGGCTGATCACGCTGGACGAGCAGTACGGCGAGAAGTTCGCCAACGCCGGCCTGCTGCTTTCGCCCGGCCTGGCGCAGATGTACACCACCGGCGAGATCGCCGCGCAGATCTGCCTGGAGACGCCGGGCCTGGACACGCTGGACATCGCGGTGTTCTGGGGCGGCAGCCCCACCATCGCGTCCACCCAGACCATCCTGGTCAACGCCGCCACCTCCAAGGCGTTCCACCTGCAGCAGAACCAGTACGTGGAATGGCAACCCGACGCCGGGCTCTACCAGCTCGCCATTCCCGGCCAGCACGAGATGGCGCTGGCCCTGCCCTGGGGCGGCACCTCGCACCCGGTGTGGTTCAGGCGCGACCCGCGCGTGGCCAACGTGAAGGTGCTGGGCGGCGTGTTCAACAAGCCGCTGATGCAGGGCGTGCCGCTGATCGTGGCCGCCGCGCTGGAGGCCACCAAGGACATGAACCCCGACGAGCGCTACGCCGCGCTCGCGCAGACCGCGGCCGGCGTGATGAACACCATGCCGCCGCGCGAGAACCCGCGCATCAACAAGTCGGTCGATTCGGTGCACGCCTCGGGTCCGCTGGGCCGCGCGCACTGCGTCATCTTCGGCAACTGCAACTACAAGCAGACCGGGATGATGCAGGCCTTCGCCGCCAACTGGCTGCTGCAGCAGCCACCGAAGCGCGTGGGTTTCGCCTCGGGCTGCCAGGCCTTCGGGCACCACGAGCTGCTCGGTGCGCTGCGCGGCTTCGGTCTGGTGCAGGCGCCGGTGCTGACCGTGCACGTGTGAAACAGGCCCTTCCATGCGGCTGATCGACTACCTCGACAAGGGGGCCATGCTCGGCCCGGACGCGCCCTGTCTCTCGATGGGTGGCATGGACCTGAGCTACGACGACGTGCGGCGCATCAGCCACCGCGTGGCGCGCGCGCTCGCGCGCACCGGCATCGAGCCCGGCGCCAAGGTGGCGGTGCTGTCCAGCAACGACGCGCTGGCGTTCGCCTGCGTGTTCGGCATCTCGCGCGCGGGCGCCGTCTGGTGCCCGGTGAACCCGCGCAACGAGGCCTCGGAAAACCGCCACGTGCTCGACGCCTTCGACTGCCGCTGCCTGATCTTCCACAGCGCCTACGCGCCCATGGTCGAGCAGATGCGCGCGCAGCTGCCCAAGGTGCGCGTGTGCGTGTGCCTCGACGCCGTGCTGCCCTTCGCGCCCTCCTGGGCGCAATGGACCGACGGCACCAGCGACGAGCCGCTGGAGGTGCCTCCGGTGGACGACCTGGCCATGATCGCGGGCACCGGCGGCACCACCGGCCAACCCAAGGGCGTGATGCTCTCGGGCCGCAACCTGGAGACCATGAGCGCGCTCACGCTCATGGGCTACCCGTTCGACGGCCGGCCCACCTACCTCGCGCTCGCGCCGCTCACGCACGCGGCCGGCGTGCTGTGCCTGCCGGTGATGGCCCTGGGCGGGCGCGTGGTCATCATGCCCAGGCCCGACCTGGGCGAGTTCCTGGCGCTGATCGAGCGCCACCGCGTCACCCACACCTTCCTGCCACCCACGCTGATCTACATGCTGCTGCAGCACGAGCGGCTGGCGACGACGAAGCTCGATTCGCTGCAGTGCTTCTGGTACGGCGCCGCGCCGATCTCGGCCGCGCGGCTGGAAGAGGCGCTGGTCAAGATCGGCCCGGTGATGGCGCAGCTCTTCGGCCAGACCGAGGCGCCGATGATGATTTCCATGATGTCGCCGCGCGAGCACTTCCACGCCGACGGCAGCGTGGCGCGCGAGCGCCTCTCGTCCGCCGGGCGGCCCGGCCCGCTGGTGCAGGTGGCGACCATGGACAGCGAAGGCGCGCTGCTGCCCCCGGGCGGCACCGGCGAGATCGTGGTGCGCAGCTCGCTGGTGATGATGGGTTACTACCAGGACCCCAAAGCCACGGAAGAGGCTGGCCGCTTCGGCTGGCACCACACCGGCGACATCGGCCGGCTGGACGCGGACGGTTTTCTCTACATCGTCGACCGCGCGAAAGACATGATCATCACCGGCGGCTTCAACGTCTACTCGGTCGAGGTCGAGCAGGCGCTGATGCAGCACCCCGATGTGCAGGACAGCGCCGTGATCGGCCTGCCCGACGAGAAGTGGGGCGAGGCGGTGGTGGCGGTGCTGCAGCCGCACGCGGGCCGCAGCCTGCAGCCCGAGGAGATCATCGCCTTCGTGAAGGCGCGCATCGGCAGCGTGAAGGCACCCAAGCGGGTCGAGGTCTGGCCCGACCTGCCGCGCTCCAAGGTCGGCAAGGTGATGAAGAAGGACATCCGCGCCGAGCTGCTGGCGCGGCTGAACCGTCAGACCGGCGCCTGAGCCAGCAGGGGCCCGGTGCGCTCCACGATGAAGTCGCGCAGGCAGCGCACCAGCGGCGTGAGCTGGCGCCGGCTGGGCAGCACCAGGAACAGCGGCACGGCTTCGGTGGTCCAGTCGGTGCACAGGGCCTGCAGGCGGCCTTGCGCCAGGTCATCGGCCACGTCGAAGAACGATTTGTAGGCGATGCCCTTGCCCAGCAGGGCCCAGCGCCGCACCGCGTCGCCGTCGTTGGAGACGTTGACGCTCTTCACGCGCACCGTGATCTCGGCCTCGGCGTCGCCGCGCGAGAAGCGCCAGCGGTCGTGCACCTCGTCGTAGAGCATGAAGCACAGGCAGTGATGCCCGCTCAGCTCGTGCGGCGTGGCGGGCGCACCGTGCCGCGCGAGGTAGGCCGGTGAGGCGCACAGCACGCGCCGGTGCGAGGCCGCCAGCGGCAACGCCACCAGGTTGGAATCGCGCGGCTTGCCGTAGCGGAAGGCCGCGTCCACCGGGTTGCTGTAGACGTTGGCGATGCTGTCCGAGAGCAGCAGGCGCACGTCCACGCGCGGGTGCGTGTCCTGGAACTCGTTGAGCCAGGGCAGCAGCAGGTTGCGCCCCAGGTCGGACGGCGCGGCGAGCTGCAGCACGCCTTGCAAGGCCTGCTCGCCCGCGCCGATCTGCTGGCTCGCCTGCTGCAGCGCCTCCAGTGCGGGGCGGCACTGTTCGAGGAAGCGCTCGCCCTGTTGCGTGAGCCGCAGGCTGCGCGTGGAGCGCACGAACAGCGGCACGCCGAGTTCCGCTTCCAGCCGCTTGAGGGCCGCGCTGGTGGCGGCGGGCGTGAGGTCGAGCGCGCGCGCCGTGGCCGACAGGCTGCCGCTGTCGACGGTGCGCACGAAGATGTCCAGGTCCTGCAGGGCTTTCATGATTTTCAAATTCTGCTTGAGGATGCATTCAAAAGCCAGGTGGTTTTTCAAATGAACGGATCGGGAGACCATGCTGTCCATTCCCACTTCACCGAAAGCCCACCATGCCCTCCCACCTGTTCCGCCCCCTTGAACTCGGCCCGCTGCAGCTGCCCAACCGCCTGGTGATGGCGCCGCTCACACGCAGCCGCAGCAGCCAGCCCGGCAACGTGCCCAACGCGCTCATGGCCACCTACTACGCGCAGCGCGCCGGTGCCGGCCTGATCGTGTCCGAAGCGACCCAGATCTCGCCGCAGGGCCAGGGCTACAGCTTCACGCCCGGCATCCACAGCGAGGCCCAGGTGGACGGCTGGCGCCGCGTGACCGACGCGGTGCACGCGGCGGGCGGGCGCATGGTGCTGCAGCTGTGGCACGTGGGCCGCATGTCGCACCCCAGCTTCCATGCCGACGGCCTGCCGCTCGCGCCCTCGGCCCTCTCGCCCGACGCCAAGGTCTGGGTGATGGGTGAGGACGGCGTGGGCCGCATGGTGGACGCCCCGGTGCCGAGGGCGATGACGCTGCAGGACATCCAGCGCACGATCGGCGACTACCGCCGCGCCGCCGCCAACGCCATGCGCGCCGGCTTCGACGGCGTGGAGATCCACGGCGCCAACGGTTACCTGATCGACCAGTTCCTGCGCACCACCTCGAACCACCGCACCGACGCCTACGGCGGTGGCATGCCGCAGCGCACGCGCTTCGCCGCCGAGGTGGCCGCTGCCGTGGCCAGCGAAGCCGGCGCCGAGCGCACCGGCATGCGGCTGGCGCCCTACATCACCCAGCGCAACATGGACTGCCCCGAGATCGTGCCCACCATCCTGCACTTGGCGAAGCAGCTGGACGAGATCGGCCTGGCCTACCTCCACCTGGCCGAAGCCGACTGGGACGACGCGCGCCAGGTGCCCGACGCCTTCCGCCACGACCTGCGCCGCGCCTACCAGGGCCGCGTGATCGTCGCGGGCAAGTACGACGCGCCGCGCGCCGAGGCCATCCTCCAGAGCGGGCTGGCCGACCTGGTGGCCTTCGGCCGCTCCTTCATCGCCAACCCCGACCTGCCGGCTCGCCTGGCCGCCAACCTCCCCCTGGCCGCGCTCGATCCGGCCACACTGTTCGGCGGCGGCGCGCGCGGCTACACGGACTACGCTGTCGCGGCCTGAATGCCTCCCTCTGTCACCTCCTCTGAAAGCAAGACCATGAAAGCCGTTGGATACCAGAAGCCCCAGGCCATCAGCGCCGCCGACTCGCTGATCGACATCACCCTGCCCGAGCCCGTGGCCACGGGCCGCGACCTGCTGGTCGAGGTGAAAGCCGTGTCGGTCAACCCGGTGGACACCAAGGTGCGCAAGAGCAGCGCGCCGGCCGAGGGCGAGGCTTACAAGGTGCTGGGCTGGGACGCCAGCGGCATCGTCAAGGCCGTGGGGCCGGAGGTCACGCTGTTCCAGCCGGGCGACCGCGTCTGGTACGCCGGCTCCATCGCGCGCCCGGGCACCAACAGCGAGCTGCACCGGGTGGACGAGCGCATCGTCGGCCACATGCCGAAGTCGCTCGATTTCGCGCAGGCCGCGGCGCTGCCGCTCACCGCCATCACCGCCTGGGAGATGCTGTTCGACCGCCTGGGCGTCGCCCCCGGCAAGGCGCCCAGCGCGCAGACGCTGCTCATCATCGGCGCCTCGGGCGGCGTGGGCTCCATCCTCACGCAGCTGGCCACGCGGCTGACCGGCCTCACCGTCATCGGCACCGCCTCGCGGCCCGAGACGCAGGCCTGGGTGAAGGCGCTGGGCGCGCACCACGTGATCGACCACGGCCAGCCGATCGCCGCCGAGTTGAAGCGCATCGGTTTCCCCCAGGTGGACCACATCGTGAGCCTCACGCAGACCGACGCGCACTTCGACCAGATCGTCGAGGCCATCGCGCCCCAGGGGAAGTTCGGCCTGATCGACGACCCGGCCTCGCTGGACGTGACCAAGTTCAAGCGCAAGTCGGTCTCGGTGCACTGGGAGCTGATGTTCACGCGCGCGCTGTTCGGCACGGCCGACATGGTCGGCCAGCACCGCCTGCTCAACGAGGTGGCCGCGCTGGTCGACGCCGGTCTGATCCGCACCACGCTGGCCGAGCACTTCGGCCCCGTCAACGCCGCCAACCTCAAGCGCGCCCACGCCCTGATCGAGTCGGGCCAGGCGCGCGGCAAGGTGGTGCTGGAAGGCTGGGCCTGAGGCTTTCCTAGCGCCTGGTCGCCTTCTTGTGCGCCGCGCGGGGCGTGGCGTCGGCGGGTGGCGACACGGTCTCGAAGAACGCGTGCACCATGCGCGCGCTGCGCCGCTCGGCCAGGCACAGCACGTGCGCGTAGGTGAAGATGTCCGCGTCGCTGATGCTCACCAGGTGCAGGCCCGGGCCGGGCACGAACTCCACCGTGGACACGGCGGCGATGCCGATGCCCTGTGACACGGCCTCGCGGATCACCTCGCGGCTGCTGATCTCCATCACCACCTCGGGCGCCACGCCGGCCTTGTTCAAGGCCTGCTCCAGCGCCTTGCGCGTGGTCGAGCCCTGCTCGCGCAGGATCATGCGCTCGCCCTGCAGCTCGGCCAGCCGGATGCTGCGGCGCCGCGCGAAGCGGTGCTCGCTGGCGGTGAAGATGCCCACCGGGTGGCGGCTGAACGGCACCGAGAGGAAACGGTCGTCCTTCACCAGCTGCGCGAGCACGCCCACGTCGGCGCGGTAGTCGAGCAGGCGGTCCAGCACGTCCTGCGAGTTGCCGGTGCTCACGCTGACCTTGATGTCGGGGTAGTGCTGGCTGAAGTCCGCCAGCATCCGGGTCACGTGGTACGGCCCCACGGCGGCCACGCGCAGCTGGCCGGTGCGCAACTCGCCCGCGTCGCGCAGCAGGCTCACCGCGTCGCCCTCCAGGCTGAAGATGTTCTGCGCCAGCTGCATCAGCTGTTCGCCCAGCTGCGTGAGCTGCACGCGGCGCCCGCTGCGGTGGAACAGCTCCACCTTGTAGCTCTCCTCGAGAAAGCGCACCTGCGTGGTGATGGTGGGCTGGCTCACGTGCAGGTGCTCCGCGGCCTTGGTGAAGCTGCCCATGCGGGCCACGGCGTAGAAGGATCGGAGCTGGGTGAGTCGCATAGAAAAATTGTATAGAACTCCGCCAATCTTTGAATTGGTCGCAGACCAGCGGCGGTGGTTTACTGACGTCCAGAGCAGTGCAGGAGTCGCCAGAACCACCGAATGCTCGTGATTTTTCATCGTTGTCACAGGCGCGTCACACCCGGCTGAAAAACTCCAAGCCGGGCACTTCCGCCCAGCCAAAGATGGAGAAATTTCATGCCCCTACAAACCCCCGGAGACAAGCTCATGATGAATCGCAGAAAGGTGCTGATCGGCACCGCCGCCACCGTGGCCGGCACGCTGGCCTTCCCGGCCCGCTCGCAACAGGTGCTCACCGTCGGCCTGATCCCGTCGGAAGATTCCCGCGCCATGATCGCCAACAGCCAGAAGATGATGGACATGCTGTCCGCCGCGCTGGGCATGCCGGTCAAGCCCTTCGTGGCGGCCGACTACAACGGCGTCATCGAGGCGCTGCGCTCCAAGCGCCTGGACGTGGCCTACCTCGGCCCGTTCTCCTACGTGCTCGGCGCCACCATCGCGCCCATCGAGGCCTTCGCCGTGGCCGAGACCAAGAAGGCCGGGCGCACCTTCTATCACAGCCAGGTCATCGCGCACAAAGACAGCGGCATCAAGACCGTGGCCGACCTCAAGGGCAAGACCTTCGCCTTCGTCGACCCCAGCTCCACCTCGGGCCACCTGTTCCCCAAGGCCGGTCTGATGAAGGCGGGCTTCGACACCGACAAGGACTTCGGCCGCGTGATCTTCTCGGGCTCGCACGACTCCAGCGCGATCGCGGTGCAGAACAAGAAGGTGGACGCCGCCGCCATCGCCGACCGCATCCTGGACGCCGCCATCGCCAAGGGCCTGGCCAAGCGCGAGGACCTGGTCGAGGTGTGGAAGTCCGACCCCATCCCCGAGTCGCCCACCGTGTGGCGCACCGACCTGCCGGCCGACCTCAAGAAGCGCGTGCAGGCCGCCTTCCTGCAGGTCAAGGACATCCCGTGGTCCGACCAGGGTCAGCTCAACGGCTTTCACCCCACCAACGACGCGGCCTACAACGTGATCCGCGACACCGCCAAGCTGCTCAACCTCGATCTGAGGAAGATGAAATGATCGAGATCCGCAACCTCACCAAGCGCTATGGCGACTTCGTGGCCTTGCACGACGTCAGCCTGAGCGTGGCCAAGGGCGAGTTCGTCGTGATCCTGGGCGCCTCGGGCGCGGGCAAGTCCACGCTGCTGCGCTGCATCAACCACCTCGCCGAGCCCTCGGGCGGCGAGATCCGGGTGGACGGCGAACTCTCGCGCGGCGACCGCGCCGGCCTGCGCAAGGTGCGCCGCGACGTGGCCATGATCTTCCAGCACTACAACGTGGTGCCGCGCCTCTCGGTGCTGAAGAACGTGCTCACCGGCCGCCTGGGCTCCATGCCCGCGCTGATGTCGTGGTTCCAGCTGTTTCCGCGCGAGGACATCGACGCCGCGCGCGAATGCCTGCACCGCGTCGAGCTCGAACACAAGGCCGATGTGCGCACCGACACGCTCTCGGGCGGGCAGAAGCAGCGCGTGGGCATCGCCCGCGCGCTGGCCCAGCACCCCAAGGTGATCCTGGCCGACGAGCCCGTGGCCAGCCTGGACCCGAAGACCTCGCGCAAGGTGCTGCGCTACCTGCAGCAGGCCAGCCGCGACTCCGGCATCACCGTCATCTGCAACCTGCACCAGGTGGACTACGCGCGCGAGTTCGGCCAGCGTGTGATCGGCGTGGCCGGTGGCCGCATCGTGTTCGAGGGCCGTCCCGACGAACTCACCGACGAGGTGCTGCAGCGCATCTACCCCGGTGGCCTTGAAGGCCCCACCCCGCCCGAAGCACCGGCGGCCTCGGTGGCCGTGCCGACCCCTGTCGCGGCGCACGCCGCTCCCCAACTGGCTCTGGAGCAACCATGATCGGCATCGGACGCTACAACCTGCTCGTCGCCAAGAGCGGCGGCAACGACGGCTGGTGGAAATACGCCGTCACCGGCCTGGCCCTGCTCGCCGTCATCTGGTGGGCCGCCATCGGCAGCCAGGTCAGCTTCAGTGAGCTGGTCAAGGGCGCACCCTGGATCAGCGACTTCCTCTCGCGCATGTTCCCGCCCAACTGGGAATTCGCGTCCAAGCTGGTCACGCCCGCCATCGAGACCGTGCAGATCGCGATCTGGGGCACGCTGCTGGCCTTCGTGCTCGCGGTGCCGGTGTGTTTCCTGGCCGCGCGCAACCTCTCGCCGCACCCCGTGGTGTTCCACTTCATGCGCCAGGTGCTCAACATCATGCGCGGCATCAACGAGATCATCCTCGCGCTGATCTTCGTCGCCGCCGTCGGTCTGGGCCCGTTCCCGGGTGTGCTGGCCCTCGCGCTGCACGGTGCCGGCATGCTGGGCAAGTTCTTCGCCGAGTCCATCGAGGACATCGACCAGGGCCCGATCGAAGCCCTGCGCTCCACCGGCGCGGGCCCGATCCAGATCATCATCTTCGGCGTGCTGCCGCAGGTGGTCACAACCTGGATTGCCGTCATCCTCTACCGCTTCGAGACCAACCTGCGCCAGGCCACCGTGCTGGGCATGGTGGGCGCGGGCGGCATCGGCTTCGAACTGGTGGGCAGCATGAAGCTGTTCCAGTACCAGGACACGGCCACCTGCATTCTCGTGATCGTGGCCATGGTCATGACCGCCGATTACGTTTCCAGCAAGCTTCGCGCTTGGATCCAACAAGGAGCACGTTGATGGCCCCGGACCAATTCAAACTCAAGGTCAATCACCGCGAGTACCACAAGCCGGCGCAGCCGGTGGTGGTGGTGTGTGTCGATGGCTGCGAGCCCGACTACATCACGCAGGCCATCCAGGCCGGCGTGGCACCCTTCATGAAGAAGATGCTCGCCAAGGGCACTTCGCTGGTCGGCGACTGCGTGGTCCCCAGCTTCACCAACCCGAACAACCTGTCCATCGTCACCGGCGCACCGCCCTCGGTGCACGGCATCTGCGGCAACTACTTCCTCGACACCGCCCTGGGCAAGGAAGTGATGATGAACGACCCGGCCTACCTGCGTGCCGAGACGCTGCTGGCCGCGTTTTCCCGGGCCGAGGCCAGCGTGGCCGTGGTCACCGCCAAGGACAAGCTGCGCACCCTGCTGGGCCACCAGCTGCTAGGCGGCATCTGCTTCTCGGCCGAGAAGGCCGACAAGGCCACCGTGGCCGACAGCGGCATCGACCGCGTGCTCGAGCTCGTGGGCAAGCCCGTGCCCTCGGTCTACAGCGCCGACCTGAGCGAGTTCGTGTTCGCCGCTGGCGTGAAGCTGCTGGAGACGCGCCGGCCCGACCTGATGTACCTCTCCACCACCGACTACGTGCAGCACAAGTGCGCGCCCGGCACCCAGGGCGCGAACGACTTCTACGCCATGATGGACGGCTACCTCGCCCAGCTCGACGCGCTCGGTGCGGTGATCGCGCTCACCGCCGACCACGGCATGAGCCCCAAGACCGATGCCGCCGGCCAGCCGCGCGTCGTCTTCCTGCAGGAGGTGCTGGACGACACCGCCGGTGCCAGCGGCAGCCGCGTGATCCTGCCCATCACCGACCCCTACGTGGTGCACCACGGCGCGCTCGGTTCCTTCGCCACCGTCTACCTGCCGCGCGGCGCCAACGCCCGCACCATCGCCAGCGCCCTGATGAGCCACGACGGCATCGAAGCCGTGCTCACGCGCGAGGAAGCCGCCGAGCGCTTCGAGCTGCCGCCCGACCGCATCGGCGACCTGGTGGTGATCTCCGACCACCTCACCGTGCTGGGCACGCGCGCCTCGGAGCACGACCTCAGCGGCCTCACCGTGCCGCTGCGCTCGCACGGCGGCCTGTCCGAGCAGAAGGTGCCACTGCTGTTCAACCGCAAGCTGCAAGGCCTCATCCCCGGGCGCCGGCTGCGCAACTTCGACATCTTCGACCTGGCGCTCAACCACGCCGTTCTCACGACCGCCTGAAGGCCTTTCATGACCTCGAACTACTTCAATCCCGTGCACAGCGTGTACGGGGCAGGGGCCCTGTTGTCGCTGCCGAAGCTGCTGGGAGGCCGCAAGGCCGCGCTGGTGACCTTCCCCGAGGCGCGCCAGCTCGGCCTGCTGGCCCGGCTGGAGGGCGTGCTCGGCGCCCAGCTGGCCTGCGTGATCGACCAGGTGCTGCCCAACCCCGATGTGGCCGAACTCGCCGCGACCCACGAGGCCTTCTGGCGCGCGCACGCCGACGTGGAGGTCATCGTGGCCGTGGGCGGTGGCAGCGCCATCGACACCGCCAAGGCGCTCATGGTCGGCACCGCCAGCGGCCGCTTCCAGGAACTGGTGGACCTGCTGGCCACCGGCGCGGCTTTCACCCCGCACGCGGTCAAGACTCTGATCGCCGTGCCCACCACCGCCGGCACCGGCAGCGAAGTCACGCCCTGGGCCACCATCTGGGACCGTGAAAGCCAGAAGAAGTACTCGCTGCACCTGCCGCAGACCTGGCCCAGCGCGGCCATCATCGACCCCGAGCTCATGCTCTCGCTGCCGGCCTCGGTCACGCTGCAGAGCGGGCTCGATGCCTTGTCGCACGCGCTCGAATCGATCTGGAACGTCAACGCCAACCCGATCTCGGACGCCTTCGCGATCTCCGCCGTGGGCGACATCCTGGACGTGCTGCCGCGCCTGATGCGCGAGCTCGGCAACCTGGAGCTGCGTGGTCGCATGGCGCTGGCCGCGCTCAAGGCCGGCATGGCGTTCTCCAACACCAAGACGGCGCTGGCGCACTCCATCTCGTACGAGATGACGCTGCGCTACGGCCTGCCGCACGGCATCGCCTGCTCGTTTCCCTTGCCCATGGTGCTGGCGCGCGCCATCGGCCGCCGCGCAGACCGCGACGCGGTGCTCGAACAGGCGCTGGGCGGGCCGCTGGCCAACGCACCCGTGCGCCTGGCCCGGTTCATCGAACAGTTCGGCGTCAAGACCCGTTTCAGCGACTACGGCGTGAGCGACGAGGAAGCCGAACAGATGGTGCGGCACGCCCAGGGCGGCGCGCGCGGCAAGAATTTCATTGGCAGCGCCGAGGAGACCCTGGCATGAACGCACGCAGCCCCCTGCGCGACAGCGAACACTTCCGCGCCGAGGCGCTGCGCATCGGCGGCGACCGCATCACTCGCGAGCGCACGCTCGACGTGATCAACCCCTACAACCGCGAGCGCGTGGGCACCGTGCCCCTGGCCACGCTGGACGACGTGCGCCGCGCGTACCACATCGCCCGGTCCTACCAGGCCACGCTCACGCGCTACGAGCGCTCCAGCATCCTGCAGAAAGCCTCGGCCCTGCTGCGCGCGCGCGCCGAAGAGGCTTCCACGCTGATCACGCTCGAATCCGGCCTGTGCAGGAAGGACTCGATGTACGAGATCGGCCGCGTGGCCGACGTGCTGGTGTTCGGCGCCAACGAGGCCTTGCGCGACGACGGTCAGGTGTTCTCCTGCGACCTCACGCCGCACGGCAAGAAGCGCAAGGTCATCACGATGCGCGAGCCGCTGCAAGGCGTGATCACCGCCATCACGCCGTTCAACCACCCCATGAACCAGGTGGCGCACAAGGTGGTGCCCAGCATCGCGACCAACAACCGCATGGTGCTCAAGCCGTCCGAGAAGGTGCCGCTCTCGGCCTACTTCCTGGCCGACATCCTGTACGAGGCCGGCCTGCCGCCCGAGATGTTCCAGGTGGTCACTGGCGACCCGCGCGAGATCGCCGACGAGATGCTGGTCAACGAGCACGTGGACCTGATCACCTTCACCGGCGGCGTGCCCATCGGCAAGTACATCGCGCAGAAAGCGGGCTACCGCCGCATCGTGCTCGAACTCGGCGGCAACGACCCGCTGATCGTGATGGAGGACGCCGACCTCGACAAGGCCTCCGACCTCGCGGTGCAGGGCTCGTACAAGAACTCCGGCCAGCGTTGCACGGCGGTCAAGCGCATGCTGGTGCAAGCCTCGGTGGCGGCCGAGTTCACCGAACTTGTCGTCGAGAAGACGCGGCGCTGGAAACACGGCGACCCCATGGACGGCGGCATGGACATGGGCACCGTGATCGACGCCGCCTCCGCCGAGCGTTTCCAGGGCCTGGTCAACGAAGCCGTGTCGCAGGGCGCGCGCCTGCTCACCGGCAACCAGCGCGAAGGTGCGCTCTACGCGCCCACGGTGCTGGACAACGTGCGGCCCGAGATGACCCTGGTGCGCGAAGAAACTTTCGGCCCGGTCTCGCCCATCATCGCGTTCCGCGACATCGACGAAGCCATTCGCATCTCCAACGGCACGGCCTACGGCCTGTCCTCGGGCATCTGCACCAACCGCATGGACCACGCCACGCGCTTCGCCAAGGAGCTGGTGGTGGGCACGGTGAACGTGTGGGAGGTGCCGGGTTACCGCATCGAACTCACGCCCTTCGGCGGCATCAAGGACTCGGGCCTGGGCTACAAGGAAGGTGTGCAGGAGGCCATGAAGTCCTTCTGCAACGGCAAGACCTTCACCCTGCCGTGGTGAACAGCCCCTTAGAGTGCCGGTGAACCGCCCGGCTCGCTGAGCCGGTTCCCCCAGCCCTCCACCGTCTCGCGCAGCATGCGCGCGACGATCTTGCTCGCTGGCGTGAGCTGGCCCTGTTTCGGCAGGGCCAGCGTCACGTGGCGCCGCAGGTCGGGGTTGACCACGCGCGAGGCGCGCAGCCGGCCCGCGCGCAGCTCGGCGTCGATGGAGAACGGCCCGAGCAGCGAGTACAGCCCGCGCGTGTGGGCCACCAGTTCGCGTTGCACGCGCAGCGAATCGGCCTCCACCTCGGCCTGCAGCACGAAGCCCTTGCTGCGCGCCGTCTCGTCCAGCACCGCCCGCCAGTGCGCGGGCCGCCGAGGCAGCACCAGGCGCAGCCCGGCCAGGCGCGCGAATTCGAAGGTGTCGTTCTGCGTCAGCGGGTCGTCCGGGCGCGACACCAGGTAGGTGCCGGCCACGGCCAGCAGCTGCTCGTCCGCGCTGGTGGGCTTCTGGTAGCGGAACAGGATGGCCATGTCCACGCTGCCCATGTCCAGCAGTGCGTCCAGCTCGCCGCCCTGGCCCTCGCGCACGTTGAGCTTGATCTTCGGAAACTCGGCCTGCAGGCGCAGGAACACGTGGGTGATCAGCGGGTGCGCCGCCGAGGGCAGGATGCCCAGCCGCACCTCGCCCATGGGTTCGCCGGCATCGACGCGGATGTCGGCCAGCAGCTGGTCCGTGTCGCGCACCCAGCCGCGCACGCGCGCCTCCACGTGGCGGCCCAGGTCGGTCAGCGTCACGCCGCGCCCGGTGCGCCGGAACAGCGCGCCGCCGCACTGTTTCTCCAGTTCGCCGATCTGCCGGCTGATGTGCGACTGCACCGTCTGCCGCAGTGCCGCCGCCTTGGTGAAGCTGCCGAGCTCGGCCACTTCAAGGAACAGGCGGAAGTCGTTCGGGTTCATCGGGAGTCTCCGGTTGAGGCATGCTTTTTTGGGCATGTCTGAAATCTCGGTTTGCATTCTAGGCAGATGGCGGGTGCTTTTCTAGACTGCGTTCCCATCACCCCACGGAGACACCCGCCATGCGTTTTGCCAGCTTCGAGGTCGACGGCCGAGCCACCTACGGGGTGGTCGGCGCCGATGGCCGCCACACCCCTGTTCCCGCCGCGTTCCAGGCCCGCCACGCCGACCTGAAGGCCGCCATTGCCGCCAACGCACTCGGTGAACTCAGCAGCCTGGGCGGCCCCTCGCTCGCGCCCGACCAGCTGCGCCTGCTGCCGGTGATCCCCAACCCCGGCAAGCTGATCTGCATCGGCCTGAACTACAAGAGCCATGTGGCCGAGACCAAGCGCGCCGACAGCGAGTACCCCTCGATCTTCCTGCGCTTCAACGACACCCTGGCCGCGCACGGCGACGAAGTGCTGCGCCCCGTGTTTTCCGACCGCTTCGACTGGGAAGGCGAACTCGCCTTCGTCATCGGCCAGGGCGGCCGCGACATCCCGAAAGACAAGGCCTTCGACCACATCGCCGGCTACGCCTGCTTCAACGACGTGAGCGTGCGCGACTGGCAGAAGCACACCCACCAGTTCACCCCCGGCAAGAACTTCCCCGGCACCGGCCCCTTCGGCCCCTACATGGCCACGCGAGACGAAGTGCCTGACGTGACGAAGCTGCTGCTGGAAACGCGCCTGAACGGCACCGTGGTGCAGCACGCCAGCGTGGGCGACCTGATCTTCGACATCCCCACCATCGTCAACTACGTCTCGCGCTTCACGCCGCTCTCGCCCGGCGACGTGATCGCCACCGGCACGCCCGGCGGCGTTGGCGACCGCCGCGAGCCGCCGCTGTACATGAAAGAAGGCGACGTGGTCGAGGTCGAGATCACGGGCCTCGGAGTTCTCCGCAACCCCATCGGCGTCACGGCCTGATCCGCGACACAACACCATGAGCAACACCCACCTCACCCCGCACGACGCGCGCCTGCGCGTCGCCGTCGACATCGGCGGCACCTTCACCGACATGGCCGCCTTCGACGAAGTCACCGGCCAGCTGCTGTTCGGCAAGGCCCTGTCCACCCACGGTCAGCTGGTCAACGGCATCCAGGCCACGCTGGACAGCGCCGACATCGACCTGCGCGACGGCCACCTGTTCCTGCACGGCTCCACCATCGCCATCAACACGCTGCTGGAGCGCAACGGCGCCAAGACCGCGCTGCTGATCACCGAAGGCTTTCGCGACATCTACGAGATCGGCCGCGTGAACCGGCCCGACGCCTACAACCTGTTCTTCAACAAGCACGAGCCGCTGGTCAAGCGCTCGCTGCGCTACGAGGTGGCCGAGCGCCTGCGCGCCGACGGCAGCACGCACAAGGCGCTGGACGAAGACGCGGTGCGCGAGCTGGCGCGCGAACTCGGCGGCAAGGACATCGAGGCCGTGGCCGTGCTGCTGCTGCACTCGTACCGCAACCCGGCGCACGAACAGCGCGTGAAACAGATCCTGCAAGAGGAACTGCCGGGCGCCTTCGTCTGCGCCTCGCACGAACTCAGCCAGGAATACCGCGAGTTCGAGCGCGTCTCCACCGCGGTGGCCAACGCCTACGTGGGCCCGCGCGTCTCGGCCTACCTCGGCCAGCTGGAAGACCACCTGAGCAACAAAGGCTTCAAGGGCGACTTCTACGTGGTGCAGTCCACCGGCGGCCTGTTCCCCAGCGAACATGCCCGGCGCGATTGCGTGCGCATGCTCGAGTCCGGCCCGGCGGCCGGCGTGATCGGCGCGCAGGCCATCTGCGCGCAGCTCGGCATGGGCGACGCCATCGCCTTCGACATGGGTGGCACCACCGCCAAGGCCGGCGTGATCAGCGAAGGCCGGCCGCTGACCACTGGCAGCGCCCTCATCGGCGGCTACGAGCGCGCCCTGCCGATCCAGATCCCGATGATGGACATCCACGAGGTCGGCACCGGCGGCGGCTCCATCGCCCGCGTGGAAACCGGCAACGCGCTGCGCGTGGGCCCGCAGAGCGCGGGCTCCATCCCCGGCCCCGTGGCCTACGGCCGTGGCGGCACCGAACCCACCGTGACCGACGCCAACCTCGTGCTCGGCCGCCTCGACGCCGACCACTTCCTGGGCGGCGAACTCAAGCTCGACCTCGCCGGCACGCAGCGCCAGATGGAAGAGCGCGTGGCCAAGCCCCTGGGCCTGGACGCCACCGCCGCCGCCGACGGCATCCTGCGCATCGCCGTCACCCAGATGTCGCACGCCGTGAAGGCCGTCACCACCGAGCGCGGCCTGGACGCCGGCAGCTTCACCATGGTGGTCTACGGCGGCGCCGGCCCGCTGCACGCCTCGGCCATCGCGCGCGAGATCGGCATCCGCAAGGTGCTCATTCCCTACGCGCCGGGTTATTTCTCGGCCTACGGCATGCTGTTCTCCGACCTGCGCTACGACTACGTGCGCTCGGTGTTCCGCAAGCTCAACGACGTGTCCTTCGACGAAATCGAAGCGCTCTACAAGGGCATGGAAGACGAAGGCCGCGCCGCGCTCGCCGCCTCGGGCATCACGCCCGACGGCATCGTCATCGAACGCGCCGCCGACATGCGCTACGTGGGCCAGGAGCACGCTGTCACGGTGGACCTGCCCGGTGCGTTCTTCGTGGACAAGGACCGCTCGGCCATCAAGAACCACTTCGACCAGGTGCACAAGGTGCGCTACGGCACCTCGGCGCCCCAGGAAGCGGCCGACCTCGTGAGCCTGCGCGTGACCGTGCTCGGCACCATGAAGAAGCCGCCGCGCCACCACGTGGACGAAGGTGCGGCACAGCCCGAAGCGGCCGCCCTGCGCGGTACCAAGCCGGTGTACTTCCGCGCCGGCGGCTGGGCCGACACGCCGGTCTACAAGCGCGACGCGCTGCGCGCCGGCAACGTCATCGCCGGCCCGGCCCTGATCGAAGAACACGCCTCCACCACCGTGGTCCAGCCCGGCGACGAACTGCGCGTCGACGGCCTGGGCAACCTGCAAATCGCCATCGGGAGCGACCGCTCATGAACACACGAGACAACCTGCCCAGCACGACGGTTGACCCCGTCACCGTCGAGATCATCCGCAACGGCCTCTTCGCCGTGACGGAGGAGATGAAGACCAACCTCACGCGCACCGCGTACAACCTCATCATCTATGAGGCGCTGGACTTCACGGTGGGCCTGTTCACCAAGGAAGGCGACACGGTCTCCATCGGCCTGGGCCTGCCCATGTTCATCCGTGGCATGGCCGAGACGGTGAAGGCGAAGATCAAACACTTCGGCTACGAGAACATCAAGCCGGGCGACATCCTCGTCACCAACGACGCCTACACCACCGGCAGCCACCTGAACCACTTCACCTTCACCATGCCGGTGTTCCACGAAGGGCAGCTCGAAGGCTTCACCTGCTGCATGGCGCACTGGCTCGACGTGGGCGGCACCCTGGGCAACGTGACCACCGACATCTTCAGCGAAGGCATCCAGATCCCGATCGTGAAGTACCAGCGCGAAGGCGTGGTCAACCAGGACCTGGTCGACATCATCGCGATGAACGTGCGCATGCCCGAGCGCGCGCTGGGCGACCTGCGCGCGCAGATCACCGCCATCACCACCGGCGAGCGCCGCTATGTGGAGCTGCTGCAGCGCTACGGCGCCGACGCGGTCAACGGCTCGATCCGCCAGATCATGGATTCGAGCGAAGCCGTGGCGCGCAAGAACACGCTGTCCATCCCCGACGGCGTGTACGAAGCCGAGTCCTACATGGACGACGACGGCCTGGAGATCGGCAAGCGCATCCCCATCCGCGTCAAGGTCACCGTGAAAGGTGACGAGATGACGGTGGACCTGTCCGACGTGAGCAAGCAGGTGCGCGGCTTCTACAACTCCGGCTTCACCACCGGCATCGCCTGCGCGCAAGTGGCCTACAAGTGCCTCACCACGCCCACCGACTACCCGGTGAACGACGGCAGCTTCCGCTCGCTGAAAGTGATCATGCCCATGGGCACCGTCATCAGCGCCGAGCGCCCGTACCCGATGCGCGTGTGGATGACCTTCCCGATGACGGTAATCGACACCATCTTCAAGGCCCTTGCGCCCGCGATTCCCGACCGCGCCATCGCCGGCCACCACGCTGACCTGGTGTTTCCCAACATCCACGGCATCTCGCCGGAGGACGGCCGCTTGTTCATCGTCGGCATCGGCCCGCTGGGCGGCGGCTGGGGCGCCAAGAGCACGGAAGACGGCGTGTCCGTTACCGTCTGCATCAACGACGGCGACACCCACAACAGCCCGACCGAACAGCTCGAAGCCAAGTACCCGGTGCTGGTCGAGAAATACGAGATCCGCAAGGACAGCGCGGGTGCCGGCAAGTACCGTGGCGGCCTGGGCGCGGAGATGGTGGTGCAGGCGCTCTCGCCCTTCACCGTCACCACCCGCATCGACCGCGTGCACTGCAAGCCCTGGGGCCTGGAAGGCGGCGGCGACGCCATGGGCAACGGCTTGGCCGTGCGCCACAAGGGCGTGTGGAAGGAGGACCACCTCAACGCCAAGATCTTCAACGTGCGCCTCGAACGCGGCGATGCCTACAAGATGCTCTCGGGCGGCGGCGGTGGCTTCGGCAGCCCGCTGGAGCGCGAGGCCGAGAAGGTGGCCGAGGACGTGCGCGAAGGCTATGTGAGCGCCGAGGTGGCGCGCGAGGTCTACCGCGTGGCGCTCGATGCGCAACAGCAGGTGGACGAGGCCGCCACGGCCCGCCTGCGGGCCTGACATGGACGCCGCCACCGTGGCAGCCGCCGACCCCCGCGCCGCCCGCCTGCTGGGTCTGTGGAGCCGCCTGAGCGCCCAGCACGTCACGCTGGGCTCGGGTTGCGGCTGCGGCGTGGGCGGGGTCAGCGTCTCGCTGCAGGACTTCGAGCTCGACATCGCCGACTACCTCTGGGCCGAGAGCGAGCGCCTGGGCGTGTCCAGCGTGGAAGCTTTCCTGCTGCAGCCCGGGCCGATCGCCGAACAGCCCCAGCCGGTGATGAACCTGCTCACGCGCCTGGAAGCGGGTGAGGCCGACGAGGCCGATGCCGACTGGCTGCTCACGCGGCTGGCGCGCACGCTCGAATCCTTCGCCAAGCTGCACGGCCCCATGGGCACCGCGACATGAAAGCCGTGCCCGTCACCGTGCTCACCGGCTTCCTGGGCAGCGGCAAGACCACGCTGCTCAACCGCCTGCTGCGCGCGCCCGGCATGCACGGCACGGCCGTGGTCATCAACGAATTCGGCGCCGTCGGGCTGGACCACGACCTCGTTGACCACACCGAAGAGAACATGGTGCTGCTGGCCAACGGCTGCATCTGCTGCACCATCCGGGGCGACCTGGTGGAGGCCTTCGAGCGCCTGGCCGCCACGCCCGCCGCCCAGCGAGGCGAACTGCGCCACGTGGTGCTGGAAACCACCGGCCTGGCCGACCCCGCGCCCATCCTGCACACCCTCATGGGCGACCCGCGCCTGCACGGCACCTGGCGGCTCGCCGGCGTGGCCTGCACCGTGGACGCGTGCCACGGCATGGCCACGCTCGACCAGCACCCCGAAGCCGTGAAACAGGCCGCCGTGGCCGACCGCCTGCTGCTCACCAAGACCGACCTGCAGCCCGTGCCCGAGGCGCTCATGCAGCGCCTGCGCGACATCAACCCGCTGGCCGAGATCCGCACCGATGCCGGGGGCGCGCTGTCGGCCCTGCAAGCGCTGCTGGTGCGGCCGGCGCCCGCCTTCACCGCGCTGCCCGACGCGGGCCGCTCCGACTTCTTCCCCGCCTCCGCACCCGATGCGAGCCGCCACGACGACCGCATCCGATCGCACGTCATCGTGCGCGAGCAACCGCTCTCGCGCGAGGGCTTCTTCGCCTGGCTGGACATGATCGCGAAGATGCGCGGCGACGACCTGCTGCGCGTCAAGGGCATCGTGCACCTGGACGACGACCCGGAGCACCCGCTCGTCATCCACGGCGTGCAGCACCTGTTCCACCCGCCCGAGACGCTGCCCCGCTGGCCCAGCGACGACCGGCGCACGCGCATCGTGTTCATCACGCGCGGCATCGATGCCGAAGACATCGACGCCACGCTGAGCGTTTTTGAACGGCGCCGCACGCGCCGAGCCCCTGCCCCTCAACCCGATTGACACAACCCCCAAGGAGACAAGCATGAAGTTGAAGATGAAGCACTGGATGACCGGCCTGGCCCTCGCCGCCGTGGGCGTGGCGCCCGCCCTGGCCCAGGGCAAGTTCCCCGACAACATGATCAAGCTCATCGTGCCCTTTGCAGCCGGCGGCGGCGTGGACGGCGCGGCGCGCCTGCTTGCCAAACAGCTGCAGACCGACCTGGGCGTGACCGTGGTGGTGGACAACCGCGCCGGCGGCAGCGGCACCATCGGCGGCAAGGCGGTGCAGACCGCGCACCCCGACGGCTACACCCTGCTGTTCTCGGCCGCCACGCACGTGCTCGCCAGCCACGTGCTGGCCACGCCGCCCTACGACCCGGTGACCGACTTCGTGCCCGTGGCCCGCACCGGCGAAGCGCCGCTGCTCATCGTGATCCCGCCCACCGCGCCGCAGAAGAACCTGCGCGAAGTGATCGACGCGGCGGGCAAAGGCGGCAACAACTGGAACGCCGCCATCCCAGCGCTCGGCGCGCCCAGCCACCTCGCCACGCTGCTGCTGGCCAAGCAGGGCAAGGTCAGCTTCACCATGACGCCCTACCGGGGCACCGCGCCCGCCGCCACCGACGTGGCCGGTGGCCACGTGCAGGTGCTGGTCGATTCCATCATCTCGCTGCAACCCATGGCCAAAGGCGGCCGCGTGAAGCCCATCGCCCAGACCGGCGCCAAACGCAGCAGCGTCGCGCCCGACGTGCCCACGGCGGCCGAGAGCGGCTACCCGGGCCTGGTGTACGTGTCGTGGTACGGCGTGTGGGCACCCAAGGGCACGCCGGACGACCGCGTGCAGTTCCTCAACAAGGCCATCAACAAGGCCACGGAAGAACTGGCCAAGGCCGGCTCGCTCGCCTCGCTGGGCGTGGAGCCGGTGGTGGAGTCGGTGGACACCTTCCGCAAGTACATCGCGACCGATGTGGCGCAGAGCGCGGGATTGTTGAAAGAGGCAGGATTCAAGCCGGAGTGAGGGCCTGCGCGAATCGCCCCGCGCCCGCTCAGAACACCGACAGCCCGGTGCGCGCGGCGAACAGTTCCAGCGCCTGCATGCCCAGCAGCGAGTTGCCCGTGGCATCCAGCGCGGGCGACCACACGCACAGGCTCAGGCGATCGGGCACCACCGCCACGATGCCCCCGCCCACGCCGCTCTTGCACGGCAGGCCGATCCGGAACGCGAACTCACCTGCCGCGTCGTAGGTGCCGCAGGTCAGCATCAGCGCGTTGATGCGGCGCGTCTGGCGCTCGCTCAGCAGGGACTCGCCGCTGAACGGGTGCCGGCCGTCGCGGCACAGGAAGCCGGTGGCGCGCGCCAGTTGCAGGCAGCTCATGCGCACCGCGCAATGGTGGAAATAGGCGTCCAGCACGGCCGCGACGTCGTTGTCGATCTTGCCGAAGCTCTTCATGAAGTTGCCCAGCGCGATGTTGCGAAAACCGGTCGCGGCCTCGGACGCCGCCACCTCCTCGTCGAAGTGCACGGGCTCGTTGCACAGGCTGGACACCAGCTCCAGCATGGCCGCCTTGGGATCGCCCTGGCTGACCAGCCGGTCCGTGACGGCGATCGCGCCGGCGTTGATGAAGGGGTTGCGCGGCGTGCCCTGTTCGGCCTCCAGCTGCACCAGCGAGTTGAAGGGGTTGCCCGAGGGTTCCCGCCCGATGCGTTCCCACAGGCGCTCGCCCATGGCGCGCATGCCCAGGGTCAGGGCGAAGAGTTTGGAAATGCTCTGGATCGAGAAGGGGGTGGTGCTGTCGCCGGCCTGCGCCTCCTCGCCGTCGCAGGTGCGCAAGGCGATGCCGAACTGCGCCGCCGGCACGCGCGCCAGCGCGGGAATGTAATCGGCCACCCGGCCCTGCGCCCCCAGGGCCGGGCGCAGGGTGGCGACGATGTCCTCGAGGATGGGCTGGAATGGCATGGCGACGATTGTCGGTCAGCGCGCGCCGAGCGCCGCCGCCAGATGGGGTGCCGTCGGGCTGGCGGGGCAGGCCGCCACCGCATCGGGCGTGCCCGCCACGACGATGCGGCCGCCTTCATGGCCGGCGCCCGGCCCCACGTCGATCACCCAGTCGCTGGCGGCCACGACGCGCATGTCGTGCTCCACCATCACCACCGTGTTGCCGGCGTCCACCAGCGCATTCAGCTGCGCCATCAGCCGATCCACATCGGCGGGATGCAGGCCGGTGGTGGGCTCGTCGAGCACGTAGAGCGTGTCTCCCCGGTTGGGCCGCTGGAGTTCCGTGGCCAGTTTGATGCGCTGTGCCTCGCCGCCGGAGAGTTCGGTGGCCGGCTGCCCCAGCCGCAGGTAGCCCAGGCCGATGTCCTGCAACAGTTTCAACGGGCGGTGGATCGCCGGGTCCTGCTGGAAGAAGGCCACGCCTTCCTCCACCGTCATGGCCAGCACCTGGGCGATGTTCTTGCCGGCATGGGTGATCTGCAAGGTTTTCTCGTTGTAGCGCTGCCCGCCGCAGGTGGCGCAGGGTGCGTACACGCTGGGCATGAAGAGCAGTTCCACGTGGACAAAACCTTCGCCTTCGCAGGTGTCGCAGCGCCCGCCCGGCACGTTGAATGAAAAGCGCCCCGCGCCCCAGCGCCGCGACCGCGCCGCCGGCTCGGCCGCGAAGCGTTTTCGCACCGCATCGAACAGGCCTGTGTAAGTGGCGAGGTTGGAGCGCGGCGTGCGGCCGATCGGTTTCTGATCGACCCGCACCAGGCGGCGAAAGGCGTCGGCGCCGGCCTCGATCCGGCCGCCGCTCACCACCGCCGCCGCGCTGCCGGGCTCGGTGTCCTCGGTCTCGCCCGTGTCGCGTTGCGCCGGTTCATGGCCCAGGTGGTCCGCCATGAGGTCGACCAGCGCATGGCCCACCAGGCTCGACTTGCCCGAGCCGGACACCCCGGTCACGGCGGTCAGCACGCCGAGGGGAAAAGCCGCGTCGAGACGGTGCAGGTTGTTGCAGCTGACGCCGCTCAGTTGCAGCCAACCCTGCGGTGGGCGCGCCGCCCGCCTGCGCCGTGGAGGCGCGGCGAAGAGGTGCCGCGCGGTGTGGGAGTCCGGCACGCGGCGCAGGCCCGCCGGCGGACCGCTGTACAGCACGCGCCCGCCGTTCTCGCCCGCTTCGGGGCCCACGTCCACGATCCAGTCGGCGTGTTTCATCACCGCGAGATCGTGTTCGACCACGAAGAGCGAGTTGCCGGCGCGCTTGAGGCGGTCCAGCGCCGCCAGCAGCGCCACGCCGTCGGCGGGGTGAAGGCCTGCCGAGGGCTCGTCGAGCACATAGAGCACGCCAAAGAGATTCGCGTGGATCTGCGTGGCCAGCCGCACGCGCTGCAGTTCGCCCGACGACAGGGTGGGTGTCTGCCGGTCGAGCGAAAGATAGCCCAGGCCGATGTCCTCCAAGGTCTTGACGCGCTCCAGCACGTTCTGGGCGATCCGCTGGGCGGCGATGCGTTTCTCTTCCGAGAGGTGGGGCGTTCGCCGCACGTCGGGCGCGCCTTCATGACCCGGGCGCGGGGCCACGGCCCGGCCGGCGCGGCCCCTGGGGGTGGCCGTTGGCGCCGAGGGGGATGCGAGCCGGCCGGCGGCCGCCGGTTCAAGCACCTGCGCGAGCCGCGTCAATGGCAAGCGGGAGAGCTCGCCGATGTCCAGGCCGGCGAAGGTCACCGAGAGCGCCTCTGCCTTCAGGCGCTTGCCCTGGCACGAAGGACACACCGTGCCGGACATGAAGCGCGCCACGCGGCGCTTCATCAGTTCGCTGGAGGTCGTGGCGAAGGTCTGCAACACGTACTTGCGCACGCCCGTGAAAGTACCCTGGTAGCTCGGCTCCATCTTGCGGCGCAACGCGGCCCGCGTCTCGGCCGGGGTGAAGCCGGCGTACACCGGCACGGTGGGCTGCTCTTCGGTGTACAGGATCCAGTCCCTGTCTTTCTTGGGCAGATCGCGCCACGGCGTGTCGACGTCGTAGCCCAGCGTGACCAGGATGTCGCGCAGGTTCTGCCCATGCCAGGCGGGCGGCCACGCGGCGATGGCGCGTTCGCGGATGCTCAGCGTGTCGTCGGGCACCATGGCCTTCTCGGTCACGTCGTAGACGAATCCCATCCCCTGGCAGACCGGGCAGGCACCCTGGGGCGTGTGGGGCGAAAAGTCTTCGGCGAACAGCATGGGCTGGCCCGGCGGGTACAGGCCTGCGCGCGAGTACAGCATGCGCAGCATGTTGGAGATCATGGAGACCGAACCGAGCGTGGAGCGCGAGCCCGCCGAGCCCCTGGGCTGCTGCAGCGCCACGGCAGGCGGCAGGCCCTCGATGCTGTCCACATCGGGCGTGCCGACCTGGTCGATCAGCCGGCGCGCGTAGGGCGATACCGAGTCGAAGTAGCGCCGCTGCGCCTCGGCATAGACCGTGCCAAAGGCCAGCGAGGATTTGCCGGAGCCTGAGATGCCGGTGAAGACGACCAGCGCGTTGCGGGGCGCGTCGACATCCACGTTCTTCAGGTTGTGTTCGCGTGCGCCGCGCACGCTCACGAACTCGGAGGTTTTGTTCACTGGCGCACTCTTGAAGTTGCCGGATCAAGCGAGGGTCCGGTGACATACAGCTTGACACGGTTGGAGGCGCAGCAACAGGGGGTGCCTGGCGGGGCCGTTTGTCGGAGGCGTCCGACCCGGACGCCACCGCCCACCCTCGGCAGACGGCTTTTCGCGCCGCACCCACGCCGTTTCGTCGCAATCTGCTCGCCAGTCGTGTCCGCGCCCGGCACAGTGCGGCCTCCATCCACCCCCTCTCGCGGAGCCCACCATGCTGCTGCAACTGCTCGCCAACCACCCCGAAGCCGTGGTCCCTGTCCTGCGCCAGACGCCGTCGTGGGTGTGGGGCCTGCTCGTGGCGCTGCTCGCGCTGGGCGCCAGCCAGCTGCGCGAGCGCAGCGCCAGCCTGGCCCGCGTGTCGCTGATGCCCTTGGCGATGATGCTCTTCTCGGTCTCGGGCACGGTATCGGCCTTCGGGGCGACGCCTCACCTGGCCCTGGCCGTTTCGGCCTGGCTCATCGCCGCGGTGCTGGCCTTCGCCCTGGTCGCGCGCGGCCGCGCCGATGGCGCCCGGTACGACCCGGCGCGGCGCCTGTACCGCCTGCCGGGCAGCGCCGTCCCGCTGGGGTTGATCGTGGGCATCTTTCTGGTGAAGTACGTGGTCGGGGTCGATCTCACCATGGCGCCGCAGCTGGTCCGGGACACGCCGTACGTGCTGTGCGTCGCCGCCCTGTACGGCGCGTTCACGGGTTTCTTCATCGGCCGCGCCGCGCGCCTGTGGCGCCTGGCGGTGCGCCCTGGCAAAGCCCTTTATTCACCATTGAGTGAATAAAGGGCTTTGCGGAGGAGTTCGGGTACGCTGTGGCGGCATTGCCCGCCCCCGTTTCCCCCGCACAAGGACCCCCGCCGTGACCGCCAGAAAGGCCCCCTCCGAGACCAGGATCCGCGACGCCGAGCGCTCCAAGGCCGCCATCCTGGTGGCCGCGCGCGAGGAGTTCGCCCGCGCCGGCCTGGGCGGCGCGCGGGTGGAGCGCATCGCCGAGCAGGCGGCGGTGGACAAGAAGCTCGTCTACTACTACTTCAAGGACAAGGACGGCCTCTTCGCTGCCGCGCTGGAAAGTGTCTACGCCGAGATCCGCAACGCCCAGCTGTACCTGGATCTGCAAGGCATGCCGCCGCTGATCGCGCTGCGCCGGCTGGTGGAATTCACCTGGGACTACTACATCGCCCACCCCGAGTTCATCACCCTGCTCAACAGCGAAAACCTGCACCTGGCGCGCCACCTGCATGGCTCGCAGCGCATCCGCGAGCTGAACTCGCCGCTGGTGCAATCGCTCGGCGACATCCTGGAGCGCGGCCAGAAAGCGGGCCTGTTCCGCGCCGGCATCGACCCGGTGCAGCTCTACATCACCATCGCCGGCTGCTCCTACTTCTACCTCTCCAACATCCACACCCTCTCGGCCGGTTTCAACCGCGACTTCAAGGCGCCCAAGCAGCTCGCGCAGCGCCTGGCCCACATCACCGAGGTGATCTCGGCTTTCGTGCTCGCCTGACGGCTTTCTTCACCGCTCAGGGAAAACCAGGGGCTTCTCGCCCCTTTTCTTTGCCCTACAATTCTCCAAATGGTGAATAAAGAGCGAGAAAAGCCCATGCGAAAGATCGACAGTTACGCCCACATCCTGCCGCGCAAGTATTTCGAGCGCATGGCCGAGCTGGCCAAGGACAAGGGTGCCATCAAGCGCTGGTTGACCATTCCGGTGCTGTACGACCTGGACGCGCGCCTGAAGATGATGGAAGGCTTTCCGGAGTACCAGCAGATCCTCACGCTGTCGAACCCGCCCATCGAGCTGATCGCCGGCCCCGAAGACTCGCCCGCGCTGGCCCGCCTGGCCAACGAGGAGATGGCCAAGATCCGCGACGCGCACCCGGACAAGTTCCCCGCCTTCGTGGCCTCGCTGCCCATGAACAACCCGGCGGCCTGCCTGGAAGAGATGGCATACGCCATCAAGGTGCTGGGCGCGCGCGGCATCCAGGTCTTCACCAACGTGAACGGCCGCCCGCTGGACGAGCCCGAGTTCTGGCCCATCTTCGAGGCCGCCGTGAACACCTACGACGTGCCGGTCTGGATGCACCCCGCGCGTGGCGCGAACATGGCCGACTACGCCTCGGAGAAGAAGTCCAAGTTCGAGATCTGGTGGACCTTCGGCTGGCCCTACGAGACCAGCGCGGCCATGACGCGCATGGTGTTCTCCGGCTTCTTCGACAGGCTGCCCGGGCTCAAGGTGATCACCCACCACATGGGCGCCATGATCCCGTTCTTCGACGGGCGCGTCGGCCCCGGCCTGGACCAGTTCGGCAGCCGCACCTCGGACGAAGACTACGAAGGCCTGCTCAAGCGCATGGCCAAACGCCCGATCGACTACTTCCGCATGTTCTACGCCGATACGGCGCTGGCCGGCGGCCGCTCCGGCCTGCGTTGCGGGCTCGACTTCTTCGGTGCGAAGCAGGTGGTGTTCGCCTCCGACTGCCCCTTCGATCCGGAGGGCGGCCCCATGTTCATCCGCACCATCCCCGAAGCCATCGACTCGCTGAACCTGCCTGAAGAAGAGCGGGAAGGCATCTACTTCCGCAACGCGCTGCGCCTGTTGAAGATGCCCTGCTGCTAGTCGCCACACCCACCTTTCAAGGAGACACGACGATGACGAAACCATGGATCCGCGCGCTGCTGGCCGGCCTGCTCGCCGCCACCGGCCTCGGCGCGCACGCGCAGGCCCCGACCTACCCCAACCGCCCGGTGCGCATCATCGTGCCGTACGTGCCCGGCGGCACGGTGGACCTGGTGGCGCGTGTGCTCGCGCAGCGCCTCACCGAGCAGATGGGGCAGCCCTTCGTGGTGGAGAACCGCGCCGGCGCCAGCGGCGTCATCGGCAGCGACCTCGTGGCCAAGGCCCCGGCCGACGGCTACACCCTGCTGGTGCAGTCCCCCACGCTGATCGCCAACCCGCTCATGGTGCGCAAGGTGCCCTACGACGTGGTCACGGATTTCACGCCGGTGTCGTTCCTGGGCTCGGTGCCCATGGTGGTGGCGGCGCACCCCAGCGTGCCGGCCGACGACCTCAAGCACTTCCTTGAAGCCGCGCGCGCCAAGCCGCAGGGCTTCAGCCTGGGCACCTCGGCCATCGGTTCGCCCATGCACGTCTCGCTCGAAGCCATCAAGTTCGGCGGCAAGCTGGAGATGCCCATCGTCGCCTACCGCGGCACGGCCGCCGCCCTGAACGACCTGCTCGGCGGCCAGATCAGCGTGATCATCGACGCCCTGCCGTCCACCGCGCCGCACATCGCCAGCGGCAAGCTCAAGGCCCTGGCCGTGACCACCAAGGCGCGCCTGCCCAGCATGCCGAACGTGCCCACGGTGGCCGAGTCCGGCATTGCCGGCTTCGAGATGGTGACCTGGTACGGCCTGTGGGCGCCGGGCAAGCTGCCCGAGGCGATCAGCAAACGCCTCACCGAAGAAAGCGCCAAGGCCATGCGCTCGGCCCTGGTGACGGAGCGCCTCGGTGCGCAGGGCTTCGTCGCCGCGCCCATGGGCCCGGCGCAGTTCGCGCCCTACATCACCAAGGAAATCGCGACCTACGCGCGCATCGTGCGCGACGCGAAGATCCAGATCGACTGAGGGGACTTGGGGGCGGCCCGTAAACTCCGGGCCATGTCACTCAAAATCGTCGTCTACTCCAAGTCCGCCTGCCCGCAATGCGAGTCGGCCAAGATGCTGCTCAAGTCCCGCTCGCTCGGTTTCGAGGAAATCAAGATCGACGACGAGGCGGAGCGCATCGCGTTCTACGAGAAGTGCGGGCCTTCGGTGCGGCAGATGCCGCAGATCTTCATCAACGACCAGCGCGTGGGCGGCCTGCAGGGGCTGCAGGCGGCGCTGGCGCAGCTGGGGCGGTAGGCCCGCTGGTCCCGATCAGGCGTTGTCCGACAGCCTTCGGGGCGTCGGACAGGCCCAATGGGGGTTTGCAAGGAGAACGCCATGAAGCTCGAAGGCTCTTGCCATTGCGGCCGCGTGCGCTTCTCGGTCGACTCGGCCGAGCCCGTGCCGTTCATGCGGTGTTATTGCTCCATCTGCCGCAAGACGGCGGGCACCGGTGGTTACGCGATCAACCTGGGCGCCGACCACCGCACCCTGAAGGTGACGGGCAAGCGCTACTTGCGCGTTTACCAGGCCACCATCCAGGAAGGTGACGAGGCGCGGCACAGCACCGGCCAGCGGCACTTCTGCGGGCACTGCGGCACCGCGCTCTGGCTGTACGACCCGAGCTGGCCCGACCTGGTGCACCCGCATGCAGGCGCCATCGACACGCCTTTGCCCGAGCCGCCAGCCCACGTGCACATCATGCTGGGCTCCAAGGCCCCATGGGTTCGTGTGGAAGGCCGCAAAGGCGACCAGCGTTTTGACGCGTACCCGGATTTTTCACTCAAGGACTGGCACCGCCAACACGGTCCGAAGAAGCCGTCAGGTTGAGGCCTCTGGCGCGTTGCTCATCTGCTGATCGAGGCGTTGTGCCGTGTCCAGGAGGCCCATCAAACCCAGGGCACCGCTGGAGATGCCGAGGTAGATCAGCGCGTTCCAGGGCGATTCATTCTGCCCCAGCGCCACCGCCAGATGCAGGATGGAGGCGATGGCCGCCATGCCGGCCACGGTGATCACGCACAGCTTGAAAAATTCTTTCATCGCCATCTCCTTGAATCAACGGTAACGGTCCGTGACAGCAGGAAACGAGTGTGGATTTGAACCTCGGGCGTCGTTGTAGGAAGAGCAAAAATGCGCGTGTAGGAGACGTCCCACACGGCAAAGCCCCCCCGCGAGGGAGGGGCGAAGGGCCGGGGGATCAGGCGGCCAGCATCCAGCGCGGGGGGCTGGGTTGGTGGGGCGTGCGATCTTCGGCAGTGCCGAGTTGCACCACGCGCAAGCCTTCGGGCAGCCGGGAGGACGAACGCGGGTAGAGGTACGGGCACTCGTCGAGCCAGAGGTCCGGCTGGTCCTGCAGATTCTTCACGCAGCTGTTGAAAATCAACCCTTCGGCAAAGCCGGGTTGTTCACCAAAAATCTTGTAGATAAACACGAAAGCACTCCCAGAGGCGATTGGACAAGGGGTGGGTCGCATGCACTTGAAACTTCTTTCGCACATGCTGCCACTGTTGCGCGGCAAGAATATGACGGCCAGCGCGATCGCGGTGTAGGAGTTGTGGCAATTTTCACGAGGGAGCTGGAGAGGCGGCGAGCGGCGAGGGCCTGTTTCACCGCCTTCGCCCGCACGCGCCCAGCCACGCCGCCGTGCCCTGGGTGGAAAACCCAGGCCACCTCAGGGCGATGAGACCGGCCCCTTGGAGGCGGTTTGCAGCATGGCGGTGGTGTCGCTCAGCTGGTTCACCATCTGCTGTAACTCCGCGTTGACGATGCGCAGCAGCGAACCTAGCTCTGCCCTGGAAGGGGCCACACCCTCGTCGACCTCGATGGCGTACAGAGGCGTGACGAGTTTTTCCAGAGCGTGATAAGCGTCGAGCGTCATGCTCAGGTGCATCACCTGATCGGCAGCCAACACGGCGAGGCTGGGGGTTCTGGGGTGTTGCGGCTTGGCGGCGATGGCGCCTTGAGGAGTGCGTTTGGTCATAGAGCTCCAGCGATGTTGCTTGCAAAGGCCGCCTTCCAAATCAATGGAGCGGCGGCAAGAACAAACAAGCCACAGAGCTTCTGCGGGCAGCGGGCAATGCGGCTTGCGACGCATGCGGATGTCTCAGGCTTCCTAGACCCGATCACGTCTGTTTTTGACGTGACTCTGGAAGTATAGCTAGCGGGTTCTGCGCTCAAGCTAAATGTTGATGCCACACATGACAACGAACCATAGTGCTGCGATGTGCCGCCGCCTTGAGAGCGCGATACTGCGTCAATAAAGGAGACCACTATGCCGTTTCAGCTGTTGAGTGACGATGGATCGCTGCTAGATGCGCGATTCGACTTGGATGCGGACAACATCGTTTTTCATAGCCGGGGCGGAAGCAAAGCTAAGAATGGGACGAATCTCGACTATTCGAGAGCTCTCACGCTTCTTATAAGACGGCTAGCAGCTGTGGGATGGCCCGTTGATCGCGCTTGGCTCGACAGCGCTCAGGTGCAAGCCATGCCGCTGGAGGAAAGGGTCATTCTTCATACCAGTGAATGCAATATGCCGGCACCCCAAATGGTGAGCTTGATGTCCCGGCGAATGCAAGGTATGGCGCGCAAACCCACCTCGAAGTCGAAGAATGGCAATTCGACCAAGCGCATTCGCTTGCTGATCCGTGCAGGCTCTAAGAGTAGTGAACTCATCCGATGGTTGAAGGCAGTGCCTGTGGCAGCAGATCTTCGAACTCAACAGCGCTTACCTGCCTCAGAGCTATCGAAGGTCACAGCGGAGCACCTCTGGAATGCGGTGGAACGATTTCGAACCGGATTCACGGATCATGGTTTCGACGAATCAACAAACTACGATTTGCTTCTGCACGATGGTTCTCGTCTACCGCCTAAGGCGGTGTTTGGAATTGCCCTCTCAGAAGCACTTGGTTTTAAAGCCACGCCAAAGCACTTTTCCGCAGGCGTAGACACACCATGCTTTTTGTCCCTGGAAGCCGCGGGCTATCTCATCGTTCCTAAGAACTCGTCAGAAGTCGGAGTGGGAGATCAGTCACAGCCAAAAAGCTCCGACCCGGAATGGCTTGAAGGCACGCCAAAAGTGCGTCTCCATCTCCAGCGGGAACGAGCGTCTGGATTGCGGGAAGCAAAAAAGGCGGAGTTCCGCAGAAAGCATGGCGGCAAGCTGTTTTGCGAGCGCTGCGGCAAAGACCCTGTTGACGAGTACAAGAGCCGCCATGCGGATGCATGCATAGAAGTCCACCATCGCAAGACACACGTTGCGGACATGGCGGATGGTCACAAGACGTCGCTTCAAGACCTAGCGTGTCTTTGCGCCAACTGTCATCGGCTAGAACACCGTCTGCTTCGACTTGAAGTGCAAGCAGAGGCTGCGTCGCAAACTCATCCAACCACCGGAAAGCTCTCCGCCAGATAAGCCTCCCCGCGCTCCAGCACGAAATAGCGGAACGCCTCCGCCGCCGGTGAAAGCAGCTTGGACTGCGTGTGCACCACGTTCCAGGCGCGCACCACCGGCGCGCCCTCCACGTCCAGCACCGTCAGCAGCTGGTTGCTCAGCTCCAGGCCGATGGTGTGCAGCGACAGAAAGCTCAGGCCCATGCCGGCCATCACGGCCTGCTTGATGGTTTCGTTGCTCGCCATCTCCATGATCACGCGCAGCTCCACGTGCTCGTCGGCCAGGAATTTCTCCAGCGCCGCGCGCGTGCCTGAGCCCTGCTCGCGCACGATGAAGTCGTATTCGCGCAGCAGCGCCGCCGGCACATGGCCCGCGCGCGCGAGCGGGTGGTCCACCGGCGCCACGAACACGTGCGGGTGCGCGGCGAAGGGCTCGGCGCGCGTGGCCAGCTCCTTGGGCGGGCGGCCCATGATCGCGATGTCCACCTCGTTGGCGTGCAGCATCTTCACCAGCTGCTCGCGGTTGCTCACCGCCAGGCGGATGTCGATGCTGCCGTGCTCGCGCCGGAACTCGGCCAGCAGGTGCGGCAGGAAGTACTTGGCCGTGCTCACCATGCCGATCACCAGCGTGCCGGTCTCCAGCTTCTGCAGCCGCGCGGCCGCGTCCTCCGCGTCCTTCAGCGTCGCCAGCACCTTCCTCGCGTAGACCAGCATGTACTCGCCCACGGTGGTCAGCGCCACCTTGCGGCCGTTGCGCTCGAAGAGCGGCATGCCCACGTGCCCTTCCAGTTCCTTGACCTGCATCGTCACCGCCGGCGGCGTGAGGTGCAGCACCTGCGCCGCCCGCGCAAAGCTGAGGTGGCGCGCCACCTCGCTGAACACGCGCAACTGCCGGAAGGTGGCGTTCTTCATTCAGTAATTCCTTAATCGACTTACAAGAAATCGTGAATTTACTTTATTCAGACCGAAATCTACAGTCCGCTCCACCCCAGACAAACCCCACTTTTGGAGCCACCGATGAGCAACGCCCCCACTGGTTCAACCGAGATCACCGACGCCAAGAAGCGCTACAGCGCGGGCGTGCTCAAGTACAAGCAGATGGGCTACTGGATGCCCGACTACGTGCCCAAGGACACGGACACGCTCTGCCTGTTCCGCATCACGCCGCAGGACGGCGTGGACCCCGAGGAAGCCGCCGCCGCCGTGGCCGGCGAGTCGAGCACCGCCACCTGGACGGTGGTGTGGACCGACCGCCTCACCGCCTGCGACAGCTACCGCGCCAAGGCCTACAAGGTCCAGCCCGTGCCCAACCGCCCGGGCGAGTACTTCGCCTGGGTCGCCTACGACCTGATCCTGTTCGAGGAAGGCTCCATCGCCAACATGACGGCGAGCCTGATCGGCAACGTCTTCAGCTTCAAGCCGCTGAAGGCCGCGCGGCTGGAAGACATCCGCATCCCCGTGGCTTACGTGAAGACCTTCAAGGGCCCGCCCACCGGCCTGGTGGTCGAGCGCGAGCGCCTGGACAAGTTCGGCCGCCCGCTGCTGGGCGCCACCACCAAGCCCAAGCTGGGGCTTTCGGGTCGCAACTACGGCCGCGTGGTGTACGAAGGCCTCAAGGGCGGGCTCGATTTCATGAAGGACGACGAGAACATCAACTCGCAGCCCTTCATGCACTGGCGCGACCGCTTCCTGTTCGTGATGGACGCGGTCAACAAGGCCAGCGCCGAAACCGGTGAAGTCAAAGGCAGCTACCTGAACGTGACCGCCGCCACCATGGAAGACATGTACGAGCGCGCCGAGTTCGCCAAGGAGCTGGGCTCGGTGATCGTGATGGTGGACCTGGTGATCGGCTACACCGCCATCCAGAGCATGGCCAACTGGTGCCGCAAGAACGACATGATCATGCACATGCACCGCGCGGGCCACGGCACCTACACGCGGCAGAAGAACCACGGCGTGAGCTTCCGCGTGATCGCCAAGTGGCTGCGCCTGGCGGGCTGCGACCACCTGCACACCGGCACGGCGGTGGGCAAGCTCGAAGGCGACCCGCTCACCGTGCAGGGCTACTACAACGTCTGCCGCGACAGCTACACCAGGACCGATCTGCCGCGCGGCCTCTACTTCGACCAGGACTGGGCCGACCTCAAGAAGGTCATGCCCGTGGCCTCGGGCGGCATCCACGCCGGCCAGATGCACCAGCTGATCGAGCTCTTCGGCGACGACGTGGTGCTGCAGTTCGGCGGCGGCACCATCGGCCACCCCATGGGCATCCAGGCCGGCGCGGTGGCCAACCGCGTGGCGCTCGAAGCCATGGTGAAAGCGCGCAACGAAGGGCGCGATCTGCTGCAGGAAGGCCCCTCCATCCTCAAGCAGGCCGCGCAGCACTGCAGCCCGCTCAAGGCCGCGCTCGATACCTGGGGCGAGATCAGCTTCAACTACCAGAGCACGGACAGCAGCGACTACGTGGCCACCCCGGTGGCGGCGTAACACCCCCTGCGCCGCTGCGCGGCTTCCCCCTCTCTCGCCTTCGGCGGGAGGGGGACGGCACCAGAGGCCCGGCAAAGCCGGTTCCTCGGTACCTCTGGAAGGCGCTACCTCTGGCCCACACCTTTGAATCTTTTGGAGTTCCTCACCATGATGACCAACGCCACCGGCCGCATCACGCAAGGCCAGTTCAGCTTCCTGCCCGACCTGACGGACCCGGAGATCACCGCGCAGATCGAATACGGCCTCAAGCGCGGCTACGCCTGGAGCGTCGAGTACACCGACGACCCGCACCCGCGCAACACCTACTGGTCGATGTACGGCCACCCCATGTTCGACCTGCACGACGCCGCCGGCGTGCTGCAGGAGCTGCAGGCCTGCCGCAAAGCCTTCCCGCGCCACTACATCCGCATGATGGCCTTCGACTCCACGCGCAACGTCGAGACCATCGCCATGAGCTTCATCGTCAACCGCCCGACCAGCGAACCCGGCTTCATGCTGGAGCGCCAGGAGGTCAACGGCCGCAGCCTGCGCTACACCACGCGCGGCTACGGCACCGACCGCCCCGAAGGTGAACGCTACCGCGACACCGCCGCCTGAGCGAAGGGGAGAGCGCCGCCATGTCGTACCTCATCCCCGGCAGCACGCCGCCGCCACCGACCGATGCCGCCGTGACCACCGCGGCGGCATCGGTGGCCGCGCCGGCCCAACCGCCCGCGCGCTCGGTCGGTGCGGTGCTGGCCGACACCCAGGTCGAGGCCGTGCTGCAGGAACTGGACGACGAGCTCGTGGGCCTGGCCCCCGTCAAGGCGCGCGTGCGCGACATCGCCGCGCTGCTCGTCATCGACAAGCTGCGCACCCACCTGGGCCTGCCCTCGCAGCCGCCCAGCCTGCACATGTGCTTCTCGGGCAACCCCGGCACCGGCAAGACCACCGTGGCCCTGCGCATGGCGCAGATCCTTCACCGCCTGGGCTACGTGCGCAAGGGCCACATGGTGGCCGTCACGCGCGACGACCTGGTGGGCCAGTACATCGGCCACACCGCGCCCAAGACGCGCGAGGTGCTCAAGCGCGCCATGGGCGGTGTGCTCTTCATCGACGAGGCCTACTACCTCTACCGCCCCGAGAACGAGCGCGACTACGGCCAGGAGGCGATCGAGATCCTGCTGCAGGTGATGGAGAACCACCGCGACGACCTGGTGGTGATCCTTGCAGGCTACGAGGACCGCATGAACACCTTCTTCCAGTCCAACCCCGGCATGCGCTCGCGCATCGCGCACCACCTCACCTTCCCCGACTACGATGCCGGCGAGCTGATGCAGATCTCGCGCCAGATGCTGGCCGAGCAGAACTACCGCTTCAGCCCCGAGGCCGCCGAGGCCTTCGAGCGCTACCTGGGCCTGCGCCTGCAGCAGCCGCACTTCGCCAACGCGCGCAGCGTGCGCAACGCGCTGGACCGCGCGCGCCTGCGCCAGGCCAGCCGCCTGTTCGCGCAGCCGCAGCGCGAGCTCACCGCCGAAGAACTCACCACCCTGCAGGCGCCCGACATCCTGGCCAGCCGCCTGTTCAGCGAAGCAGAAGGGGCCGGCCATGCTTGAGGCCCTCATCTTCGACGTGGACGGCACCCTGGCCGACACCGAGGCCGCGCACCGCGCTGCCTTCAACGACGCCTTCGCCGAAGTGCGCCTGGACTGGCACTGGGACGACGCCACCTACACCCGCCTGCTGCAGGTCTCGGGCGGCAAGGAACGCATCGCCCACCACTGGCGCATGGTCGAGCCCGACGTGGCCGGCGGCAAGGCCGCGCAAGCCACCATCGAGCGCGTGCACGCCATCAAGACGCGCCTGTACGAAAGCCGCGTGAGCGGCGGCCAGCTCGCGCTGCGCCCCGGCGTGCTGCGCCTCCTGCGCGAAGCCCTGGCCGGCGGCCTGCGCCTGGCCATCGCCACCACCACCACACCCGCCAACATCGACGCCCTGCTGCGCACCCCGCTCGGCCCCGACTGGAAGCGCCACTTTGCCGCCATCGGCGACGCGTCCACCGCGCCGCGCAAGAAACCCGACCCGCTGGTCTACCAGCAGGTGCTCGCCGCCATGAGGCTGCCGGCCAGCGCCTGCTTGGCTTTCGAGGACTCCGCCAACGGCCTGCGCGCGGCCACCGCCGCCGGCCTGCAGACCCTGGTCACGCCCACCGTGCACACCGCCGACCACCGCTTCGACGACGCCCTGCTCGTGCTGCCCCACCTGGGCGACGTGAACCAGCTGCTGCCCAGCGGCGTGGCCGGCATGGAGCAGCGCTGGGTCACCGTGGACGCGCTGCGGCGCTGGCACGCCGGCACCACGCTGTTCGAGTCGGCCTGAGCCCCCTTTCTTTTCAAAACACAGCGTCGCCCCACGATGTCCCGCCCGCCCAAGTTCAACCCGTCGCCCGCCGTGCGCCTGGCGCCCTCCCTCCTTTCGGCCGACTTCGCGCGCCTGGGCGAAGAGGTGCGCGCCATCGAAGCCGCCGGCGCCGACTTCGTGCACTTCGACGTGATGGACAACCACTACGTGCCCAACCTCACCATCGGCCCGCAGGTCTGCGAAGCCATCCGCCCGCACGTGCAGATCCCCATCGACGTGCACCTCATGGTGGAGCCGGTGGACGCGCTGGTCCCCCTGTTCGCCAAGGCCGGCGCCAACTGCATCAGCTTCCACCCCGAGGCCTCGCGCCACGTGGACCGCACGCTGCAGCTGATCCGCTCGCACGGCTGCAAGGCCGGCCTCGCGCTCAACCCCGCCACGCCGCTGGCCTGGATGGACCACGTCATGGACAAGCTGGACCTGGTGCTGCTGATGAGTGTCAACCCGGGCTTCGGCGGCCAGGCCTTCATCCCCCACACCCTGCACAAGCTGCGCGAAGCGCGCCGCCGCATCGACGCCCACACCGCCACCGGCGGCCAGCCCATCTGGCTGGAGGTGGACGGCGGCGTGAAGCTGGACAACATCGGCGAGATCGTCCAGGCCGGCGCCGACATCTGCGTGGCCGGCAGCGCCATCTTCGGCGCCGCCGACGCGGCGGGCGGCTACCACGGCGTCATGAGCGCGATGCGCCACGCCGCCGCCACCCCGGACTTCCATTCCAGCAACGCCCCGCGGAGAACCACGCCATGCCACTGACCGGCCGCAAGACCCTCACCCAGTACCTCATCGAAGAACGCCGCCGCTTCCCCGAAGCCAGCGGCGATTTCAACGCCCTCATCCTCGACGTCGCCATGGCCTGCAAGGCCATCGCGCGCGCCGTGGCCTTCGGGGCCCTGGGCGACGTGCTGGGCAACCACGCCGCCGCCGCCGGCGGCTCGGTCAACGTGCAGGGCGAAACGCAGGAGAAACTCGACGTGCTGAGCAACGATTACTTCCTGCGCATCACCGAGTGGGGCGGCCACCTCGCGGGCATGGCCTCCGAAGAGATGGACGCGCCGTACCAGATCCCCAGCACCTACCCGCGCGGCAAGTACCTGCTGGTGTTCGACCCGCTCGACGGCTCCAGCAACATCGACGTGAACGTCTCCGTGGGCAGCATCTTCTCGGTGCTGCGCGCGCCGGCCGGCGAAGACCGCGAAGTCACCGAAGCCGACTTCCTGCAGCCCGGCACGCAGCAGGTGGCCGCCGGCTACGCGCTCTACGGCCCCACCACCATGTTCGTGCTCACCGTGGGCAACGGCGTGACCGGCTTCACCCTCGACCCCAACCTGGGCGAGTTCATGCTCACCCACCCCGACCTCACCGTGCCCGCCGACACGCAGGAGTTCGCCATCAACGCCTCCAACAGCCGCTTCTGGGAGGCCCCGGTCAAGCGCTACGTGGACGAATGCCTGGCCGGCAAGACCGGCCCGCGCGCCAAGGACTTCAACATGCGCTGGATCGCCAGCATGGTGGCCGAGGCGCACCGCATCCTCATGCGCGGTGGCGTTTTCCTGTACCCGCGCGACTGCAAGGACCCCGCCAAGCCCGGTCGCCTGCGGCTGCTGTACGAGGCCAACCCCATCGGTTTCATCATGGAACAGGCCGGTGGCCGCGCCAGCACCGGGCGCGTGCCCATGCTCGGCGTGCAGCCCGATGGCCTGCACCAGCGCATCGGCCTGGTGTTCGGCTCGAAGCACGAGGTCGAGCGCATCGAGCGCTACCACGCCGAGCCGCCGGCGCGCAAAGACCTGGACAACCCCCTGTTCCACGAGCGCAGCCTGTTCCGCGTCTGACCTGCGCCGGCACCGATTCTTCAACTCCACGGGACATCACCATGTCTGAGCGCCACCCCATCATCGCCATCACCGGCTCGTCGGGCGCGGGAACCACCTCGGTCACCCGCACCTTCGAGAACATCTTTCGTCGCGAAGGCGTCACCGCCGCCCTCATCGAAGGCGACAGCTTCCACCGCCACGACCGCCAGGAAATGAAGCAGCGCCAGGCCGAGGCCGAGCGCGCGGGCAACGGCCACTTCAGCCACTTCGGCCCCGAGAACAACCTGTTCCCCGAACTCGAAGCGCTGTTCGCCAGCTACGGCCGCAGCGGCACCGGCCAGTCGCGCAAGTACCTGCACGACGCCGAAGAGGCCGCGCCCTGGAAACAGGCGCCCGGCACCTTCACGCCCTGGCAGGAACTGCCGCAAGACACCGACCTGCTGTTCTACGAAGGCTTGCACGGCGCCGTGGTCACGCCCGAGGTCAACATCGCCCAGCACCCCGACCTGCTCATCGGCGTCGTGCCCGTCATCAACCTCGAATGGATCCAGAAACTCTGGCGCGACAAGTCCAAGCGCGGCTACAGCACCGAGGCCGTCACCGACACCATCCTGCGCCGCATGCCCGACTACGTGAACTACATCTGCCCGCAGTTCGCGCACACGCATGTGAACTTCCAGCGCGTGCCTTGCGTGGACACCTCCAACCCCTTCATCGCGCGCGAGATCCCGGCGCCCGACGAAAGCTTCGTCGTGATCCGCTTCGCCAAGCCCAAGGGCATCGACTTCCAGTACCTGCTGAGCATGGTGCACGACTCCTTCATGTCGCGCGCCAACACCATCGTCGTGCCCGGCGGCAAGATGGAACTGGCGATGCAGCTCATCTTCACGCCGTTCATCTGGCGCATGATGGAGCGCAAGCAGAGGGCAATGGCATGAACGCCCGGCAACCCCCCAACCTCGACCTCGCGCGCCGCATGGCCAACGCCATCCGCCTGCTCGCGGTGGACGCGGTGGAGGCCGCGCAGTCCGGCCACCCTGGCGCGCCCATGGGCATGGCCGACATCGCCGAGGTGCTGTGGAACCGCCACCTGCGCCACAACCCGGCGAACCCGCACTGGTTCGACCGCGACCGCTTCGTGCTCTCCAACGGCCACGGTTCCATGCTGCTCTATGCGCTGCTGCACCTCACCGGCTACGCGCTGTCCATGGACGACCTGCGCCAGTTCCGCCGCCTGCACAGCAAGACCGCCGGCCACCCCGAGGTCGGTGTGACACCCGGCGTGGAAACCACCACCGGTCCGCTCGGCCAGGGCCTGGCCAACGCGGTCGGCATGGCGCTGGCCGAGCAGCTGCTCGCCACCGAGTACAACCGGCCGGGCCACGCCATCGTGGACCACCACACCTACGTCTTCCTCGGCGACGGCTGCCTGATGGAAGGCATCAGCCACGAAGCCTGCTCGCTCGCGGGCACGCTGCGCCTCTCGAAACTGATCGCGCTCTACGACGACAACGGCATCTCCATCGACGGCCACGTGCAGGGCTGGTTCACCGACGACACGCCGCGCCGTTTTGCCGCCTACGGCTGGCGCGTGGTCAGCGTCGACGGTCACGACCCCGACGCCGTCGACGCCGCGCTGCGGCGCGCGCGCAGCGCCAGCGCGCAGGCCGAAGGCCGGCCCACGCTGATCTGCTGCAAGACCCTGATCGGCAAGGGCTCGCCCAACAAACAGGGCGGCCACGAGGTGCACGGCGCCGCGCTCGGCGCGGCTGAGGTGCAGGCCACCCGCGAAGCCCTGGGCTGGACCGCCGCCCCCTTCGAGATCCCGGCCGACATCGCCGCCGCCTGGAACGCCACCGAGCGCGGCGCCACGCTGGAGACCGACTGGCAGGCGCGCTTCGCCGCCTACCGCGAGGCCTACCCGGCCGAAGCCGCCGCTTTCGACCGCCGCCTCGTGGGTGAACTGCCCGAGGGCTTTGCCGACGGCCTGCCCGCGCTCGTCGCGGCCCTGGGCCGGCGCACCGACGCCGTCGCCACGCGCAAGGCCAGCCAGCTCGCGCTCGACGCCATGGCGCCGCAACTGCCCGAGATCTTCGGCGGCAGCGCCGACCTCACCAGCTCCAACCTCACCAACTTCAAAGGCTGCGTCACCGCCGGCCCCGACGCGACCGGGCGCTTCACCGGCGGCAACCACCTGAGCTACGGCGTGCGCGAGTTCGGCATGGCCGCCATCATGAACGGCCTGGCCCTGCACGGCGGCTTCATCCCCTACGGCGGCACCTTCCTCGCCTTCAGCGACTACAGCCGCAACGCGGTGCGCATGGCCGCGCTGATGAAGCTGCAGGTCATCCACGTGTTCACGCACGACAGCATCGGCCTGGGCGAGGACGGCCCGACCCACCAGCCGGTGGAGCACGTGCCCAGCCTGCGCCTCATCCCGGGGCTGGACGTGTGGCGGCCCGGCGATGCGCTCGAAACCGCCGTGGCCTGGGCCCACGCGCTGCAGCGGCGCGACGGCCCCAGCGCGCTCGCGCTCTCGCGCCAGAACCTGCCGCCGCTGGGCGACGAGACCCGGGCCGCCGCCGTGCAGCGCGGCGGCTACGTGCTCTCGGACATGCCGGGCGCGCAGGCCGTGATCGTCGCCACCGGCTCCGAAACCGTGCTGGCCCTGCAGGCGCAAACCGCGCTCGCGGCCGAAGGCATCGCCACGCGGGTCGTCTCCATGCCCTGCACCAACGTCTTCGACCGGCAGGACGCCGCCTGGCAGGACGCGGTGCTGCCGCCCGCGCTGCCCGCCGTGGCGGTGGAGGCCGCGCACCCCGACTTCTGGCGCAAGTACGTGGGCCGCACAGGCCGTGTCGTGGGCATGAGCAGCTTCGGCGAATCGGCCCCCGCGAAAGACCTGTACGCGCACTTCGGCATCACCGCCGCCCGCGTGGCCGACGAGGTGCGCGCGCTGCTGCACCCGCGCCCGCGCGTTCGTGCGGGCATCGAGACGGTGGCGGCATGAGCGCTGCAGATCTCGTCATGTTCGACCTCGATGGCACCCTGGTCGCCACCGCTGGCGAGATCGGCGACGCCGTCAACGACACCCTGATCCGCTTCGAGCTGCCCGCGGTGTCGCAGGTGCAGGTGGAGCGCTGGATCGGCCACGGCACGCGCGAACTGCTGATCCAGGCCCTGGCCTCGGCCGGCAAGACCGGGGTGGACGTGGTGCGCGCCAGCAGCGCCCTGCCGCTGATCGCCGCCGAGTTCGACCGCCACTACCAGCGCCGCTGCGGTACGCGCAGCCAGCTCTACCCCCAGGTGCGCGAAACCCTCACCGCCTTGCGCGAGCGCGGCGTGAAGCTCGCCGTCGTCACCAACAAGGAAAGCCGCTACACCGCCACCGTGATGGACGCGCACCGCCTCGCGCCCCTGTTTCACCGCGTGGTCAGCGGCGACACCCTGCCCACCAAAAAACCCGACCCCGCCGGCATCCACAGCTGCCTGTCGCTGTTCCAGGTGCCGCCGGAGCGCGCGCTCTTCGTGGGCGATTCGTCCATCGACGTGGCCACCGCGCGCAACGCCGGCGTGCGCGTCTGGGCCCTGCCCTATGGCTACAACATGGGCGAGCCCATCACCGCCTGCGCGCCCGACCGCGTGATTCCCGACATCTCCGCCCTTCTGCATTGACCATGACCACCCGACAACCCCTCCGCCTCGGCATCAACGGCTTCGGCCGCATCGGCCGCAACGTGCTGCGCAGCGCCATCCAGAACTTCAACGACATCGAAGTGGTGGCGATCAACGACCTGCTCGAACCCGAGTACCTGGCCTACATGCTGCAGTACGACAGCGTGCACGGCCGCTTCAAGGGCACGGTCTCGGTCGAAGGCAACACGCTGATCGTCAACGGCAAGAAGATCCGTCTCACGCAGGAGCGCGACCCCGCCAACCTGAAGTGGAACGAAGTCGGTGCCGACGTGGTCATCGAATCCACCGGCCTGTTCCTGGACAAGGTCACGGCCCAGAAGCACCTGGACGCGGGTGCGAAGAAGGTCATCCTCTCGGCCCCCTCCAAGGACGACACCCCGATGTTCGTCTTCGGCGTGAACGACAAGACCTACAAGGGCGAGGCCATCATCTCCAACGCCTCGTGCACCACCAACTGCCTGGCGCCGATCGCCAAGGTGCTCAACGACAAGTGGGGCATCAAGCGCGGCCTGATGACCACGGTGCACGCGGCCACGGCCACGCAGAAGACGGTGGACGGCCCGAGCAACAAGGACTGGCGCGGTGGCCGCGGCATCCTGGAAAACATCATCCCCAGCAGCACGGGCGCGGCCAAGGCCGTGGGCGTGGTGATTCCCGAGCTCAACAAGAAGCTCACGGGCATGAGCTTCCGGGTGCCGACCTCCGACGTGTCGGTGGTGGACCTGACGGTGGAGCTGAACAAGGAAGCGACCTACGAAGAAATCTGCGCGGAGATGAAGGCGCAGAGCGAAGGCGCCTTGAAGGGCGTGCTGGGCTACACGACGGACAAGGTGGTGGCCACCGACTTCCGGGGCGACACGCGCACCTCGATCTTCGACGCCGACGCCGGCATCGCGCTGGACAAGACCTTCATCAAGGTCGTGAGCTGGTACGACAACGAGTGGGGCTACTCCAACAAGTGCCTGGAGATGGCGCGCGTCGTGGGCGGTCTCGCATGAGCGCGCTGCGTTTCGGTGACGTGTGCGCGAGCGGCTTCGCGCGCGGCAAGCGCGTCTTCATCCGTGCGGACCTCAACGTGCCCTTGTCGCCCGGCGGCGAGATCACCGAAGACACGCGCATCCGCGCGAGCCTGCCGGCCATCCAGATGGCGCTGGGCGCGGGCGCGGCGGTGATGGTCACCAGCCACCTGGGCCGCCCCACCGAAGGCGCCTTCAAGCCCGAGGACTCGCTCGCGCCCGTGGCCGCGCGCCTGGGCGAGCTGCTGGACCGCCCGGTGCGCCTGGTGGCCAACTGGATCGACGGCGACTTCTCCGTCGCCCCCGGCGAAGTCGTGCTGCTGGAGAACTGCCGCCTCAACGTGGGCGAGAAGAAGAACAGCCCCGAGCTGGCGAAGAAGCTGGGCGCGCTGTGCGACATCTTCGTGCACGACGCCTTCGGCACCGCGCACCGCGCCGAAGGCACCACCTACGGCATCGCCGAGACCGCGCCCATCGCCTCGGCCGGCCCGCTGCTGGCCGCCGAGATGGACGCGATTGCCAAGGCCCTGGCCGCCCCGAAACGGCCCTTGGTCGCGATCGTCGCCGGCAGCAAGGTCAGCACCAAGCTGACCATCCTCAAGAGCCTGGCGAACAACGTGGACAACCTGATCGTCGGTGGCGGCATCGCCAACACCTTCATGCTGGCCGCGGGCCTGAAGATCGGCAAGAGCCTGGCCGAGGCCGACCTGGTGAACGAGGCCAAGGCGGTGATCGAGGCGATGAAGGCGCGTGGTGCGGAGGTGCCGATCCCCACCGACGTGGTGACGGCCAAGGCCTTCGCGGCGGATGCGCCGGCCACGGTGAAGAAGGCCACGGACGTCGCGGACGACGACCTGATCCTGGACATCGGCCCCGAGACGGCGGCGAAGCTGGCCGCGCAGCTGATGCAGGCCGGCACTATCGTGTGGAACGGCCCGGTGGGCGTGTTCGAGTTCGCGGCTTTCGAGGGCGGCACCAAGGCCATCGCCGACGCCATTGCGAAGAGCAGCGCGTTCAGCATCGCCGGTGGTGGCGACACGCTGGCGGCGATCGCCAAGTACGGCATCGAGAAGGACGTGGGCTACATCTCCACCGGTGGCGGCGCCTTCCTTGAAGTGCTCGAAGGCAAGACCCTGCCGGCCTTCGAGATCCTCGAACGCCGCGCGGCCTGACTTTTTCTTTCACTTCATCCAGGAGCTTTCCCATGGCGCTCGTTTCCCTTCGCCAGGTGCTGGACCACGCGGCCGAACACGGCTACGGCGTGCCCGCCTTCAACGTCAACAACCTCGAACAGATCCTGGCCATCATGGAGGCCGCGCAGGAGACCGACAGCCCGGTGATCCTGCAGGCCTCGGCCGGCGCGCGCAAGTACGCGGGCGAGGCCTACCTGCGCCACATGGTGCTGGCCGCTGTCGAGGCCCACCCGGACCTGCCCGTGGTGCTGCACCAGGACCACGGCGCCACGCCGGCCGTGTGCATGCAGTCGATCCGATCCGGCTTCACCAGCGTGATGATGGACGGTTCGCTGCGCGAGGACGGCAAGACCCCCGCCACCTACGACTACAACCTCGCGGTGACGCGCCGTGTCTGCGAACTCGCGCACGCCGTGGGTGTGTCGGTGGAAGGCGAGCTCGGCTGCCTGGGCTCGCTCGAAACCGGCGAGGCCGGCGAGGAAGACGGTGTGGGCGCGGCCGGCAAGCTCACGCACGACATGATGCTCACCGACCCCGAACAGGCCGAAGACTTCGTGCGCCGCACCGGCGTGGACGCGCTGGCCATCGCCATCGGCACCAGCCACGGCGCCTACAAGTTCACGCGCCAGCCCACCGGCGACATCCTCGCCATCGACCGCATCGCCGCCATCCACGCCCGCGTGCCCAACACCCACCTGGTGATGCACGGCAGCTCCAGCGTGCCGCAGGAGTGGCTGGCCATCATCCGCGAGCACGGCGGCGACATCAAGGAAACCTACGGCGTGCCGGTGGAAGAGATCCGCCGCGGCATCCAGAACGGCGTGCGCAAGGTCAACATCGACACCGACATCCGCCTGGCCATGACCGGCGCCATGCGCCAGACCTTTGCGAAGGAGCGCAGCGAGTTCGACCCGCGCAAGGCGCTGCTGGCGGCCAAGAAGGCGGCGCGCGGCGTCTGCAAGGAGCGCTTCGAGGCCTTCGGCAGCGCGGGCCAGGCGAGCCGGATGAAACCGGTGCCGCTGGACGCGATGGCGGAGAGCTACGCCTGAGGGAGTTCGAGCACGAACTCCGCGCCACCGCCCTCGGCGTTGCGCGCACTCAGCCGCCCGCCGTGCTGTTCCACGATGCCGTAGCTGATCGACAGGCCCAGGCCCGTGCCCTTGCCCACCGGCTTGGTGGTGAAGAAGGGGTCGAAGATGCGCAGCAGGTGCTCGGGCGGGATGCCCGGGCCGTTGTCGCGCAGCGTCACGCGCACGGTGCCGTCTGCGCGCTCCAGCGACACCACGATGCGCGGCGCCTCGCGCTGGCCCACGGCGTCGAAGCCGTTTTGCAGCAGGTTCATCATCACCTGCTGCAGCTGGCCGGCGCTGCCCATCACCGTGCAGGTCTCGCCGGCCTGCCACTGCACCTCCACCGGTGCCGAGCGGCCTTTCTGCACCCAGTGGATCGCGCGCTGAATCACCTCCACCAGGTTCACCGGCTTGCGCTCTTCCGAGTCCATGGCCGAGAAGCGCTTGAGCCCGTGCACGATGTCGGCCGTGCGCTGCGCGCCCTCCAGCGTGCCCTCGATCAGCGAAGGCAGGTCGGCCAGCAGGTGCTCGATGCGCAGCTTGCGACGCATCTCGTCCAGCACCGCCTCGGGCTCGTTCGCGTGCACCGCCGCGATGTAGCTGCGCAGGCGGTCGCTGTACTTGCTGAGCGCGTGCACATTGCCCAGCACGAAGCTGATCGGGTTGTTGAGCTCGTGCGCCACGCCCGCCACCAGCTGGCCCAGCGAGGCCATCTTCTCCGAGTGCAGCAGCTGCTGCTGCGTGCGCTTGAGGGCCTCGTGCGCGGCGCGCATCTCGTGGTACGCGCGCTTGAGCTCGGCCGTGGGCCGGCCCACCCACACCGTGCCCACGCGCCGGCCCTTGCCGCCGATGCGCGGCGTGCAGTTGGCGTCCACCGACACGGCCTGGCCCTGGCGGTCGAGCAGGTTGAGCTCGATCGCCTCGCCCGCGCGCGGCGCGTCGGCCTTCTCCATGGCGGCGCGCGCCAGCTCGCGGCTCGGCTCGTCGGCCAGCAGCGCGTACAGCGGCGTGCCGCTGAGCTGTTCCTCGGGGCGGCCGGTCAGCTCGCACAGCGCGGCGTTGGCCTGCTCGATCACGCCGTTCGCGTCGCACACCACCAGCACGTCCGACATCGAGGTCAGCACGCTGAAGATGAACTGCTGCGACTGCTCCAGCTCGGCGTTCTTTTTCTCCAGCTCGACCTCGTCGTCGATCAGGCGGGTGTAGACCTCGTCCATCTTCTGGATCACGTCCATCCAGGTGGACTCGTCCACACCTTCCATCGGCACGGTGGGCAGGGGGCTCGGGGAGCGCGGCTTCTTCATGCGGATGTCCGGCGAGAGAGGCAGTCACCCAGGGGCGTCGAGGGTCCGGCTCCGCCGGCCCCAGACGCCGTCCCCCCTCGAA